>NZ_JBFTQG010000005.1:0-302655 GCF_056398885.1 Cupriavidus sp. 01T418
TGCCATTTCCACGTGGATGCCGCATGGGGCGGCGCAACACTGCTGTCGGAGCGCGAGCGCTGGCGCTTCGCGGGCATCGAGCGTGCCGATTCCGTCGTCATCGATGCGCACAAACAGTTCTACGTGCCGATGGGTGCCGGCATGGTGCTGTTCCGGAGCCCGGCGTGGACGCAGGAAATCATCCAGCATGCGAACTACATCGTGCGCAAGGGCTCGGTGGACCTGGGGCGCCATACGCTCGAAGGATCGCGCGGCGCGGCGGCAGTCATGCTCTATGCAAACCTTCATCTGCTCGGTCGCAAGGGGTTGGCGCAGTTGATCGATCGTAGCATCGATAACGCCCACTACTTTGCATCCCTGATTGCGCAGCAGCCCGATTTCGAGCTCGACAGCCACCCGCAGCTTTGCATCCTGACCTATCGCCATATGCCCGAGACCGTGCGTGCCGCGCTGGCAACGGCTTCGGCCGACAGGCGCGAGAAGATTCTGGACGCGCTGGATGCGCTGACCATCAGCATTCAGGAAATGCAGCGCGATGCCGGCCGCTCGTTCGTATCGCGCACGCAGTTGATGTCGACACAGTGGGGTGGCCGCCCGATTGCCGTTTTCCGCGTGGTGCTGGCCAACCCGGATACGACGCATGCCATCCTGCAGGATATCCTCGACGAACATCGCGCGCTGGCGGCGGCCAGCCCATGCATGGCGCGGCTGATGGCGCTGGTGGGGGCACCGGACGGCGCGTGAGGCATTTGCAACTGGCGGGCGCCATTCGCCGACTCCATTGGCGACCGCGACCGGCAACCTAAAGCGGGAAACGCGGCTCGCGGAATGCAAATCGAACCCGTGGAACGTCTAGCCAAGGCTCCTGCTGTTGCAGATTGCTATTTCGGCTAATGGCGACCTCTAATTACGCAAATGTGGATGCGCGCCAGGATAGATGAAGGAAAACTGCTCTTCTCCTGCCGATGCTCGCGAGTGCTTTCAATGGAGATCTCCCTGGCGCGCAGGTCGTGGCGTGAACGCGGATCGCCAGAATACCCCTATTTTTCCGATCTTTCGCGAGGTCATACGCATGGCTCTACCGAACTGTCACCCTCCCCGTCCGACCGTCCGTCCGTCCGCCCTGCCCGGCCAGCAATAGAATTTCGCCGACACCGGCTCGGCGCAGCCCGTGGGTTCGAGTCCCATCATCCACACCAAAGCGACTTAACCTTCGCTGTTTGTACGTCTCAAAGCGGAGCTTTGCTCCCACCATATTCCCACGGTGGGAATACCCGTTTGTCCCGGCCCTTCCAACGATTCCCTCGATTTACATCCCCGCCTACAAGTGTGCGGCGTTTGCCTCTTTCCTCCCTTTGCTCCATAGACTGTATATCCATACAGTTAACTCAACTACCCACGATTGACTTGGAACGGCCCTATACTGGATATCCATACAGTATAAGTGAGAGAGACATGTTCACCTGCGATCTCGAGACCGTCTTCCTGTACCGCCGCGCAGCCAATGCGGTCGCCGTGCCCTTCACATGCGCGCGCATCACTGTGTACGATCCACTGCTGACCGCCGACACGTGGAATCCCGAGGTAGAGGCTGCGGCACAGGCTGCCGGCGCTCGGCTCGTCCTGCGTGGTATCGACACCGCAGCAATTATGGTGCTGCCTTGGACAATCGACCGTCTAGAGTTTGACTGCCAAGGCGCTTGGCTAAGCTTCTTGCTTGACTACAGCATCCAGTTCACGGGCCCACGCTCGATCTCCCTGCGCACCCGCGGCGAGCGCCACTACGCAACGCGCCAGGAGGCAGCATGCCAGCTCTGACCTTTCAGGCCGAACCGATCTTCCTGGAATCCCAGTTTCTGCCTGGCGACACGGCCGAACTAGGGCGCTGGCGTCAAGGGCAAAATGCCAGAGAAAAGGCAGAGGTGCAGTCCGCTGGGTAGGACGGCGCCCGATGCCGGCTTTTACCTGTCTCTCCTAAGCTTTATGCATCTCCCTCACGAGGAACTGAGATGCGAGGAGACATCCTGATTTGTGCCGTGCCGGCCGGTTGGGTCTTGAAATTATGTGGCGCCACCACCGCAATCCTGGAGTTCGAAGCTCAAGACGAAGCACTGAGCGTCGGAAGCACCATGGCGGCCCGCAGCGGTGTCAATCTAGTGATCGAGGATCGGACTGGCATAAAGCAAATCATTTGCTCGCCGTTGCCATCGCCGGCATGACCACGGTGCCGCCTTAGGGGCATAGCCATGATACATAAGGGCAATTTCCACGTCATACCTCACGGCAGGGGCTGGGATGTCAAGCAGGAAGGCGCGGTGCGCGCGCGGTTCCACTATGACAGCCAGGAAGATGCGATCAAAGCTGGCAGTGCACTTGCCCAGCGCGAAGAAGTCGAGTTGGTGGTGCATGGCAAGGACGGCGAGATCCGTCTGTGCAGTAGCCATGGCAACTGACCTGCGGGACGCCAACGGCTGAGACGTCATGCGCCACACGCATTGAAAGAATGCAAATGAACCCAAATGGAATGGCCGAGATGGGCCAGGTCCTGGCCAAGATTATCGCGCGCCTGATCGGCGCAGTATCCCTGTTCATCATTGGTCTGCATGCCACTGATTCAGCGGTTGGTCTCTCCGCCATAACCCTCAGCAAGGAACCGCTGTTTGTATCGGTGGTGGCCATTGCACTGTGGGTCATGTGCGAAGCATCTTGGAGCCACGAGTGACTGGACCAGGATCGCGACGCGTCCCGCGCACGCTGATCCGGCCAATCCTCACGCCACGTCGCTCCCCTGCCAAGTGGCCTGTGCTGCCAAACCGGGGTTTAAGGTTGGGGAGGAATCCTGGCGATTAATTGCATTTTGATTGGCTTGCCAAGGACAACTGGGGGGTCGGCCGGGATTCGGCTTATGCTCTGCCGCTCATAATTGCGAATCCCGGCCGCCCCTCAATCTGCAGCAAAAGGACGATTACCCCGACTTCGAGGAAGTCTTCATCGACAGCACCATTGTGCGTGCCCACCAGCATGCCGCCGGCGCGCCCCAAAAAAAGGCGATCAGGCGATCGGCCGCTCGCGTGGCGGATTGACCACCAAGATTCATGCGCTGGTCGATGGATTGGGTATGCTCACGCGCTTTCGCCTGACCGGCGGCTAGGCCGGGGACAGCCGCGAAGCGCTGCCTTTGCTTGACGAACTGAAGCCCGCCAGTCTGGCCGCCGACAAAGCCTACGATTCGAACGCGATCCTGCAACACCTGCAGTCCGCGGTATTCAAGCCGTCATCCCCAGTCGCGCCAATCGTCTTGAACAACGCCCCCTGGACGAGCATCTGTATGCCTCGCGAAATTTGATCGAACGCTTCTTCTGCCGCATCAAGCAATTCCGCCGCGTTGCCACGCGCTACGACAAGCTCTCCGAACGTTTCTCATCGTTCGTTGCGCTCGCCGCCGCATTCATCTGGATCTGCTGATTGTCAACAGGCCCTAGGGAGGCGCATATTCCGCTACACCGATTCCACCGTTTCTGTCGCACTATGGGAGGCTGGTATGCTGCGGACCTCGCAAGAAGAACCATGTGAACGACGATGAGAGAGCCGAATCCGGCGGTGGCGAATGTGCTTCAACGGTTGCATTATCTGCTGGATGTGATGCTGACCTGCGTACGGTGGTAGTACGTGGCCTACCCGCTGAGCCCGCGCCATCTCGAAGAGATGATGGCCGAGCGAGGTATATCGGTTGATCATTCGACGGTGCACCGCTGGGCGCTCAAGCTGCTGCCAGTGCCTCGAGAAGGCGTTCCGCCGCCACAAGCGTGCAGTCGGCAGAAGCTGGCGGATGGACGAGACGTATATCAAGGTCAAGGGCGAGTGGAAGTATTTATACCGGACCGTGGACAAGGCGTGCGACACAGTCGATTTTCTGTTGCGGGCCAAACGGGATACGGCGGCGCCCCGGCGCTACTTCGAGAAGGCCATCGACCAGAATGGCGCGCCCGGAACAGTGACCATCGACAAGAGCGGCGCCAATCTGGCCGGGCTGCACGTGATCAACGCACAGCGCGAAAGGCCCATCAGGATTCGCCAGGCCAAGTATTTGAACAACATCGTGGAACAGGACCATCGGGCGATCAAGCGCCGCACCCGACCCATGCTCGGGTTCAAGGTTTTTCGCTGCGCGCGGATTCTGCTGGGCGGCATCGAGGTGATGCATATGATCGTGAAAGGACAGATGAAGTACGCTCGCGGCACCAATCCGTCCGCAGCCGACCAGTTCTACTCGTTGGCGACGTAAGCGGTCCTCAGCACATCAACCCAGCTCGCTTCAACCGCCTTATTGCGACAAAACCCCATCCGAGCGATCAAGGCGAAGGTGGCTATCCCTCCGCGCTAGAATCGCAAGATCAAGCACCGCATACAATCGTATGCGCGCAACCTGGTCGAACGCTTCTTCAGCAGAATCAAACATTTTCGTCGTGTTGCGACTCGATACGACAAGCTCGCCGATAGCTATCTGGTCGATTCCCCCGCTTCCCCGGCTGAGAGAAGCGAGCAAACCGAGCGGGCCGCAGCGCCCACTCAGAAACGGTTACGTCGCACAGTTTCAGCCGGCAAACCCACTCGGATTCATAGATTGCCAACGCCAGGAATCTTCGCACATGCGGGCAAGGTCGTACCGCGCACGCCAGCCCAGCATGCGGTGTGCCAGCGCGGAATCGGCATAGCAGGAAGCGATATCGCCGGCTCGGCGCGCCACGATTTCATACGGCACGGGGCGGCCGCTGGCGCACTCGTACGCCCTGACCACTTCCAACACGCTGTAGCCGCGGCCGGTGCCGAGGTTGACCGTTATCCCCTGCTGGTGGCCGCGCAGGTAAGCCAACGCCGCGAGGTGGCCGTCTGCCAGGTCGGATACGTGGATATAGTCGCGCACGCCGGTACCGTCGGCCGTAGGATAGTCGCCGCCGAACACCATCAGCTTCTTGCGGCGCCCGCCCGCCACCTGCGCCACGTAAGGCATCAGGTTATTTGGCACACCGCTCGGGTCCTCGCCGATCAGCCCGCTCTCGTGCGCGCCCACCGGGTTGAAATAGCGCAAATGGGCAATGCGCCAGTCCGGATCGGATTTTTCAAGGTCGCGCAGGATCTGCTCACCCATCAGCTTGGTCTGGCCGTAGGGATTCGTTGCGGACAGCGGGAAGTTCTCGAGAATCGGGACTGTGTGCGGATTACCATAGACGGTGGCTGAAGAACTGAACACCAGTTGTTTCACCCCTGCTGCCTGCATGGTCGTGCATAGGGTCAGCAGACCGTTCAGGTTGTTATCGTAGTACGCCAGCGGCTGGCTCACGGATTCGCCTACCGCCTTGAGTGCCGCGAAATGGATGGCGCCGGTGATGCGATGCTCGGCAAACAGGCGGTCGAGCAGCGCACGGTCGCGCACATCACCTTTGACAAAATGCGGGGTTTTTCCCGAAATGGCGGCAATTCGCTCCACCACTATCTGATTGCTGTTGCACAGATTATCCAGACCGATGACATCGTACCCGTCGTCAAGCAGCGCCACCCACGTATGCGATGCGATATATCCGGTGGCGCCAGTCAGCAGCAATGACTCAGACATGAGGATTTTTCAGGTTGAAGAAAATGGGTTAAGGAAGCCTCATACAACCCTTGCCACCGGCGCAGGTGCGCAAGCCTGCCATGTTCAAAGGGTCAAGCACATATTCAGAAGGGCAGCCGCGCATCCGGCTTCTCGCCCAGGATCACGCGTTTGAATTCAGCCTGGATCCGCGCCAGCGCGGCGTCGTTGTCCGCCTCGAACCGCATCACCACCACCGGCGTCGTATTGGACGGACGGGCCAGGCCGAAGCCATCGGCGTACTCGACGCGCACGCCGTCGATGGTGATGACCTCGCGAGCACCCTCGAACTTCGCGTTGGCCTTGATCTTGTCCAGCAGCGTGAACGGCTCACCCTCGGCGCACTTGAGTTGCAACTCGGGGGTGTTGTTGGCGTTCGGCAGCGCATTCAGCACGGCGCTCGGGTCGGCGTGGCGCGACAGGATTTCCAGCAGGCGGGCGCCCGTGTACAGGCCATCGTCAAAGCCGTACCAGCGATCCTTGAAGAACACGTGCCCGCTCATCTCGCCGGCGATCGGTGCGCCAGTCTCCTTGAGCTTGGCCTTCACCAGCGAATGGCCGGTCTTCCACATCAGCGGCTCGCCACCATGCTGGCGAATCCACGGGGCCAGCTTGCCCGTGCATTTGACGTCGTAGATCACCTGCGCGCCCGGGTTGCGCGACAGGATTTCTTCGGCGAACAGCATCAGTTGGCGATCCGGGAAAATCACCTGACCGTCCTTGGTCACCACGCCGAGGCGGTCGCCATCGCCATCAAAGGCCAGGCCCAGCTCGCAATCCGTCTCGCGCAGGCACTTCATCAGGTCTTGCAGGTTCTCCACATGGGCCGGGTCCGGATGGTGGTTGGGGAAGTGCCCGTCCACCTCGCAGAACAGTTCCGTCACCTCGCAGCCCAGCCCGCGGAACAGGTCGCCAACGAAAGCGCCTGCCACGCCGTTGCCTGCATCCAGCGCGATCTTCATGGGGCGCGCGAGCTCCACGTCGCCGATGATGCGCTCGAGATATTGCTGACGCACATCCACTTCCCGGTAGGAACCGGCGCCACTTGCGCAGCTGCCGGCCTCGATCCGCTGGCGCAGCGCCTGAATCTGCTCGCCGTAGATCGCTTTGCCTGCCAGGACCATCTTGAAGCCGTTGTAGTCGGGTGGGTTGTGGCTGCCGGTGACCATGATGCCCGAGGTGGCGCGCGCGCTATCCACTTCGATATTGGTCCCGAAGTAGACCATTGGGGTGGCAACCATGCCCAGGTCGGTCACATCCACACCGGCTGCGCGCAGGCCTTCGACCAGGCCGCCGAGTAGATCCGGGCCTGACAGGCGGCCGTCACGGCCGACAGCGACGGACTTTTCGCCAAGCTCACGGGCAGCCGAGCCGAAGGACAGACCAATCAGCCGGGCAACGTCGCGGGTAAGCGTTTTGCCGACGATGCCACGAATGTCATAGGCCTTGAAAACGGAAGGGCTAACTGGCATGGGATATGTCTCGTTAAAATCGGTTGAAGCCACGCCGGCCGCTCGTCTCCGAAATCGAAGTCATCTGCCGCTTCTGAGTTCCCTACGCAAACAGTTCTGCATGTCCGATTGATTTCGCGGCGGCATCTTTGGCGGCGAGGACAGGTTCGCCATTGATCGGCCAGTCGATGCCTACCTGCGCATCGTTCCAGAGCAAGCTACGCTCATGTTCCGGATACCAATAGTCCGTCGTTTTATAGAGAAACTCCGCATATTCAGATGTCACTACAAATCCATGGGCGAAGCCTTCTGGCACCCACAGCTGGCGCTTGTTCTCTGCTGATAACGTGACACCAACCCACTTGCCAAAATTCGGGGAGCTCATGCGCAGGTCCACCGCGGCATCGAACACTTGGCCCACCACCACGCGCACCAGCTTGCCTTGGGGATGCTTGATCTGATAGTGAAGCCCGCGCAATACATTGCGTGCGGAGCGCGAATGATTGTCTTGCACAAAGGTTCGTTTCACGCCCGTCGCCTCCTCAAACAAGCGCCCATTGAAGCTCTCATAAAAGAAGCCGCGGTCATCACCGAACACCTTTGGCTCGATGATCAAAACCTCGGCAATGTCAGTTTGAATAACATTCAAGCTCATTTGATAGGATCCAAAATGTCGTAGACCGGCAGCAATTGCTTCGATACCGATCGCGTAGTCGGATAGAGCCGGGTGCCGGAACCCCCGGCCAGGATAATGCCTTTGCGCATGGTAAACAGGCTCAGGAAAAAATCTGGTCTAGTAGGAAATGCACGCCCTGCTGCCAATCTGGAAGGTGGATATCGAAGGTCTGGCGCAGCTTGCTGGTGTCCAGGCGCGAGTTGGCCGGGCGCGGCGCCGGCAGAGGATAAGCCGTGGCGGGAATCGGCTCGATACACCCTGGATCGACCTTCAACTCGATACCATGGGCGGCGGCATAGCGCAGCACTTCGGTTGCGTAGGCGTGCCAAGTGGTTTCACCAGCAGCGGCCAGGTGATAGAGGCCGGAGGGAAACGACGTGCGGTCGCCAGACAGCCAGCGTCGTCCCACGATCTGCGCGGTCACGTCGGCAATCAGCGTTGCAGTGGTGGGTGCGCCAAACTGGTCGGCAATCACGCGTAGGCTGTCGCGCTCACGCCCCAGGCGAAGCATTGTCTTGGCGAAATTGCCGCCATGCGCGCCTGCCGCCCAGCAGGTCCGCAGGATTAACGACCGTGCACCGGTGGCGGTAATGGCCTGTTCACCGGCGAGCTTGCTCTTGCCGTACACCGACAGTGGATTGACCGGGTCGGTTTCGACATAGGTCCCGTTTTTGGTGCCGTCGAAGACATAATCCGTAGAATAGTGGACCAGCAGGCTCCCGAGCGCCTTGGCTTCTTCTGCCAGAATTCCAGCAGCCGTGCCGTTGATGGTGAAGACCAGATCGGGTTCGGTTTCCGCCTTGTCCACCGCGGTATAGGCGCCCGGGTTGACAATCACGTCGGGCCGGTACTCGCGCACCATGCGGCGGATTTCGTCCGGGCAAGACAGGTCGCAGCCGGTACGATCCAATGCCACGACACGGCCCAGCGGGGCCAGGCTACGACGCAGTTCGAAGCCGACCTGGCCATTGCTCCCGGTCACTAAGAAGGTGGGGACGCTGATCGCTTTATGCTGCATATTGGTTGCCCACCCAGTTCCGGTAGTCGCCCGACATCACGTTCTGAACCCAGGCTTGGTTGTCCAGGTACCACTGCACGGTCTTGCGCAGGCCGGTTTCTAGAGTCTCGGCGGGCTTCCAGCCCAGCTCGCGCTCGAGCTTGTGGGCATCGATAGCGTAGCGACGGTCGTGGCCCGGGCGATCCTTGACGAAGGTGATCTGGTCGCGATAGGAGCCGATAGCCTTGGGGCGGAGTTCATCCAGCAAGTCACACAGGGTGTGGACCACATCGAGGTTAGTCTTCTCGTTCCAGCCGCCCACGTTATAAGTCTCACCCACGCGGCCGCGTGCCAGCACTGCGCGGATCGCGGCGCA
The DNA here is from genome assembly GCF_056398885.1 of Cupriavidus sp. 01T418. NCBI lineage: Bacteria > Pseudomonadati > Pseudomonadota > Betaproteobacteria > Burkholderiales > Burkholderiaceae > Cupriavidus > Cupriavidus sp. 01T418. Next base: position 9,133 of record NZ_JBFTQG010000005.1, read on the forward strand.
GTGGTCACCCACGTAGAGCCAGTCGCGCACATTGAGGCCATCGCCGTAGACGGGCAGCGACCTGCCAGCCAAGGCATTGGTAATCATCAGCGGAATCAGCTTCTCGGGAAAGTGATAGGGACCGTAATTGTTCGAGCAGTTGGTCGTCAGCACCGGCAGCCCGTAAGTGTGGTGATAGGCCCGGACCAAGTGGTCTGACGCAGCCTTGGAGGCCGAATACGGACTATTCGGCTGATAGGCGGTGGTTTCCGAGAATTGGGGATCGCTGGGGCCCAGCGATCCGAACACTTCGTCGGTGGAGACGTGCAGGAAGCGGAAGGCAGCCTTGGCGGCGGCGTCCAGACCTCCCCAATAAGTGCGCGCGGTTTCGAGCAAGTTGAAGGTGCCGACGATATTGGTCTGGATGAACTCGGCCGGGTCGTGGATGGAGCGGTCGACGTGGCTTTCGGCGGCAAAGTGAACCACCGCGCACGGCTTATGGGCGGCAAACAGCTTGTCCAGGGCGGCGCGGTCGCAGATATCAGTCTGCGAGAAGATGTGGCGGGCGTCACCTCCGAGGGAGGCCAGGGTGTTGCGGTTGCCGGCGTAGGTCAGCTTGTCGACGTTGATGATACCGTCCGTGACATCCTGGCTCAGCCAATTCAGGACGAAGTTGGCGCCGATGAAGCCGGCACCGCCGGTGACGAGCATATATGACATCCTCTTGCCCTCGTCAGCGCGGTACGGCCTTGTGATAGCGGCTTGGGCGTATCGTGGCATGATCCCTCCATCGCAAGTGATTGCGGTCCCCGCTATCGTCCAACAATCCGCTTGGCCAACGCCTTCGCATAAGGCGGCGTAATGCCATGCAGGATGTCCCGTGCGGTGAAGCCGTACYGCTCGCCCGGCCGCGTCTGGAAGCGGGTGGAATGCTCATCGGCGGCATCCGGCTCGGGCCGGCCGTTGGAGTAGTAGTAGAGCGCGATCGACCGTCGCGTGACGCCTCGCGGGCACGCAAGGGGTTCGGGATGCCCGTGCCATGAGCACTCATTGGTATTGAAGACGACCAGCCGGTTTCCGATCGGCGCGATCTTCTGCACGCAGCGCTGGACCTCGTTGTCCCACAGTTGCAGATGGCCGGCCCAGCTGTCCTCCCACTTGTCATTGAGATACAGCAGCACATTGAGCCGACGGTCAAGCTCCCATTCGAGATGGTAGTTGTAGTCGATATGCAGGCACAGGTGGCCGCCAGGCAGCGTCTGGTGCAGGCCGCCGCCATGGAGGTGGGGGTCCGGCACCAGCCCCTGGATGCCGGACAGCGTTTCCAGGAAGCGGGTGAATCCGGGCGCATTGAACTCCATGATCAGTGCCCGCAGCGCAGGCGGGATGGCGTAGAAGTCCTGGCTTTGCAGCTTCAGGTTCTCGGTGGCCGAGTGAAACTTGAACCAGACGTGCTCCGTTGCGCCTGGAAACGCATCGCTGGCTTCCCGATAAACGTCTTCATCAAGAAAGTTGTCGATGCAGATATGGGGGAACGGGTCGGCGCAACGGTAGGTTTCCGACAGTTCACGGGACATCCCCTCGAGTTTCGCAACATCCAGCAGGTCGTGGCGCATGCTCAGGTCTCCTCCAGTAGCTAGGTTGTTTCGCACTGCTTTGTCTTGCCCTGATTGCGGTACGCCGTGGGCGACAGCGAGAAGCGCTTGCGGAAAATCTTGGCGAGCCGGTCTCCGTTTCCCATCCCGCAGCGCCGCGCTATTTTGTCGACCGGCAGGTCCGTTTCCATCAGCAGCCGGCAAATCATGTCCAGCCGCGCGCGAAGCAAGTACTCCGACGGCGTCACGCCCAGGGCCCACTTGAAGCGCCGCAGGTAGTTGCGCTCGCTCATGGCGGCAACACGCGCCGCGTCGGCCACGGAGATCGCTTCCGTGTAATGCTCCGCGATCCACCGTGCCGACGCGCGCATCTTTTCGGTGGTTTCGGACGATGCGATGTCGGGCGCGTCGCCAGCTTCCCCGGCATCCGGGCGCACCAGCGGCATGTCCGGTTGCGGCGCGAGCTGCCTTGCAACTTCCCGGGCCATGACGAAGCCAAGGTCCGACTCGATCTGTGCCAGGGCCATATCGACGGCAGACGGCATGACGTCCGGAGCGGAGTCCACGCCTCCCCGGCACCAGAATACGGAAGGCGTGGCATGGCTGGCGCCGACGAATTTGTCCCTCTTGGCGATACGCAGCGGATGTGCCCGGGAGACGCGGGGCAGGGTCGGCTCCCGCCCCGCGCGGGAGCGCTCCAGCACCATTTCGCTGACCTCGAGCATGGCGGTCATGAGCCGCGCATCGCGCTCAACGACCGGCTCGCGCTCGCTGCAGGCAATAAAGATGGCGTTGAAGTCTCGCTGACCCAGCGCGTCCAGGCTCTGCGTCCAGATCCGGATGGAAGAGGAGCACGCGACATTGCCGCCGCGGTAAGAAAAGAGGGAGAGCTGGTAGACAGGTCGCCTGCGACGCAGGAGTTCGAGTTCGTTGGCCACGCGGAAGGCTTCCGCGATGATGCCGGCAGTAAGCAGCGAGCAGCCTTCAAACAGCAGCAACCCGATGCGCTGAATTTCCCGTTGGCCGGCTACCGGTAGCGGACCGAGGCACCGGACCGGCGGCGGCATATCGACAAGGTGCTCCATGGCATCACTACCCCCTTGTGTGGAATCCAAAAAAATCAAATATGTTGCATTGCATCATAATGGAAATTGGACGCCGTGCAAGGTCGACTGGCTGAAAGTTCCGCTATGTTGGCGGATCATTACTTGGCACTAGTTGGTTTTCTGCAAAAATGCGGCGTGCCAATCATGTTATGTATCTGATTTGAGTCACTTTCCCTAATTCCGGGATTTTAAATTAGGTAAAGATAATGACTAGATGCCCCATAGAGTGGCTTCTGCACTGGGATTTGGCAAATCGTGATCGAAAATATCGCCTCGCCGCAATTTTTGGCATTGTGACTGAATTCTGAGTGGCGCCGTTGTCATTCCATACATTTCAGCATTTTCCCCCCGTAGCTCCAGGTGGCTCGCGCACTACTTTTTATAATCAATTTCCCGGTTAATCGGCCAATCATTCTGCGTTTTCCGCCAGTCCGCTTCTAAGGCTTTTCGGCGCATCTATGCTTCGCTGCAACAAAGACGGTTTCCCCGTTTCCCCGCTTGCAGGCCCACGCCGGACAGGAGCAGATCATGCGCACGACGGACCCGCTGGATGCAGTCGATGTTGTGGATGACACCGCCATCGATGCACTTGCCGGCCAGGACTGGCCATCGCCGCCCGCCCTGGGCATGCGGCTTTCCGCAGTGGTGCTTGCCGGGGGCTCCGGCACCCGGTTGTGGCCCCTGTCGCGCAAGCACTTTCCCAAGCAGCTGATCGACATCATCGGCCGCGATTCCCTGCTGCAGGCCACCGCACGCCGCCTGGCCGGCCTCCATGGCAACGCCGGCGCTGATGTCGCGCCGATCATCGTCTGCGGCGAAGCACACCGCTTCATGGCCGCGCAGCAACTGGCCGAGGCAGGGTTGGACGCGCGTATCGTCGTCGAGCCGGTCGGGCGCAATACGGCGCCGGCGCTGACGCTCGCCGCGCTGCTGTCCTGTGAGCATGGCAACGACAGCATCCTCGTCGCCATGCCCGCGGACCACGTGATTGCCGATGGCAATGCGTTCCGTCTCGCCATATTGCGCGCGGCACGCTTTGCAGAACAGGGGGCCATCGTCACGCTCGGGGTGCCGCCTACGCGCGCCGACACGGCCTTCGGCTATATCCGCCTCGGTGCGCCGCTCGACGGCATGGCGCACCGGATCGACGCGTTCGTGGAGAAGCCCGCTGCCGAACTTGCGGCGCAGTACCTCGCGTCCGGCGAATACTGGTGGAACAGCGGCATCTTCGTGGTGCGCGCCAGCACCTGGCTGGCCACGCTGCAACAACTCCAGCCGGCAATGCACGCGGCCTGCGTGAGCGCCTGCGCGGCCGGACGCGGCGACGGCGCGTTCTTTCATCCGCACGCGGCGTCGTTCGCAGAGGTGCCATCGGACTCGATCGACTACGCCGTGATGGAGCACCTGGCACGCGCCGATGCGCTCGAAGGCATTGTGGTACCGCTGGAGGCGGGCTGGTCCGACCTCGGTTCGTGGGACGCGGTATGGGATGCCATCGACAAGGACGACGACGGCAATGCCGCGCGCGGCCGCGTGATGTTCGAGGGCGCCACCTCGTGCTACGCCCATTCGGAGGGCCGGCTGGTGGCCTGCGTGGGTACGGTCAATCTGATCGTGGTCGAAACCGCCGATGCCGTGCTGGTGGTGGACCGCTCGCGGGTCCAGGCGGTCAAGGGCCTGGTCGAGCGCATCGCGCGCCAGCATGGACCGGAGGCCGAGACCCATCGAAAGGTTCAGCGGCCATGGGGCAGCTATGACTCGCTCGACCATGGCGAGCGCTTCCAGGTCAAGCGCATCGTGGTGCATCCCGGCGCCGCTCTTTCCTTGCAGCTGCACCACCACCGCGCGGAGCACTGGACGGTGGTACGCGGCACCGCGCGGGTCACGCGTGGCGACGAGCAGTTCCTGCTCAGCGAGAACGAATCCACTTACATCCCCATCGGCGTGACGCACCGGCTCGAGAACCCCGGAAAGCTGCCGCTCGAGATCATCGAGGTGCAGTCCGGCGCGTACCTCGGCGAGGACGACATTGTCCGCATCGCCGACACCTACGGGCGCTGCGTCTGACGGCCGTCCGACAGCCGCAGCCAGCGGCAAGGGAGATCGACTGCAGTCCAACCTCTACCAGGGAGCGTCGCCATGTTCACAGTGAAATCACTCTTTGCAAGATCCGGTATCGTACCCAGCCGCCTGACCGCGGCCTCTCCTGCCGCGCCGGGCATGGAGGCTGGCTTGCCCGGCACAATGGCGGCATTCGGAGCGCCCTCCCAGCCGTTGGCGGCAGGCGTGGACCTGCGATTTCCGTCACCGCTGGGACTGGGCGCCAAGCGGGCGTTCGATGTCGCTGCAGCGCTTGCGCTGTTGCTGCTGCTGTCGCCACTGCTGGCCGTGGTGGCAATGCTGGTGATGCGGGACGGCGGACCATGCATGTTCGGGCACACCCGCGTTGGCGTGGATGGCAGGAAGTTCAAGTGCCTGAAGTTTCGTTCGATGGTGCTCAACGCAGACGCCGTGCTGAAGGAATTGCTGGCGACCGACCCGGCGGCGCGCGCCGAATGGGAAAAGGATTTCAAGCTCAGGAACGATGTCCGGGTCACCCCGCTCGGGCGCCTTATCCGGCGTACCAGCATCGATGAATTGCCACAACTGTGGAATGTCGTGCGCGGCGACATGAGCCTTGTCGGTCCGCGCCCCGTCGTCGAGAAGGAACTCGAGCGGTACGGCGATGCTGCGGCGTATTACCTCCGCGTCCTTCCCGGCATTACCGGCCTCTGGCAGGTCAGCGGCCGCAATGAAACGGATTACGGGACGCGCGTCTCGCTCGACGTTGCCTACGTCAGGAACTGGTCGTTCCTTGGTGACATCGGAATCCTGTTCAAGACGATCGGGGTGGTGCTACATGGCCGCGGCGCGTACTGACCAACTGCATGGCCGGATCCTGGCGGCGACGTTGCTGTCGGGCCTGGCGGCCCTCCTCGGCGCCTGTACGATGGCGCCCGGGATGTCGTTCCAATCCCAGTCCGGTCCTCCGCCCGATGCCGCTCGCGCGACGCAGCCATCCTCCGTGGGGACCGTACCCGAGCTGCCGTCGATAAAAGGCATGCAGTCTGTCACTCGCGACAACCTGGTCGAGATTACCGGTACCCTGATCGATGCACAGCAAGCCACCCGGCCCCAGGGTGTGCCGCAAGAGGTCCGCGCGCTGTTCGACAAGCCGCGCGCCTACGTATTGGGACCCGGCGATGTGCTGAGCATCGTGGTGTGGGACCATCCGGAACTGAATATGCCGGCGCTGCAGGTAACCAGTGGCGCGGATACTGCCGGCTCCAACGCGGTGGTAACCGGCTATACCGTGGACGCTCGCGGCATGGTGCAGTTCGCTTTCGTCGGCATCGTCCCTGTGGCGGGCCTCACCGAGGCTGATGCGCGCGAGCTTCTCACCAGGCGCCTGTCCGAATACGTGCGCAATCCGCAGATCACCCTGCGCATCCAGGCATATCGCAGCAAGCGCGTCTATCTGGACGGCGCCGTGCAGACCCCCGGTCTGCAGATCATCAATGATGTGCCAATGACGCTACCCGAGGCGATCAATCGCGCCGGCGGCTTCACCGCAACGGCGGACCGCTCTTGGGTGGCTCTGACGCGTGGCGACAAGACCGTACGCATCAACCTGCCAGACCTCATCGCCAACGGCCGGAATCCATCCGACATCCTGCTGCGCGACGGCGACCTGGTACGTTTTTACGCCGCCACCGACAGCAAGGTTTTTGTACTTGGCGAAGTGGCGCGGGCATCCACGCTGACGCTCAATAACGGCAAGCTGAGCCTGAACCAGGCGCTTGGCGATGCCGGTGGCGTCAGCCAGTACTCCGGCGACGCGCGACACGTGTATGTCGTGCGTGGGGACAATGGCAACAAGCCAGTGGTGTACCACCTCGACGCGAGTACGCCATCGGCGATGGCGTTGGCAGACGGCTTTTCGCTGCAGGCCAACGACGTGGTGTTCGTCGATGCGTCGGCGCTGGTTCGCTGGAGCCGCGTTGTCAACCTGCTGTTGCCCACCGCCCAGACTGCGACCGTCGGCCGGGCGCTTGTCCCGTGAAATCAGCGCCTATGCACGATCGATACCCACGCAGGAGTGCGGCATGAAGACCTCTTACATCGCGAACCCGGTCTATGAACTGCCCGGTCGCGCGCCGGCCCGATCCCTGAACAATCTGACGACACTGTACGCCGGCAGGTGGCTGATCGTGGTCGCCACTTCCGTGTGCCTGCTCGCCGGGATCGCGCATGCATTGTTCACGCGCCCCCTCTACCGCTCCGACATCCTGATCCAGGTCGAACCCAGTTCCATCGGGACCCGATCCACTTCCGACGACCCCAAGCTGACCTCCGAGATCAAGCCGGACACGACTTCGGAAATCCAGGTACTGAACTCGCGCATGGTGGTGTCACGCGCGGTCGAGAAGCTGAAACTATATATCGAGGCCAGCCCCCGCTATGTGCCGGTGATTGGATGGTGGCTCGCCGCGCGCACGGATGGCTTGTCGCATCCGCTTGGCGGCTACGTGTACGGCGCGGAACGCATCGACGTGGCCATGTTCGACGTGCCGGCTTCCCAGCAGGGCAAGACCTTCGTGCTGACGCTCGGCCATGAGGGCGCCTATGTCCTCACCCTGCCCGGCTCTTGGGACACGCCGTTGCTGACGCTTCACGGCAAGGTCGGTATGCCGCTACACGCCGAAACCCCGCATGGACCGATCGACCTGCTAGTCCGCGCCGCCGACGGCGAGCCGGGCGCGTGCTTTTCGATCAGGCGCTACTCCGAGATCGCCACCACCGAATGGCTGCAAAGGACGATGGCCATCGGGGAACGCGGCAAGCAATCGAGCATCATCGGCGTCGCGCTGGACAGCGTCGATCCGGTCCGCGCCAGCCAGATCCTGAATGAGGTCGGCAAGGAGTACGTGGAGCAGAACGTGCGACGCCGCTCAGAAGAGGCCGACAAATCCATTCGCTTCCTGGATGAGCAATTGCCACAGCTCAAGCGGCAACTGGAGGAATCGGAGAGTCGCTACAACGCGTTTCGTGCGCAACAGGGCACCGTAGACACCAGCCAGGAGGCGCGCGCCCTTCTCCAGCAATCGGTGGAAGCCGAAACGCGCGTCGTCGACCTCCGGCAGAAGCGGCAGGAACTGTCCACGCGTTACACGGACAAGCACCCCGCACTGCTTGCCATCGACGGCCAGCTGCAAGGGGCTATGGCCGAGCTCTCCGTCATCGAGGCGCGTACGCGCAGACTGCCCCTGATCGAGCAGAAGGTCCTGCAATTGCAGCGTAACATGCAGGTGGACACGGAGCTCTACACGAACCGCCTTAACGCCCGCCAGCAGCTTACCTTGGTGCGCGCCGGCAAGGTCGCCAATGTGCGACTGATCGACCCCGCAACGCCACCCGAGACACCGATCATGCCGCGGCGCGGCGTCGCAGTGGGCGGTTCGCTGCTAACCGGTTTGCTGGCAGGCGTGGTCCTGGCCGTCCTCCGGCGCCGCGTGGCGGGTACCGTCCAGGACCGAGAGGAGATCGAGGCAGGCACGGGGCTGCCGGTGTATGCCACGGTGCCGCGCAGCCGGCTGACTTCCGATTACCGCCCTGCCTGGCCCCGCAGGCTCGCGGGCAGCGCAGACCGTACATTGTTGCCCGATGCAGCGATCGAGAGCCTGCGCGCAGTCCGCACCACGCTGCACTTCGCTTTGAACGATGCGCCCAACCGTGTGGTGCTGATCACAGGCCCCACGGGCGGGGTTGGCAAGTCCTTCGTCGCCGCAAATCTCGCCACACTGGCGGGTGCCTCGAAGCGCCGTGTGCTGCTGATTGACGCCGACCTTCGCAATGGCGTGCTGCACAAGCGATTCCATGTGGACCGCGGCCCGGGACTTGCCGAGGTGATCGCTGGCACGTGCCGGTACGAGGACGCGCTTCGCCGCGATGTATCGCATGGGCTCGATTTCCTGGCCACCGGATGGCACATGTCCGGGCCAAGCGAGCTGTTGCTGCAGCCAGAGCTGGCCGTACTTGTCCAACGCGTTGCCGCCCAGTACGACATGGTGGTGCTTGACGGGCCGCCCTTGCTGCCGGTGGCGGATGCGCTCGTGCTGGGACGCATGGCGGGCACTGTCTTCATCGTGGCGCGGCACCGGGTTACCACCGTAGAACAGATCGACGAAAGCACGCGCCGGCTGGCGCAGGCCGACGTCGCCGTACGGGGCGTGATCTTCAACGACTTCACCGGCCACCTGCACCGCTACAGCTATGCCTACGGCGCCGACGCGTCCGGACCGGGCACGCCTGCATGATCAGCGGAAATGAGCGGCAATCAGCAGAAAAAGGGCAACCATGAAACACACGCATCACAAGCGCATCACGTTGGTAACCGTGACCTACGGCGCGCGCCTGCACTATTGCGCCGAACTGTTGCGGCGGGCGTTCGAGGACGAGGGCGTGGCGCACGCCGTGGTCGTCAGCAACAATTCCTCGTCCGACCTTAGCCGGTTCGAGGACGACTGGGGCGCGCGGGTTACCGTGGTCCGGTTGCCGACCAACACCGGGTCGGCCAATGGCTATGCGGTGGGCATCGACGCAGCGCTCAGCCGCGACACCGACTACCTGTGGCTGATGGACGATGACAATGCCCCGTGCACCGGCGCACTCGACGTCCTCTGCCATCAGCTGGACCGGCTGACGCGCGAACTGGGCCGCAACCGTGCGGCGGTGCTTGGCTTCCGCCCGGATCACCAGGCCGATATCGCGATGGGTGTGCCCGTGGCGCTGGCGATGCCGCCGCGCTCCAGCTACTTCGGCTTTCATGTGGCGCGCATTCCCTACAAGCTATGGCGCCGCACGCCGTGGGGCCGCCCGAAGCCGGCGGACATACCGGAAGTCCTGCCGTTGCCTTTTGCGCCGTATGGCGGATTCCTCGGGCACCGCGATCTCTACCTCGATCTCGGCTTGCCGGAACGGCAGCTCGTGCTGTATGCGGACGACATCGAATACACATGGCGCCTGACCGCGCGCGGCGGCCGCATTGCGCTGGTGACCGGCGCCCGCCTGGAAGACCTGGAGGGATCGTGGAACGTCAAGCGGAACTGGAAGAATCATTTCGAGTGCCTGCTATTGAGCCGGTCGGATTTCCGCGCCTACTACAGCAGCCGCAACCAGGCATGGTTCGACAAGCACCACTGGTCGACCTCAGGCCTGACGTACCGTCTGAACCGGCTCGTCTTCCTCGCCCTGCTGCGGATCTACGGCAGGCGTCATGGCGCTGCCGCCCGGCTCGATCTGCTTGAACGCGCGATCGCCGACGGCGAGGCATGCCGCCTCGGCTTCAACGCCGACTATTCCCTGTAGCCGACATCCATCGCAGAGGCCGTCATGCCGACCAACTCCTCCCCCGCCCTTCTGACGATCGTCATCTGCAACTACAACTACGCGCCGTACCTGGGGGGAGCAATTGACTCCGCGCTACGCCAGACGGCGCCAGGGGTCAGGGTGATGGTGATCGACGACGGCTCCAGCGATGGTTCGCGTGACATCATCCTGGGCTACGGCGACAGCATAGAAGCCGTGTTCCAGCCGAACGGCGGGCAGGTCTCGGCCTACAACCACGCGCTACGTCGGCTCGACACGCCCTGCGTCCTCTTCCTTGACGCCGACGACCAGCTGCAGCCGGACGCCGGCGAAGCGGTGCTGGCCGCCTTCGCAGCCGGCGACTATGTCAAGGTTCAGTTCCAGCTGGAGGTGATGACCGCGGACGGGACCCTCACCGGGGTGCAGGTTCCGCAATCCAGCGCCGTGACAGACTGCGGCAGGCTGCTGCGGGACGGATGGCTGTACCCGTCACCGCCCGGATCGGGAAACGCCTATCGCGTGGATGCGCTCAGGCGCATCTTTCCTGTCCCGGTGACTGCCGACAACATACTCGGTGCCGACTTTTACGCCATCTACGGCATTGCGCTGGTCGGTGCCGTTTACGCGCTCGATCGTCCGCTCGGCCGCTATCGCGTGCATCGGCATACCGCTGCGCAAACAAGCCGTGCGGGCGGCGCCAACCTGTCGCTCGCCAATGCCGAAGACGCACTGGCCGGAGCCAGGCAGTCTGCCCGGCGCTGGGCCATCCTGCGCGAGCTGGCCTGGCAACGGCTTGGCATCGTCCTGCCTGCCGAATTTCTCGATTTTTCCGCGGAGAAGGCCCACTTCGCCAGCCTTCTCCATGGCGCGCCGTTGACTCGGCGATGGCACTGGTTCCGTCATGAGTCCAGCCGCTACTTTCATACGGTTGCCGCCAATCCCTTCTGGAGCGCGCGCAAGAAGCTCGCCGTATGGTGCCTGACCGCGCTTTGCCTGGTGCCGGTGGCATCCATCAGCAATCGGGCGGTTCGCTACATCGCCAATCCCCTCGCCCGTGCGGGGTATTGAACCGTATCGGAAACGGCAACCGTGTCCGCCTCCTCAACCGTCTCCATCAACGGCCGCTTCCTGGGCAGGCGCGCGACCGGCGTCGACCGCTTTGCCTACGAGGTCGTACGCGGTATCGACCAGCTCGTTGCCGACCACGAGCCTGTCACTGCCGGGCTGTCATTGGACCTTCTGGTCCCGCCATCCGTACAGGTGGATCCCCAGCAATTCCCGCACTTGCGGATCCGGACGATCCGTGGCGGCACGGGGCAATACTGGGAGCAGGTCAGCCTGCCGCTCGCTGCCCGCGGCACGCTGCTGCTGAACCTATGCAACGCAGCGCCGTTGCTGTTTCCGAACCAGGTCACGGTCATGCATGACGCTGCGCCAATACGGATTCCGCAAGCCTACACGCGCGCATTCCGCGCCTGGTACCGCATCATGGCACCGTGGATCGGGCGCATCGCGCGGCGCGTGCTCACTGTGTCGGAGTTCTCACGCGGCGAACTCTCCCAGGCCTATCGCATTCCCGGCCGCAAGATCGGCGTCCTGCCAATGAGCGGTGACCACATGCTGCGGCTGCCGCAAGCTCCGGACGTCCACAGAAAGTTCCAGCTATCGGGCCGGCCCTACGTACTGGCTGTCAGTAGTGCCAGCCACCACAAGAACTTCAGGCTCGTGGTAGAGGCCATCGAGCTGCTCAGGACGACGGAATATGAAGTCGTCATCGTGGGCGCCACGTTGCCCGTGTTCCAGTCGCTGCAGCAGGTAGCACCTGATTTCGTCAAACGCGTGGGCTATGTCGACGACGAAGACCTCAAGGCACTGTTCCGCCATGCCGCCTGCTTTGTGTTCCCGTCGCTCTATGAAGGCTATGGTTTGCCCCCCGTGGAGGCCATGACGCTGGGATGTCCGGTCATTGCGTCCAACCTGCCTTCGGTGCGCGAGGCCTGCGGCAATGCCGCGCTCTATTTCCACCCGACCAGCGCTCGCGAACTTGGCGAGCTGCTGACCCACGTCATGCGTGACAACACCTTGCGGAACAGATTGCGCGCGCAAGGCTATGCCCACGTGGAACGGTATTCATGGCGCACCACTGCTGCCAGGCTACTCAGCGAGATCACTCCATGGCTCCCACAGCGATGAATCCTACCCAATTGCGCACGGCAGACGAGTTCGGCAGGGTCGCGGTGGTACACGAGTGGCTAACGACCTACGCCGGCTCCGAACGCGTCCTGGAACAGATCCTGAAAATCTGGCCCGATGCCGACCTGTTCAGCGTGGTTGACTTTTTCCCGGACGCAGACCGGGCCGTCCTGCAAGGCAAGTACGCCAGGACGTCCTTCATCCAGCACCTGCCGCGCGCCCGGCAATCGTTCCGCGCCTATCTGCCCCTGATGCCGCTGGCGGTGGAGCAGTTCGACCTGTCCGGCTACGACCTGGTGATCTCGTCCAGCCATGCCGTGGCCAAGGGCGTGATCACCGGCCCCGGCCAGCTGCATGTCAGCTATGTGCATTCACCGATCCGCTATGCGTGGGATCTGCAACATCAATACCTGGACGAATCCCGCCTGACGCGCGGCGTCAAGAGCTGGCTGGCCCGCGCCATCCTGCATTACATGCGGATCTGGGACCAGCGGACCGCACACGGTGTCGACCTCTTCGTGGCCAACTCTGCCTACGTTGCACGTCGCATCCGCAAGGTCTACGGCTGCGATGCCTCGGTGATTTACCCACCGGTCGATATCGAACGGTTCAGCCTGGGCAATCGCCGCGAAGATTTCTTCCTCACCGCATCGCGTCTGGTGCCGTACAAGAAGGTCGGGCTGATCGTCGAAGCCTTTGCGGCCATGCCGGACAAACGTCTGGTTGTCATCGGCGCCGGTMCCGACCTCGCACGCATCCGGGACATGGCGCCCCCCAACGTCCAGCTGCTCGGCTATCAGTCGACCGACGTGCTGATCGACCATATGCAACGCGCGCGTGCCTTTGTCTTTGCAGCGGAAGAGGATTTCGGCATTGTGGCCCTGGAAGCGCAGGCGTGCGGGACACCGGTGATCGCCCTGGGACGCGGCGGTTCCCGCGAGACGGTCATCGACAGCCTGGATCGCAATATCCGCACCGGCGTCTTCTTTCCACGCCAGACCGTGGAAGACATTGTGCGCGCCGTGTGCCGATTCGAGGACAACGGACCATTCAACCCTGCCGCATGCCGGCGCAATGCGCTCCAGTTCTCGCCCKAGCGTTTCCGGCGGGAGCTTCTCGCCCTGGTGCGCAACGCGATGGCGCAGGCGTCGACCACGCCGCTCGCAGGGATTGGCCCTTCGGCTGACACCCAGGGCGACGTGGCAGCGTTGCCGGTGCCGGTGATCGCCGACACGCTCGAATCGCTGCAGCGCTGACGGAGCCGCTACGATGCCCAATACGCCCGATCACCATGAAGGCTACTGGTGGGAAGACCCCGCCAGGCTGCTGCTGTACTTCATCCTGCCGCTATACGTGCTGATCGCGCTGGACCTGCTTGGCGAACAGAAGGCCATCAACCGAGTCTACTTCACCACTTTACATGCTCTGGCGGGGGCCCTCTTTCTCGGTGTACTCACCGTCGCGGCATATGCCGAACGTATCCTCGTGCCGCCGGCCCGCCACGAGCCCCCTGAAATCCCGGCGCGAGTCCTTGATGCCATGTTCGGGCTCGCACTGGCCGGCTACCTGGTCATGATGGGCGGCGTGATCGCCCAACCTGCCATCCTCTTGTCCTTCCTGAACGGCGGGGCAAACACCTACGACGTCCTTGAGCTGAAGGGCCGCATTGCCGGCATCAGCACGCTCACGCAAGCCGCCGTGGCTTACGTGCCGCTGTACTTCTATGTTTTCCGCAGGCCCGTGCGCGGCTTCAATCGTTACAAGGCCTACATGTTCGTGCTGGGCGTGCTGACACTGTTGCGCAGCTTCGTCTTTGCCGAGCGACTCGCGCTGGTAGAGGTAGTCCTTCCCTGGGCGCTGATGGCTACCCGCTTCAGGAGCCTCCCAAGGCGCTCGGCGCTGCTCACGCTGGGCCCCTTCGCCGCGATCGTGCCGATGATTGGCTTCTTCATCGCGAACGAATACAACCGCTCCTGGGAAACCTACTACGTCAATATCTACGACAACATCTTCGACTTCGCCCTTGAGCGGCTGGCGATGTATTACTCGACCGCGCTGAACAACGGCGCTGGCCTGCTGACGATCATGGGCTGGGGAACCGGCGAGCCGACCTTTACGTTCGACTGGCTCATCCGATTCCCGGTACTCGGCGAGTTGTTCCGGCTGCTGGTGGGTGGGGGTGACGGCTACGGGCTGTTCCTGAACAACTTTGGTGATCCCGAGTTCAACAATCCGTCCGGCATCTTCGTGCACTTCTACGAGTGGGGGTGGTTCGCACTACTGCTGGCAGCGCTCATCGGCTTGATGCTGGCACGCAGCTATTCCGGCTGGCGGGCGGGCGATGGCTTCTGGTGTTGTGCCCATGCCGTGCTGCTGGTGTCGCTGATGGAGATCCTGCGCGTGCCGAACCTGTTCAGCGGGCGGAACTTCGTGCCGCTCGCGCTGCTGTGGCTGATATTCCAATGCTTTGGCCAGCCAGCCCGACACCAGATCTCGCCCAATGTGCCCCCGCACCATGCCAGGCGCAGCGCCCCGCTACCGGGCAAACCATGACGTCTCCATCTATCAAGCCCATGCCGCCATCGATCCGCGCGACCGCTGCCTATCTTCTCCTCATCCAGGCAGGCAACTATCTGTTCCCGTTATTGCTATTGCCGTTTCTGGGCCGAGTGCTTGGCGTCAGGGAGTTTGGCGTCCTGGCCTACTGTCAGGCGCTGGCGCAATACCTGGTCCTGCTGACCGACTATGGCCACAATCTCACGGCGACTCGCCTGGTGTCCCTGCAACGCGACGATCAACAAGCAGTGGCCGAGGTGTACTCGGCCACCATGGGCGCCAAGTTGCTGTTGACCCTTGTCTCAGCGCTGCTCATGCTCGGCGCGCTGGCCATGGTGCCAAGCTTGCGGGAGCACTGGGGGATCCTGGCCGCAGCGTTCGTCGGCGTCGTCGCCAACGCGATCACTCCATTCTGGCTGTACCAGGGGCAGGAGCGCATGAAGTCGCTCGTGCTGCCAAATTTCATCTCCAAGGCGGTCAGTCTGTCCTGCGTGCTTGCCTGGGTTCAGGGGCCCGGCGACGCAGCGCTGGCAGCGCTGGGGATCAGCATCGGCACTGTCATCCTGGCCGCTGCAGCACTATGGGGGGTCCATCGGCAGCGCCTTGCCACGCTGGTCGCCGTACCAGTGCGCGCGATCGTGGCGTCATTTCGCGAGGGGTATCCAGTGTTCCTTTCCCTTGTGCTGGTCAGCTTCTACGTGAACTTCAACGCGATCCTACTCAACTATTTCCACGGCCCGATCGCGGTCGGGCAATTCTCCATGGCGGACAAGATCCGCATTGCGGGCCAGACTGTCTTTACCGTCATCGGCACCGCGTTCTTCCCGCGTATCAGCCAGTACAACGCCACAGATGCTGCCGCAGCGCAGGCGCTGATGCGCAAGGCCATGCTGGCGGTGTTCGGCTGCTCGGTTGCGATGTTCATCGCGATCGAGCTGTTCGCGGATCTTGGCATTCGGATGTGGCTGGGCGAACCGTTCCACGCCGCAATCTTCTTGCTGCGGCTGGAGGGCATGCTGCTGCCAGTTACCAGCATTGCCTTTGTGTTCGGCAACCTTGGCCTACTCGCGTTGGGGCGCCACCGCCTGGTGCAGAACATCTACGCGGCGGCGACGTTGCTCCATCTCATCTATGTGGTCCCGCTTGTGTTGTACCTGGGCGCCGAAGGGACGGTGATTTCCGTCATCCTGACTGAAGCGTTCGGAGCCGCGGCCTTCGCTGTCTGCTATCGCCGCGAAACAGCTTCCAGCGCATCGATCCTGAAGATACATGAAAGACCATCCACGACGGAGATTCAGGCATGACCCGAAAAGGCATCATTCTGGCCGGTGGATCCGGCACCCGACTGTATCCGGTAACGCAGAGCGTTTCCAAGCAATTGCTGCCGGTCTACGACAAGCCGATGATCTATTACCCGCTGTCAACGTTGATGACTGCCGGCATTCGCGACGTGCTGGTCATTTCCACCCCGCAGGACACCCCTCGCTTTGCCGGCATGCTCGGTGATGGCAGCCAGTGGGGCCTCGACATCCGGTACGCGGAACAGCCTTCGCCCGATGGGCTGGCGCAGGCATTTATCATCGGGCGTGAGTTTGTCGGCCGGAATCCATCGGCGCTGATCCTCGGCGACAACATTTTCTATGGGCACGATCTCGCCAGACGACTGACCCGGACGAGCCGACGCGAGGAAGGCGCCACGGTATTTGCCTATCACGTCCACGATCCCGAGCGGTATGGCGTGGTCGAATTCGACGAAGACTTCCGCGCATTGTCGATCGAGGAAAAGCCCGCTTCGCCACGGTCCAGCTATGCGGTGACCGGTCTGTACTTTTACGACCATGAGGTGTGCGACATCGCGGCAGATATCCGGCCATCTGCCCGCGGCGAACTGGAGATTACCGACATCAATTCGCGCTACCTCGCAGCGGGCAAGCTAAGCGTCGACATCATGGGCCGCGGCTATGCCTGGCTCGACACCGGCACGCACGATTCGCTCATCGAGGCGGCGCTGCTGGTCTCCACGTTGCAGAAGCGCCAGGGGCTGATGGTGGCATGCCCGGAAGAAATCGCGTACCGCCATCGCTGGATCGATGCGGAGCAGTTGAGTAGGCTCGCCTCTCCGCTCGTGAAAAGCCACTACGGCAGATACTTGCAGCAATTGCTGGCGGAAACGCCGCGGGTCAGGTGACCATCATGCGCAGATCGCGCCAGCCCCGGGGCGAAGTGCTGTGCATGGGCGGCCCTCAGCCCGACCGTGCCCCCGAAGGTGCCGGGCGCGCTGGCATTGAGGCCTGCAGGCCTTGGCGCAGGGAGGTACGCACCGGCGGCAGGCGGCTCGCGTCCGCGCCGGAAGCCGGGATGGTGCCCGCGCTGGAACATCCTGGTGGGGCTGCGAGGCTCACGCCATCGAGCATATTGGCGTCGCAGATAAACTGCGTCGCCGTACAGTTGCGGTACTGCAGCGACAGGGCGAGGCCACCGATCGCAGCAAAGCGGTTGCCTGAGACGCGGACTCCGCAAACATTGTTCATGGCCCGGAACCCGTCGAAGCTCGCGCGCGTTACCTGGTTTCCCGTCACCAGTACCTGCGACACCGCTCCGCTGCCTGTGTTGATGTCGATAGCGGCATGGCCTGCGACGGGGCGGTCGTTCCCAGGTTGCGTCGCGTTCTGGTCGTCGGAGATGATATTGTTCGCGACCACTACATTGGTCACGCTGGCCGTGCGATAGCCATCCTCCTGCGCCACCAGCACCGCCGCAGCCTTCTGCACACCTTCGATCCGGTTGCCGGCGACCGTCACGTCGGCACCGCCGACGATAGCAACGCCCCTGCCCCACGCGTTGCCTGCCAGATAGTTGCCCGCTACGTAGACGTTCTGGCTGAGCGCACCATCCCGCTGGTAGCTGACGATCCCCACCATGTCGTCGCCGGTGGCGGTGACCGCGTTGTCCTGTACGAGCACGTCGCGTGAACCGCCTGTGATGTGGATGCCGTCGGCCAGCGTGCCATGGACCTTGTTGCCGACCAGCGCAATGCTGCTGCCGCGCGAGACAAAGATGCCGACACTCGCACCGCCATTGACGTTGACATCGAGCACCTGGATACCCGGTCCGTCCACGGCGACCTTGGTCGACGTGGCCGACTCGAGCCGCTGCGTGCCGATGCCCGTCAGCGTCACGCCGACCAGCGTCGAGTTCGCGCCGGTCATCATGATGGCCTGCTCGTCGGGGTTCGTGGCGACCAGCGTCGCGCCATAGCCCGATACCACAACCTGCTCGCCGCGCACTGCAAGCACGTGGCCCACCACATAGGTGCCCGGCGCCAGCACCAGGCGCTGTCCCGCCTGCAGGTTGTCGAGCGCCGCCTGCAGGCTATCTGCCTGGTCGGCGCCGCCGGGTGCAGGCTGCACCGATACATCGGCCGTCGCGCCTACCGCGGCGAACGCGCGGACCGCAGCTCGCGGACTACCGGTCAACACGGCGACAGCACCCGCGACCAGACCCGCCAGCATGGTGCCTGCGACGCAGGCTCTGCGTAGAGATGGCTTCACGATGGCCTGCCTGGCTCAGCGTCGATCACGGCCTTCAACGGGTTGCCGGGATGTTTCATAGCTGCCGCCTCCATCCAGTGCTGGTCGATTTTCCGCTTGCATCATAGCTTCTACGGCTGCCAGGAACGGCCGCTTGTCCGGAAGTTCTGAGAACTTGGCGGATATTGACGGACGTCGCGCGCATGCGCGGGGTGAAAAAGTCGACCGAGAGTCGCATCGGCAGCAACGGCTGCAGTATCGGTGCGATACAACGCCGCCGCTCGCCTCTCTGGCTATTCCGCCAATCCCTCGGCGCTATCGGACAAGCGTCAACTTATGTCCTGACTGCGGTCTATGCTGCCGGAAGCTGTCGGCGTCGTTCAGTCAACCGAGGCCGGCTGGATGAAAAAGGGGGGGCATATGAGGCTCGCGCACGTCGCTGGGGGAAGAAAGGACGAAAACAATTTCAACCTGATGCGGATCACAGCCGCGCTCGCTGTGCTTGTCGCCCACAGTTACTCACTGGCCTCCGGCGACGTCAATGACGAGCCCTTGCGCAGGCTGATCGGGATGACCCCCGGAACGATTGCCGTCGACGTGTTTTTCGTCACCAGCGGCTTCCTCGTGACCAAGAGCCTGCTGACGCGCGGGAACGTGCTCGAGTTCCTGTGGGCGCGCTTCCTGCGGATCTATCCGGCGCTGCTTGTCATGGTTGCGCTGGTGGTGTTCGGCCTGTGCATGGTGTTCACGACGCTGCCGGCCTCCGCATACCTCATCGATCCGGCAACGCGCCAGTTCTTGCTGAAGACGACCACGCTGGTCGCCGGCGCAGTCTATCCCTTGCCCGGTGTATTCGCGACCAATCCATATCCGGATACGGTGAATGGCTCGCTGTGGACCATGATGTATGAGATCCGAATGTACTTCGCACTGGCCGCGCTATGGGTCATCTCCATGGTCGCATGGCACGCGCACCAGCGCGTGTTCCGCGCGGCGGTGCTGGTGGTCGCGGCGGCCTCGTTCCTCTATTGCGTCTTCGCAATCCTCGGCGGCTCCGCAATGCAGAAGACAGCATTGCCGCTGATGTTCTTCGCGGGCGCCAGCCTGTTCATCCTAAGCGCGTACGTGGAACTGTCCGCACCCGTCGCGGGGCTGCTGCTCGCCGCCGTCGTCGGCAGCGCCTTCGTGCCGAATCACCATGTGTTCGCGCTGATGTACCTGTTGGCAATGCCATACCTGGTGCTTTTTGCAGCGTTTGTACAGTCACCTGCCCTGTTCCGCTACAACCGCCTGGGCGACTTTTCGTATGGCATCTATATCTACGCCTTCCCGGTCCAGCAGTCGATCGTCGCCCTCTTTCCAGGCATCTCAGTCATGGCGTTGCTCCTGTCGTCCGGTGTCGTGACGCTGGCGCTTGCAGTGCTGTCGTGGCATCTGGTAGAGAGTCGTGCGCTCAAGCTCAAGGACCCTCTGGTCGGGGCGACCATGCGCGCGCTGGGTCAGACCTCATGATGGGCCGCGGTTGAACATCTCCGAGAGACAAGATGAGGCCCATCCGAACCAGAGATCTTCTGCACTGCCCCGGGTAGGGGTATCAGCGCGCCCATATCCGGCGGGGTTACGCCGAGTTGCGCACCGACATAGGCCCAGAGGAATTTGAGGGTCGGCCGACTGAGGCGCGCAGCCCTAAATGGGAAATCGAGCTGCGCTCCGCTCACGATCTCTCGCTATAACTCGACTAGGTAATCAGTGTGCCTCGGATGCGCTGAACCGTCGCCTGTAGTCACCCGGACTGGTTCCAAGCCGAGTCCTGAAATGATTGCGCAGGGTGGCTGCAGCACCAAAACCGACTTGCACTGCGATTTCATCCACGGATAAATCGGTCTCTTCGAGCAATGCCCTGGCCCGGCCCAGGCGCTCGGAAAGCAGCCACTCCCCTGGTGGCATCCCCATCGTACTGACAAAGTGCCGCTGAAAGGTTCGGGCACTCATTGCCGTTTGCTTTGCCATTCTGACAATCGACCAGCCTTCGTCCAACGTTGCGCGCACCGCGTCCACCAAGGGTGCCAGCGAAGAGCCGCTACGCTTTGAGACCGGCTCGTCGATATATTGGGCCTGCCCGCCTTCGCGGTGGGGTGGCATGACAAGTCGGCGTGCGACCTGATTGGCCGCGCGCGGACCAAGGTCCCGGCGAATCAGGTGAAGGCACAAGTCGATCCCCGCCGCACTGCCGGCAGACGTGAGGACATCGCCGGCATCGACGTAGAGCACGTCCGCTTCCACGTGGATTTCCGGATATCGCGCCGCGAGTGCTGCGGCATGACGCCAGTGCGTAGTCGCACGCTTTCCGTCGAGCAACCCTGCTGCCGCCAAGACAAAGGCGCCCGTGCAGATTGACATGATGCGCGCTCCGCGTTTGTTCGCCTTCCGCAACGCGCGGCAAAGTTCCGGCGGGACGTCCGCTTCGATACCGCGCCACCCCGGGATGATGATGGTCTTCGCTTTGGCCAGGAGTTCGAGGCCACCGTCAGCCTGTACCTGGATGCCACCCGAACCGCGCAACCTCCCCGATTCGGCGGAACAGGTCATGAAGCGATACCAGTTGTCGCCCATTTCAGGTCTTGGCAGACCGAACACTTCAACGGCGCAGCCGTATTCAAAGAGGCTCAGACCGTCATACACGACGACGGCAACCAGTCCTGCGTTGACAGATGATTGTGATTTTGTCTTTGGCACGATAGGGACGGAAATTGGCTTTGATGCCACTAGCCATTGATTTTGCCCCATCTGCTCGACGTCTCGCAAGACTCTCCCCCGTGTCTGTTGCGTGTGCTGCGGTCGTGATTGCCGCCACTCCTCTCAAGTTGGCACGATCTTTACGTAAGTTGTCGTTCGCGCCACTAGTGGGTTCAACTTGCACCGCTTATCCTGTGGTCGGTGGTTCGCGATACGGAAAGCGATGCGCGTCTGCCAGCAATTTCAACCCGCAGAGAGAGTGAAAGTGAAAGACAAACTATTCATGCTTCGCCCCGGTTTTTTTTCAGGCTCGGAAGGTCCGTTCTATTGTGGAGATTCCGTTGCCGTTGAAGGCCTGCTCGGTTTCTTCCCGCAGTTGCGCAATGAAGTTGATGTCGAATACATCGACGCGCCCCGCCCTCGCATGGCAATTGTCGAACTGATCGGCGAAGCGAACCAGTCCGCCCCCGTCCTGGTGCTCGGCGCCGGGCGCGCGCCGGTTGATGACGGTGTGGAGATTCACGTACACGGTCAGACGCGCTTTATCGATTCGCCCGACCATATCCGTCGATACCTGTCGTCGCAGTACGGTGTGGCGCGTCCCGCTTCCTGACTACAGCCCAACCCGGCTTATGCATGAAGAGGCCGTCCATGCAGCCCCGGCGCGCCATCGTAACCATTGCGATCGGCGGCATCGTCTACCGCAACATTGCGGTACCCATGCATGGCGGGCCTCGACTTCGACCCTGTTGGGTAATCGCTTCAGACAAACGTCTGAAGTCTCTTGAATAAGCTACGGATTCTCCAATGTCTTCGCCCAAGCATGCCAAGGTCCTGATTCTCGGCTCCGGCCCTGCCGGCTACACCGCCGCCGTCTATGCAGCGCGCGCCAACCTGTCGCCGGTGCTCGTCACGGGCCTTGCGCAGGGCGGCCAGCTGATGAGTACGACTGATGTCGAAAACTGGCCGGCGGATGCGACCGGCGTGCAGGGCCCCGAGCTGATGCAGCGCTTTCTCGACCACGCGGAACGCTTCAACACCGAGATCGTGTTCGACCACATCCACACGGCGAAGCTCGACGCGAAGCCGATTCGCCTGATCGGCGAATCCGGCGAGTACACCTGCGACGCGCTGATCATCGCGACCGGCGCATCCGCACAGTTTCTCGGCCTGCCGTCCGAGGCATCCTTCATGGGCCGTGGCGTGTCCGCCTGCGCAACCTGCGATGGCTTCTTCTACCAGCAGCAGCATGTGGCCGTGATTGGCGGCGGCAATACGGCAGTCGAGGAAGCGCTGTATCTGGCTGGCATCGCGAAGAAGGTCACGGTGATCCATCGCCGCGACAAGTTCCGCGCCGAGCCGATCCTGGTCGATCGTCTGCTTGAGAAGGAGAGGCAAGGCACCATCGAGATCAAATGGAACCACGTGCTCGACGAAGTGAATGGCGACGCGGCCGGCGTGACCGGCCTGCGCCTCAGGCATGCGCAAACCGGCGAGATCGCTGACCTCGCGGTGCAAGGCGTCTTCATCGCCATCGGCCACAAGCCGAACACCGATCTCTTCAAGGGCCAGCTCGAGATGAAGCACGGCTACATCATCGCGAACGGCGGCCTCTCGGGCAACGTCACGGGCACGAGCGTGCCGGGCGTGTTCGCGGCGGGCGACGTGCAGGACCACATCTATCGGCAGGCGATCACCAGCGCCGGCACGGGCTGCATGGCCGCGCTCGATGCGCAGCGATATCTGGAAGGTACGCTGACCTGATTTTCTACATTGCGTCGTCATCACCACGGGCAGCAACACGATCTCGCGGCTGCATGAGCGCATGGTCACCCATCGCAACCGCATGGCGTCGTGTCACCGATAAGCAAGCCCCCTCTTCGACAATAACATGACAAATTCACTAGCGTCTTCCCTTCTACGCCCGGTCCCTTACATGGGCGTGATCCACGTCGTTCACGAAGCCGCCAAGCTCGGTTTCCGGAACGGTCATCCCGACTGGTGCAACCTCGGCCAGGGGCAGCCTGAAATCGGGCCCATGGCAGGCGCGCCGGAACGGCTGGCTTCGCTGCAGTTTGACGTGACCGATTGCGCCTACGGGCCGGTCGGCGGCATCGATGACCTGCGTCAGGCGGTGGCGAACGATTACAACCGTCGCTATCGTCGCGGCAAGGCATCGCAGTACACGAAGGACAATGTCGCGATCGCGTCCGGTGGGCGGCTTGCGCTGTCGCGCCTGCTCGCCACCCTTGGAGAAATTCGTCTGGGCCACGTCGTACCCGACTACACCGCCTACGAAGATCTGATCGCCTACCATCGCCATCGCTTCACGCCGGTCACGCTGCCGGTGGGGCCCGAAGACGGCTTTGCCATCCCGGCGCAGGCGCTCGAGAGATTGATCGCCAGGGAAAAACTGGGCGCGCTGCTGTGGAGCAATCCCAACAACCCCACGGGCGCAGTGGTGCGTGGTGAAGCGCTGGCGCAGTATGTGGCGGCGGCGCGCAACACGGGCTGCTGGATGCTGCTCGACGAGTTCTATTCGCACTTCGTGTTCGACGATGGCCACGCCCCCGCGGACCAGCCGGTGTCTGCCGCCGAGTTCGTCGAGGACGTGGAGACGGACCCGGTCGTCATCGTCGACGGCCTGACGAAGAATCACCGTTACCCCGGCCTGCGCGTAGGCTGGGTGGTGGGGCCGACCGACGTGATCGACATGATCAGCCGTGCGGCAAGCGCCATCGACGGCGGCCCGCCGACGATCGTGCAACGGCTTGCCGTGCAGGCGCTGCAACACGACCGTGCGGATCAGGAAACGTCCGCATTGCGGGAAATCTTCGCCAGGAAGCGCCGCATCATGCTCGACGCGCTGACCGACATGGGTGTCGAAATCCCCCGCCCCGGCAACGGCACGTTCTATCTGTGGGGCCGGGTGCATCGGCTGCCCGCGCCGCTGAACACCGCGGACACCTTCTTTACCGAGGGTCTCAAGCGCAAGGTCATGACCGTGCCCGGCAGGTTCTTCGACGTCAATCCGGGCAAGCAGCGAGCGACCGAGTATATCGACGCAAGCTGGGTGCGCTTCTCGTTCGGCCCGCCCGAGCCCAATCTCCGCATGGGACTGGAGCGCCTGGGCGACATGGTCAACAGCGCCAGACGAGGGTAATCCGGATGTCCCCCGATACCTACCTCTTGCACGGCGTCATCGATCCCGACGATTTCGGCGGCGTCGTCAATCCGCCGGTCTTCCACGCGTCGACCGTGACGTTTCGCAATCTCGACGACATGGAAGCGCGCGGGCGCGCCATGTCGGACGCTGACACGGATGTCATGTGGTACGGCCGCAAAGGCACGCCGACCACCTTCGCGTTGCAGAATGCCTTGGCGCAGATCGARGGCGGGCACCGTTCGCTGCTGGTGTCGTCGGGCCTGGCGGCGTGTACGAGCGCGATCATGGCGTTCGTCAAAGCCGGCGATCACATTCTGGTGAGCGACAGCGTCTATGGCCCGACGCGTCACTACGTCGAAACGGTACTTGCCCGCTGCAACGTGTCGGCGACGTTCTACGACCCCACGCTTGGGTCCGACATCGCGGCCTTGTTCCGCCCGGCCACGACCCTCGTGTTCGCCGAGTCACCGGGTTCGCAGACGTTTGAAATGCAGGACATTCCTGCCATTGCGAAGGTCGCACACCGGCATGGCGCGGTCGTCGTCATCGACAACACGTGGGCCACGCCCTTGTTCTTCAAGCCATTCGAGCACGGCGTGGATGTCTCCGTGCATGCGGGGACGAAATACATCGTCGGGCATTCTGACGCTTTGATGGGTGTGATCACGACCAACCGTGAGGCATGGAAATCAGTGCGCGAGTATGTCTTCGCCACCGGCCAGCACGCGGGCCCGGACGACGTTTATCTCGCACAGCGGGGCTTGCGGACGATGGCCGTGCGCCTTGAGCGGCATCAGCGCAGCGGACTGGCCATTGCCGATTGGCTGGCGGGCCGGCCGGAGGTGGCCCAGGTGTTGCACCCCGGGCTCCCTGGTGCGCCGGGCCATGCACTCTGGCGTCGGGATTTCACGGGGGCTTCAGGATTGTTCAGCGTCGTACTCAAGCCCGGATATGGGCGTGAGGCGTTCCGCGCCTTCATCGACGACCTGAAGCTGTTCCGCCTGGGCTTTTCCTGGGGCGGATTCGAGAGCCTGGTGATGCCCTTCGATCCCAAGGAGGAGCGCCCCGCAGCCGCATGGCCGTATGCCGGCCAGGCATTTCGACTGCACGTCGGCCTTGAGGCCAAGGAGGATTTGATCACCGATCTGGAGACCGCGTTCCGCCGACTTGTCGGGCAATAGCGTTGCCCTTCAACAAATACTGATACCCATATTGGAGACAAGGCATGAAATCCCTGAAGTTGCTGTTGCAAAGCGCGTGCATCGCGATCCTCCTGAATATCACGACGCCTGCCGTGCACGCTGAAGATCTGCTGGATTCGGTCAAAGCCAGCGGTGTCCTGAAAGTCGCCCTGGAGGGCACCTACCCACCGTTCGGCTATCGCAATGGCGACGGCCAGCTCGACGGCTTCGACGTGGCAGTTGCCAAAGCCTTGGCCGACAAGATGGGACTGAAGGCCCAGTTCATCACCACCGAGTGGAGTGGCATCATTGCCGGCTTGCAAGCCGCCAAGTTCGACGTCATCGTCAACCAGGTGAGCATCACGCCGGCACGCCGCCAGGCTCTGGATTTCACCCAGGCGTACGTGTATTCCGCGGTCCAGGTGCTTCAGCGCAACGATGACAAGCGCGAGTTCCAATCGCTGGAGGAACTGAAGGGGAAATCAGTTGGCGTCACGCTGGGCAGCAACTATGCCGAACTGGCCAAATCGGTGCCGGGTATCCTGGTGCAGACCTATCCGGGTACATCGGAAAACCTGCGTGACCTCGCGGCCGGGCGCATCGATGCCGCTCTCAATGACCGGCTGATGCTGCCGTACCTGATCAAGAACTCCAAGATGCCGCTGCGCACCGGCGCGCTGCTCGCTGGCACGAAGCTTGAGATGGGCATCCCCTTCCGCAAGGGCAATCCCAAGTTTGCCAAAGCCATTGACGACGCGCTGAACGCGCTGCAACAGGATGGCACATTGGGCAAGCTGTCCATCCAGTGGTTTGGCACCGACGCCAGCAGACCCATCACCCAGTAATCGCTGCCACGCCGGCCAGCTCGTCCCATCGCTGCAGGCATGAGCCTGGCCGGCCACGCGGCCACTGCTACGGATCGAATCATGGAACCTCTTGAACTTGTCATTCATGCATCGCCGGTACTCCTGCACGGAGCGGCGATCACCGTGAAATTTGCGTTGGCGTCGATGGTGTTTGGCCTGCTGGCCGGGATCGTGGTCGCCATCATGGGTATCAGCGCCAGTCCAATCCTCGGCGGTATTGCCCGCACCTATGTCAGTGTCATGCGCGGCACGCCACTGCTGGTGCAAATGTTTGTTGTCTACTATGGCTTGCCGGATCTCGGCATTTCCCTTGACCCCACCAGCGCCGGCATCCTTACACTCACGGCCAATGCCGGCGCGTACCTGTCGGAAAGCATGCGCGGCGCGATTCTCGGTATCAGCAGAGGGCAATGGAGCGCAGCGCACAGCCTCGGGCTTAGCCATCTGCAGACGCTGCGTTACATCGTCTGCCCGCAAGCATTGCGGCTTGCCGTGCCAAGCCTCGGCAACACGCTCATCAGCCTGATCAAGGATACGTCGCTGGTGTCAGTCATCACCGTGACCGAGTTGCTTAGGTCGTCGCAGGAAATCATTGCATCGACCTTCCAGCCGCTCCCCTTGTATCTGTCGGTAGCAGCGATCTACTGGCTGTTAAGCACCGGATTGTCATGGATGCAGCGTCGCCTCGAGGCGCGTCTGACACTGCCTGTGACGCGTTGATTCAACGGGTCGGCAAACCGAAGAAAACAATCTGCAAGTAGGAGACAAAACGATGATCGCGCTCGAAGGCGTATCGAAGTGGTACGGTCAGTTCAAGGTGCTTGATGCGTGCAGCACCCAGGTTGGCAAAGGCGAGGTCGTGGTCATCTGCGGCCCTTCCGGATCAGGAAAATCCACCCTGATCAAAACGGTCAACGGGCTCGAGCCATTCCAGCAGGGCCGGATCAGTGTGGACGGGGTGATGGTCGGCGAACCAAAGATCAAGCTCGCCCAGTTGCGCGCGCGGGTTGGCATGGTGTTTCAGCATTTTGAGCTGTTCCCGCATCTGTCCATTCTCGACAACCTGTCATTGGCACAGGTCAAGGTGCTGAAACGCCGCAAAGAGGAGGCGCAGGACAACGGCATGCGGCTGCTCGAGCGCGTCGGCCTGAAGGCCCATGCGCGGAAATTCCCCGGGCAGCTTTCGGGCGGGCAACAACAGCGCGTTGCGATTGCGCGCGCGCTGTCGATGGATCCGGTCGCCATGTTGTTCGACGAACCGACATCGGCGCTCGATCCCGAGATGATCAATGAGGTGCTGGACGTGATGGTCGAACTTGCACGCGAAGGCATGACGATGATCTGCGTCACCCATGAAATGGGGTTCGCGAAGAAGGTCGCCAACCGGGTGATTTTCATGGATGGCGGCGCCATCGTCGAAGACACCGGCAAGGAAGCCTTCTTCGGCGACCCAAAGTCGGCCCGCGCGAAGGAATTCCTCGCCAAGATCCTGCACTGATTCACGCAGGCTCGCCTGAAGGCGGGCGGTGGTCGTGGGACGCCCAACGTCCCCGGTGACACCGCGCGCCGCCTCCCCGTCTTGGGCCACCTCCCCCAGAGTCAAAATCATGAAAATCTCGGATCGCCTTGCCTCCTTTGCCCGCCTCGATCTGGTCGGCGCGGTCACGCCCCTGCAGAAGCTGGATCGCCTGTCCCGGATGCTCAGGCGGGATATCTACATCAAGCGGGATGACACCACGCCACTCGCGTTTGGCGGGAACAAGTTGCGCAAGCTTGAGTTCCTGGCCGCTGACGCCTTGCGCCAGGGCGCCGACACGCTGGTGACGGCAGGCGCCATACAGTCGAATCATGTCCGGCAGACGGCTGCGCTGGCGGCCCGTCTCGGACTGCGCTGCAGGGCCTTGCTGGAAAACCCGACCGGCACCACAGACTGCGATTACCTGCATAGCGGCAACCGCCTGCTGCTAGATCTGTTCAATGCGCAGGCCGAGCCGGTTGCCAATCTCGACAACGCCGACGCACAGTTGCAAGCCCTTGCGCAACGGCTGCATGGCGACGGGCATAAGCCTTACATCATTCCGATCGGCGGGTCCAATCCGCTGGGGGCATTGGGGTATGTGCGTGCGGGCCTGGAGTTGGCGCAGCAAGCCGAAGCGATGGGTCTGACATTCTCGGCGGTCGTGCTGGCATCCGGCAGTGCCGGAACCCACGGCGGGCTTGCGTTGGCGCTCGCACACGCGATGCCGGATACACCGGTCGTCGGCGTTACGGTCTCGCGCAGCGTCGCAGCGCAGACTCCGAAGGTGGCAGGGCTGATCGAAGGTACCGCCGGGCTGCTCGATGTGGAGGTGCCGGCAGGGCTGAAGATCGAGCTGTGGGACGAGTACTTCGCACCTCGCTATGGCGAACCCAACCGGGCGGGACTGGAGGCCATCCGCATCCTGGCAGGTGCCGAAGGGGTATTGCTCGATCCCGTCTATACGGGGAAGGCGATGGCTGGTTTGCTCGATGGTGTCGCGCGCGGGCGCTTTGCCGGGGATGGCCCGCTGTTGTTCCTGCATACCGGTGGTGCGCCGGCGTTGTTTGCGTATCGCAATGCAATCAACAGGTTAAATAGGGGTGCCCTCGCAGATGCGAGCCCAATTCACCGATAGAGCACAACTGCATACCGCTACACCACCTTCAAATTGCGGCGTAGCTCTGCACATTACTTGGCAATGAGCAAGTTTGCTCAACTGTCGAGGCTATTGCTGATAACCCCGAAGCCGTTCTCGAGCCCGAGCGAGTCGCTGAACTCAGGGGAGAGAATCTGAGAATCCATGCGCTCACAGGGTTTTCGAGCCGCAGCGACCACTCAGCTGCAAAAAAACATGCGGTCGCACGGTTTTGAGCCCGCACACCCGGCAAACAGTGGAAAACCACGCATTCGCATGGTTTTTCTTGTAAACCGCAGACCTTTGGTGTAAAATCCTTGCGATCATAAGGATTTTGACCATGAAAGCTCCCATTCAGAGTGCTTCAGACTTTGCAGTGCTCGTGCGAGCGGCTCGAAAGGCACAAAGCTTGAGACAAGATGACGCGGCAGGTGCCAGCGGAGTCAGTGCGAGCTTCATGCTGAAATTGGAGTCTGGGAATACAAATCTCAACTGGGGCCACCTGTTTGAGGTCCTTCAGTCCTTAGGCATTCGCTTGTCCGCAGACTTGCCCGATGTCGCGTCAAATTGGGTTGTCGCCGAACGGGAAAAGCTGATGCGGCGTCAGGCCCAAGGTCACCGGAAGAATGGCAAGCTGACTCCGCTGGAGACTAATGGCCGTGACTAAGCGCTCGCTGATTGCCAGCATCAATGGCGTGCCCGTCGGCGAGCTCGATGCGACTGACGACATCTGGCAATTCACCTACGACCCGGCTTGGCTGGCAAGCCCCGAGCGACACCCGCTTAGTCCGGCGCTGCCGCTTCAGCCAGAACCTATCCGGGATGGGAGCACAAAGCGCCATGTGCAGTGGTACTTCGATAATCTGCTGGCGGAGGAAGGACAACGGACATTGCTCGCAGCCGACGCCAAAGTTAGCGCGGGAGACTCCTTTGCCCTGTTGGAGTACTACGGTGCCGAGTCAGCCGGTTCCGTAACGCTGCTTCCCCCTGGTCAAACCAATCATGTGAAACCAGAGCTTCGCCCGCTGTCCTTCGAAGACCTGGAAGCGCGAATTAGGAATTTGCCGCGCGTACCCCTAACGCACAGCGCCATCAAGCGAATGTCGCTGGCTGGCGCGCAACACAAGCTCGCGGTTGTCTTCCGCGGCGGGGAGCTTTTTGAACCTGGCGGCCCGACTCCGTCGACACACATCCTGAAACCAAATCACCAGGACACCGACGACTACCCGCACTCTGTTATCAACGAATACTTTGCCCTGCGACTGGCCCGCATGCTTCGGCTGCCAGTTCCCGGCGTCCACCGGCTATATGTACCCTCTCCCGTCTACCTGATAAACCGGTTTGACCGGATAGAGGTGGCGGACGAATGGAGCCGTGTACATACCCTGGATGCTTGCCAGCTGCTCAGCATGTCCAGTGCCTTCAAGTATTCAAGAGGAAGTGTCGAGTCTCTCGGTGAATTGGTCGAGCGTACGCGCTTTCCCGGACCCACTCGCGTAAGCCTATTTCGTTGGCTTGTCTTCAACCTGCTGATTGGAAACAGCGATGCTCACCTGAAGAATCTCAGCTTCTTGGTGACCGCAGAAGGAATTAGTCTTGCGCCTTTCTATGACCTGTTGAGCGTCGCCGCCTACGACACCGCAGCCTACGGCAAGACTGGTTGGCCTAAGGACACCCGCCTGGCCTGGGGCCTTCTTGGCACAGACACATTTCATAGCGTCACAGGGACTCTCATGCTCAGTGTCGCAGACAAGTTGGGCATTGCATCCAGGACGGCTGAGCGCTTCCTGCATCAGATGTGCAAGGACATCCGAGCAGCAGCGGAAAAATTGCTAGCCGAAATTCAGGCCGAAAATGCCAAACTTCGTGAAGCTCAGCCGGCCCTTGCCGCGGTTCTGGCAGGAGAAGAAAAAATGCTGAGAACTATCCAGTTCGTCATCATCACTGATATGGTGAAACAGTTGGGTTAACCCTTGAGGTTGCCCAGCATTTGCTGCAGCGTGCGCTCACGGGGCTTAAGGTGGGCACGCATCTACTGCGTCGCGCGTTCGTCGAAGTATTTCCTGGAGCGAAGTTCCATTTTGCTTCCAATCCTGTTCGTCTCCGGGCAGACCCGGGCGCCCGGCCTCTATTGAATGCCTCGGCTTCGCCTCGATGTACTACGTCAGAGCGCTTTTGTGATCTTGAGCGATGGGTAGTTTCGGCGCAGGCAGAAGCCGCGGCGCGCTGCATCCGGTGCATGCTTGCTATGGCAAACGTGGCATCGGTGGGGGAACGGGCTGCGAACGCGGAGCAGCCGCAACGCCAGGTAACTGCGTAGGCGGCACGACGATGTATGGATATATCGCCAATTCGTTACCCGGCAGCGTCCCGGATGTTGAGGTCGGCTGTGCTCCGCCGATTTTCTGCTGTGAAAGTGATGCGGTTCCCAGCTCAGTGCCGCTCCGACCGTCGCTAATGCCGTGCTGGGTATTTAGATTCAAGGCGAGACTGCTTGTCTGCGGAGCAGCAAATGCAGCCGCCGACGCCATCAACAGCGTGATCGCGATGGTGGAGTTTCTTAAATGGATCAAATGGCCTGAAAACATGAGCGGTCCTGTTCATGATGGGTTTGTGCGGGCGGGTGTTGCATGCCGGCAATGCCAATTTACGAGCAGGCTGACAGTGGATCGTGGCAAGCTCGCCGTGGCGATATGG
The DNA here is from genome assembly GCF_056398885.1 of Cupriavidus sp. 01T418. Classification (NCBI taxonomy): domain Bacteria; kingdom Pseudomonadati; phylum Pseudomonadota; class Betaproteobacteria; order Burkholderiales; family Burkholderiaceae; genus Cupriavidus; species Cupriavidus sp. 01T418. The sequence continues at coordinate 40,799 of NZ_JBFTQG010000005.1, forward strand.
CGCAGAGACTACCTTGACAACGCGCCTGACTAAGGTGTTCGCTTACCCGAATCAATTGCGCACCGGTACGATGCTGAACCGGGAGACTCCCTGGGTTACAGCCATCTCGGCCGCAAGTCCCGCCGGCGATAGCGCGCGCGCCTTGTCCGGTGCGACCAGGCTGATGCGCCACACGGCCTGGCTGTCGGCATACGTGATAGTCAGGCTGTCGTGCAGCACGCGATAGCCGCGGGACCTTGCCCTGTCGATCAGCAGATCGAAGTCAGGGGCTTCTCCGGGTTGGAAAGTCAGCGACACGTCAAGCGTCATGCGCCCCGGAAGCCTGGACTCCAGCCGYTGCAACAGGGACATCGAGCCCACGCATAGCACGGCGRGCAGCAACGCGGCGGCATAGAAACCAACGCCGAGCAACACGCCTATGGCCGAGGCAGCCCAGATGGATGCCGCGGTCGTGAGGCCGCGGATGCTCATGCCGTCCTTCATGATGACTCCGGCGCCAAGGAAGCCGACGCCGGTGACCACGCCCTGGATCGTATGGGTCGGGTCTGCCTGGATGTGCGCTGTGGCGCCGCCGTACCAGAGCGACGCATGACCGACGAACACCGTCAGCGCCGTGGACGCCATGCACACGAGGCCGTAGGTGCGCATGCCGGCGGCGCGGCCGTTGTACGAGCGCTCGTAGCCAACCAGCATGCCGAGCAGCAGCGCGCCCACCATGTTCAGTCCGATGAGCGCGTTGGCGGCGAGAAAAGGGCCGCTCCAATAGTGCTGCAGTTCTCCTAGCATAGGATTTCTCGATCAGGATGCGAGCCAGGCATTCAGCGAACGCAGGGTTTCCTCGCTCAATTCCCCCGTCGCGGCGGCAAGCCGCAGACGGCCAAGAAGGTAATCCAGGCGTGCCTGAACCAGGTCAAGTTCAGCGGTGAACACGCGCTGCTGCGCGTCCAGCACGTCGGGTTCCGTACGGGTGCCAACGTCCCGGCCAAGCGTCGTCGCCGCGAGCGCGCTACGCGCAGAAGTCAACGACTGCTCGAGCGCGGCGACGCGCGACACGCCGGTTTTCACCGAGAGGAATCCGTCCTGCACATGCAAGCGCACGTCTCGCCGGGCGGCGGCAACCTCCTGCTCTGCCTGGCTCTTCCTCGCGACGGATTCCCGCTCGCGCGAATCCAGTCCGCCGCCCGCGTACAGCGGAATGTTGAGCTGCAAGCCGATCGTCGCGGTTCGACTGGTGCTGGCTGCAATCCAGGGAGCCAGGTTGCCGGTTTGCCCTTGTGCGCCATAACGTGCCACGAGCGCGACAGTCGGGCGACTGCTGACGCGGTACTTGTCGATCTCCGCGCCGGCAATGTCGAACTGCGACTGCTTGGTCTTGACGAGGTAGCTCTGCTCTTCGCCCCTTGCCTGCCAGGCCATGAGATTGTCCGGTTCCGGCGGTCGAGGCGCGAAATTGGCCGCCAGCCCGCTGAGCCGATCGGGCGGCATGCCGACCGTTTCCAGAAAGCGCGTGCGTCGTTGCTCGAGCGCAGACTGCGCCGTGACTTCACGACTCTCGACACCATCCAGGCGCGCCTGGGCTTCATGAAGATCGGTGATCTTGCCCTGGCCGATGTCGAAGCGCGCCTTCGCGCGGTCCCGTTGCTGTCGCAAGGCCGCCTTCTCGGCCTGCACTACGCGCAGCGTTTCCTCGCCCAACACCACGCCAAAGTATGCCTCGGCCACCCGCAAGGCCAGATCCTGGCGGGACTGGTCGAACTGCGTTTGCGCCAGGTTCGATTGCTCGTGCAGCTGCTTTTTCGTGGCTACCGCGGTCCTGTCGTACAGCGGCTGAATGAGCATCACGCCGGCCTGCCGCGCGGTGCCCGAACTATCGGAGGATACCAACGGTGCGGCCTCGGCCGGCGGGTTGCCGGACGAACGATTGTTGATCCGGTCCAGTGCCGCTTGCAGGCTTACGCGAGGACGCAGCAAGGCGTCACCCTGCACAGCCATCTCCCGCCCCGCCGTGAGTGCATCATTTGCAGCGAGGCTCGTCGGATCATGCGCCAATGCCTGCTGGTAGGCCCCCACGAGGTCGATAGCGCCCGACTCTCCAGCGTTCAGGAAAAGCATGCAGCCCAACGCCACCTGCCCGGCCCGCAGGGCCATACTCAATCTTTTCATCGAAATAACTCTCATCGTCATACTTGCGATCAGACGGTCGCGGGGCGCTTAGCCCGGTACCAGGTCGCATACAGAGCGGGAAGGAAGACGAGCGTCAGCACCGTGGCAACGGCGAGCCCTCCCATGATTGCCCACGCCATGGGGCCCCAGAACACGGAATGGGTAAGCGGCACCATCGCCAGAATTGCCGCCAGGGCAGTCAGCACGATCGGACGCAGCCGTCGAACCGCCGCTTCGACGATGGCCGTCCACAGTGCGACGCCCGCGCCCACATCCTGATCGATCTGTACGACCAGGATGACCGAGTTGCGGATGATCATTCCAGCGAGGGCGATGACGCCCAACATGGCGACAAAACCGAACGGAATCCGGAACGCGGCCATGATCGCGCTGACACCGATCAAGCCAAGCGGCGCCGTCAGCAGGACCATCGCCATCTTCTTCATGTCCTGCAGTTGAATCATCAGCAGTACGAGCACCACGACGATCGTGACAGGCATCACCGCGAAAACGGAATGCTGGGCCTTCGCACTCGATTCGTAAGCCCCACCGATCTCGATGCCATAGCCGAGCGGAAGCGCCTTTTCCAGTGCGTCGATCTTCGGTTGCAGTGCACGCGTGACGTCAGGTGCCTGCGCTCCTGCGATATCGGCACGAACGGTCAACGTTGGCACACGGTTACGCCGCCACAGCTCGCTGTCCTCGCTGTCAAGCGTGAGCCGGGCCACTTGCGAGACCGGCACAAACTTGCCGTCGCGCACATAGATCTTTGCGTCCTTCAAGTTGTTCAGGTCCGTACGTTCCGCCGCGACAAGGCGCGAAACCACGTCGATACCCTGGTCTTCCTCGCGGTACTGCGTGATCGGCGTGCCCGACAGCGAAGCCTCAAGGGCCTCCTTGATCTGGCCTGAGCTGATGCCCAGTGCACGCGCCTTGTCCTGGTCGACGTCGACCTGCACACGCTTGATGCGTTCGCCAAAATCCTGGTTGACCTGGCGCACGTGGGGCTCTTCACGCATGATGTCCGCCACCCGCTGCCCGATTGCACGAATCTTGGCGTTGTCCTGCCCGTACACGCGGAACTGCACCGGGTAACCGACAGGGGGACCGTTTTCCAGTCGATTGACGCGCCCACGCACGTTCGGGAATCTTCCGTCGAACAGCTTCTCGAGCTTCTCCTTCGCCCGCTCCCGTGCCTCACCGCCCTTCGTCATCACCAGCATCTCGCCCAGGTTCAGATTGGGCGTCTGCACATCGAGCGGCAGGTAGAATCGTGGCGTACCGTTGCCAACAAAGCTGGTCACCGCCGCAATATCCGGATCGCCCTTGAGCAGGCCTTCCAGCTTCTGGACCTCGCGCTGACTCGCCGCAAAGGTCGAGGCCTTCGGCATCCACAGGTCCACAATGAGTTCGGCCCGGTCTGACGCCGGAAAGAACTGCTGGGGTATCGTCTTGAACAGCACCAGTGCGCCGACAAATGCCGCAAGCGTGATGCCGAGTACCCACGCGCGCTGCCTGAGGCAGAAGTCGATGAAGTGGCGGAACTTGACATAGAAGCCGCGCTGGTAGACGGCATCCTCGTCATGCGACGCGTGCGCATGCTCTTTCAACAGCTTGAAGCCGATGTAAGGCGTGAAGAGGACGGCCACGATCCACGACAACAACAGCGAAATTCCCACCACCTGGAACAGGGAGTACACATATTCGCCAGTGCCCGACTTCGCAAAGCCGACCGGAAGGAATCCCGCAGCCGTGATCAACGTGCCGGTGAGCATCGGGAAAGCCGTGGCCGTGTACGCGTATGTGGCGGCGCGGAACTTGTCCCAGCCCTGCTCGAGCTTAAGCGCCATCATTTCAACGGCAATAATGGCGTCATCCACCAATAGTCCGAGCGCAATGATCAGCGCACCCAGCGAGATGCGCTGCAAGTCGATGCCCATTACATACATCGCGAGGAATGTCATGGCGAGCACGAGCGGGATGCTGAGCGCGACGACCAGTCCCGTGCGAAAGCCCAGCGACAGGAAGCTCACGACGAGCACAATGACCACTGCCTCGGCCAGACTCTTCTTGAACTCGAATACTGAATGCTCAACGATATGTGGCTGGTCGCTCACGGCGTGGATCTGCACGCCCACCGGCAAGGTGGACTCGATGCGCTTTACCGTTTCTTCCAGCTTTGTTCCAAGCCGGATCACGTCGCCGCCCTTGCGCATGCTCACCGCAAGTCCGATCGCCTCGAAGCCGTTGAAACGCATCCTCGAGGTGGCAGGCTCCACAAAGCCCCGACGGACGTCGGCGATATCGCCAAGGCGGAAGGTACGCTGGCCGGCACGGATGCCGATGGCGCGAATCCCTTCGACCGAGTCAAACTCGCCGCTGACAGCCAGCCGCACCTGTTCCGCGGTGGTTTGCACCGTCCCGCCTGATATCACGGCATTGGTCTGTTGGAGCGTCGACGCAATCAGTGCCGGGTCGATCCCCAGCGAGGCGAGCTTCGCGGTGGAGACTTCCACATAGATCTTCTGGTCCTGCTTGCCCACCAGGTCGACCTTGTTGACGTCGCCGACGCGAAGAAATTCGTTGCGTGCGGCATCCGCGATCCGTCTCAGATCGTCATAGTCGAAACCGTCACCAGTGATGGCATAGAGGTTGCCGAAGGTGTCCCCGAACTCGTCATTGAAGAAAGGGCCCTGCGTGCCCTGCGGCAGGGTGTGCCGGATGTCGCCCATCTTCTTCCGAACCTGGTACCACACGTCCGGCACTGCGCCGGGTGGTACGTCCTCGCGCAAGTTCACCTTGACCTGCGTTTCACCCGGCTTCACATAGGTGGACGTATAGTCGATTTCCGCCACCTCTTGCAGCTTGCGCTCGATCTTGTCGGTGACCTGATCGGCCATCTGCTGTGCGGAGCTTCCCGGCCAGTACGCCTGGACGACCATGGTCTTGATCGTGAACTCTGGGTCTTCCTTCTGGCCCAGGCTGCCATATGCCAGCACGCCGGCCACGGACAGCAGCAACAGCAGGAACGCGATCATCTGCTGATGCTTCAGTGCCCATTCGGACAGGTTGATGCCTTTCACTTCACACCTCCCGCCTTGGCGACGGTTACACCTGCCGCCTCGGCGACCTTCACCTGCTGGCCAGGCTGCAACATATGCACGCCGGCACTCACCACGGTTTCTCCGCCGGCCAAGCCTCCGACCACGATGACGCTGTCGTTCTGCGCGGCGCCCAGCTTGACTTCACGCGCGATAACGCGCGACGTCTTCGGGTCAACCACCCACACCTGGCGGCCACGTTCATGATCGACAATGGCGGTCAGGGGCACCCGGACTACGCCACTGCCATCCACGTCGGGCGCGATGACAGACGCTGTCATGCCTAGACGCAGCAGTTCCGGATCCGCCTCCTGGATGGAAATGCGCGCCGAGTACGTCCGCGTGATACTGTCCGCGTCCGGAGCAAGCTCTCGGAGTTTGCCCGTCCAGGACTTGTCCGGATGCGCCCACACCGTAATCGTTAGCGCCGGCGCCTTGCGCAGTTCGTCGACTCGCGACTCCGGAATACTGATGGAGACCTCGCGTTCGCCGTCAGCCGCGACGGTCGCGATCGTCTGCCCGGCCGAGACCACCTGGCCGGCTTCCGCGTTGATCGCGCTGACCACGCCATCACGGTCGGCAACGAGCGTGGTAAATCCGCGCATGTTGGCATTCAACTGTTGCCGCGCCAGTGCCGAACGCAATTGGGCTTCCGCCTGGTTAAGCGCCAGCCGCTGCTGGTCCAACTCGGCCTGCGAGGCAAAGTTCTGCGCGAGCAGTTGCTCGGTACGCTTAACGTCCACCCGCGCCTGGGCTACCCGGCTCCGCGCCGCATCTGCCTCCGCTCCCGCCGCGGCGACCTGCAATGTTTCCTGCGTGGGATCGAGCTGGAACAGCGGCTGGCCGCGCTTGACATGACTGCCAACTTCCACCATCCGCGCGACGATCTTGCCGGCTGTGCGGAATCCCAACAGACTTTCGTAACGCGCACGAATTTCGCCTGAGTAGTTCGCGCTGACCGACCCGGCGGCGCGCCCGGCGATCACTGTCCGCACCGGCCTAACATCCTTGTGTTCGGATGCCGGACCCTGTGTACAGGCGGCCAGCAGGTGCGCCGCGATGATGGTAAGAGCTGCCGCTCGATGGTTCCTGTTCAATTTCTGCCCTCCAATAAGGTCCGTCGCTCGCCTGCGAGTCATCAGCAGTCCAGGCCACCGAGCCACTCCATTCGGACTCGTGCTGGCGTCATTGACGGCAGGCCTGTTCGGGCTTTCGCCCCTCCCGAGAGCCTGGAATATACATCATAATGACTTTAATGTCATGATGACGTATAATTTATTTGTCGACGCACCTTTGACTTGCCGGACCAAATGCGCCGAAGATGGCGCACGCGACAAAAGCATGGGGTGCGCAAAAGACAATCGCAATACGCGGAGTGATGCGACCGGCATGGGCTGAAGACGCAGGAAGACCGCGTGGCCATGTCGGCTCATTGACCATGAGGAGAGAACAGATCAATGACCTCGATACAGACGAGATTCGCAGCTGAAACAGAACAATGGGAGACGACTGGCCACCGGCAGCGAGTTGCGGCAAAGCGGCGGCAGCGTATGCGTTCGTTGTTGCTGAACAGCGCGCTGCGCCTGATGGTAGAGAAAAGCGCCGCGTCGCCTTCCATCGACGACATCATTTCGGCAGCACGGGTTTCGCGCGGAACGTTCTACAAGTACTTTCCGTCGTCTGACGCGATCGTACGGGAGCTTGTCGGGAAGATTGCTGAACAGTGGGTGCGGACGGCCGATCCCATTGTGCGTGCCCATGACGACCCGGCCGAGCACATCGCCAGGGGAATACGGCTGGCGTCGATGCTGACGGTACACCAGCCGGGAGTGGCCGGCATCCTTGGCCGGCTCGGCTGGGCGGGCTACCAGGTACCCAATATGCTGGAGTTTGTCCGCAGGGACATAGAGGAGGGCGTTCGTCGCAATCGCTTCAAGCGCATGCCGACCGCCCTGGGGTTCAATATCGTTGCCGGAGCTGCAATGAGCGCGATGCACCGCATGCTCGAAACCGAATGTCGCGAAGATTTTTCGGAGCTCGCCGCTGCCGTGGCATTGTGCGCCTTAGGCGTGGAGGAATCGGCGGCAGACGCGATATCCAGGTCGCCGCTGGATGCGAGCGAAGCGCTATTCGACGGATTGCTCGCCGAATCGATCAGCGACGTGCCGTAGCGCCAGCGCTACTCGCTAGTTGGAGGGCTCGGCTTTCGCCGCGAGCTTCTCCTGTGCCTTTTCGAGCAATGATTCCGGCGGAGCCATCAGCTTTGGCAAAGGCGCGGACGCTAACTGTACGGCACTCGGTGCAGGCACGCCGAGCGACCGCAACACCGCCTGGACGATCCGTTCAGGATAATCCCTGGTGGTTCTGCCCTTGGCCATGCGGTGAACGGCGATCAGCCCGGCGCCGGCCACCATGTCCAACGCAACATCGGCCGAAACGTCGTCAAACGTGCCGCTCTTCAGGCCTTCCTTGATATCCGCGGGCAGGTGCTCGTACACGGCGCTCTTCTTGCCGACCAGACTCAGGCCCGTAGCGGAAAGAAATTCCGCCACGACAGGATAGGATCGTGCAAGGTGCAGGTACAAGCGAATACCCGTTGCAATACGCAACGCGGGGTCTTCAATATTGCCGACCACGCTCTCGATCATTTGCACCATGTCGTGACTGAGCGCGTCGCTGACAGCCGCCAACAGATCGTCGTTAGTACGGAAGTAGTTGTAGAAGGAACCTTGTGAGACGCCCGCTGCCGCGATGACATCCGGGATCACGCTGGCTCCGATGCCCCTCTGCGCAAAAACGAACATCGCGCTTTCAATGAGACGCCTGCGCATCCGTGCACGCCGTTCAGCGGCAACGCGAGGGCGATGGTCTTTGGGATCAGGATCGGCAAGCATCTTCAATTAGTGGTCCTTATGTGACGAGGCGATTATATCAATACGCCGCTACAACGCCGACAACATGGCGTAGGCCATGAACATCCCCGCCTTGACGCCAGCGGCGCGGGTCGCAATTCTTATACGATACTTAGTGTCATGATGACATTAACGTCATCTTGTAGCAGAATACGGAGTCTTGAAAGCTTCCGGTGCGCTCACGCACTGCTCGCCTCATACAACGAGGCCGATAACCCATACCAGGACACGTAGTGCATCAGAACCACTTCCCGCTGCCAGCTCCACCACAGGATCCGCGCCGGCTGGTTGCATGCGAGCATTGCGACGCACTCCATACGCGCGTGGCACTGGAACCGGGCGAACGTGCCACCTGCCTGCGCTGCGGCGGCGGGCTCTATCGCGATAGTTCGCTTGCCTATCGCCGCCTGCTGCCGCTCGTGGTGACCGCTCTGATTCTGTTTCTGATCTCGAACGCGTATCCGATTGTCGTCATGGACCTCAAGGGCTCGCGCATGGAGACCACGCTATGGGGCTCCGTACAGGCACTCTACGCGGACGACATGACGTTGGTGGCGATGCTCGTGTTCGCCACGACGATCCTGCTTCCGCTGGCCGAGTTGCTCATGATGTGTTACCTGCTCGTGCCGATGGCGCAGTACCGCATGCCACCCGGGTTCGACTTCATCGTGCGCAGCATTCGCCGGACGCGGCCGTGGGGCATGATCGAAGTGCTCATGATCGGCGTGCTGGTCACGGTGGTGAAGCTGTCCACCATTGCGCAGGTGCGGCCTGGCGTCGCCCTCTGGTCGTTCGGTGCCCTTGTGGTCGTACTTGCCGCCATCCTTTCCTTCGATCCGCGCGAACTGTGGCATCACCGCGTTGTCCATGATGCAGATGACGTGCCACCCTGCTCACCGGATGCCGCGTCATGACCACGCCTCAATCGCCCCAAGCTACCGCCACTTCGCTCGGACTGCTGTCGTGCCACGCTTGCGACCGGCTCAGTCCGATGACGCTCGAGGCCGAACCGTGTCCGCGCTGCGGCGCCGTACTGCATCATCGCAAGCCGGCCAGCGTGGCGCGCGCCTGGGCCTTCCTGTTGGCCGCCTATCTCCTGTATATCCCGGCCAATCTCCTGCCGGTGATGGTAACGCAATCGATTTTCGGCACACAGCGCGACACCATCATGTCCGGCGTGATCTATCTGTGGCTGTCCGGTTCGCACCTGCTGGCCCTCGTGGTACTGACCGCCAGCGTTGTCGTCCCGCTGCTGAAGATGATGATCCTGACACTGCTGCTGCTATCGGTGCGCCGCAGATCGACCTGGCGCATCCGCGAGCAGACCCGGCTCTACGCGCTGGTCGAAGTCATCGGCCGGTGGTCCATGCTCGACATCTTCGTGGTGGCAATGCTGGCCTCGCTGGTGCGGGCCGGCGCGCTGGCCACGATCATGCCCGGGGCCGGAGCCCTGGCCTTTGCCTCGGTTGTCGTACTGACCATGCTCGCGTCACTGAGCTTTGATCCCCGTCTGCTGTGGGATGCGCTCGAGACGTCGTCTTCCCCCATCGAACCTCCCCACTCCGCCCATGCCAGAACACGTTGATCATCCCCCGCCTCACGGTGTACCGCAGCCTGGACGCAAGCATCGCGCGCGCTGGCTACCCTCGCTCGTGTGGCTGATCCCCATCGTTGCGGCGGTAGTCGGACTTTCGCTGCTGATCAACACGCTTGCGTCGCGCGGGCCCGAGATCACCGTCACATTCCGCACCGCGGAAGGGCTGACGCCGGGCAAGACCCCCGTGCGCTACAAGGACGTCGATATCGGACTGGTCAAGACGGCACGGCTGGCGGCGGACCGTTCGCATGTGATCGCGACCATCGCGCTGACCAAGGACGCCGAGAACTTCGCCGTGGCCGACACACGCTTCTGGGTGGTGCGGCCACGCTTTGCCATCAGCGGCGTGTCGGGGCTCGAGACGCTGCTATCGGGCGCATATATCGGCGTGGATGCCGGCAAGTCGGACAAGACGACGCGCAGCTTTACCGGGCTCGAAGTCCCGCCGGTTATCACCACCGATTCCTCGGGCAGGCAGTTCGTGCTGCGTGCGCAGGACCTGGGCTCGCTCGACATCGGCTCTCCGCTCTACTATCGTCGCGTGCAGGTCGGCCATGTCGTTGCGTATCAACTCGAGTCGAACGGCCGCGACATCACGTTGCGGGTCTTCGTCAACAAGCCCTACGACAAGCTCGTCTCCGCCGATACGCGCTTCTGGCACGCCAGCGGCGTCGATCTCAAGCTCGACGCCAACGGGCTGAAGTTGTCCACGCAGTCGCTTGTCACCGTGATGCTTGGCGGCGTAGCCTTCCAGGCCCCGGAGCACTCGACCGCGCACACTGCGGCCGCCGAGAACACCGAGTACCTGCTGGCCGCGGATCAGTCTGAAGCCATGAAGGAACCGGAGGAACTCGCCCCCGCGCTGGCAGTGCTTAATTTCGATCAGTCCGTGCGCGGCCTGTCTCCGGGTGCGCCAGTCGATTTCCGCGGCGTGACCGTTGGGCAGGTGCGCTCGATCGGTATGGAATACCAGAGTGACAAGAAGGCCTTCCGCATGCCCGTGGTGGTGGAGCTCTATCCGTCTCGCATGGGTCTGCGCGAGAAAGATGTGGCTGACGACATGCGCAAGCGCGCCATCGTGCAAAGCCTGGTACAGCGCGGCATGCGTGCGCAGTTGCGCACCGGCAACCTGCTTACCGGCCAGCTCTATGTGGCACTCGATTTCTTTCCGAAAGCGTCTCTGCCGGCTCTGGACCTGAATGCATCGCTGCCCGAATTCCCGACCACACCGGGTACTTTCGACGAGCTGCAAGCCAAGCTTGGCGACATCGTGACCAAGATCGGCAAGGTGCCGTTCGACCAGATCGGGCAGGACGCACGCACGGCGATGGTGTCGATGAACAAGATGCTCGTCAGCGCGGACAAGCTCGTGGCACAGGTCAATGGCGATGTAGCACCGGAAGTGCTCGCCGCGCTGCAGGATGTTCGCCGCACGCTCGCCACGGCCAATGGAGCGCTGGCGCCCGACGCATCGCTGCAACAGGATACGCGTCGGATGATGCAGGAACTCACGCAAACGGCAGTCTCGCTACGCACACTGACCGATTATCTCGAGCGGCATCCCGAAGCACTGCTGCAAGGCAAGAGGGAAGAGAAATGATGAAACGTCTGACGATGCTTTTTGCGCTGGCCGCCGCGGCCGCGGCCATGATGAACGGCTGCGCGTCGCCCGAGGCGCGCTACTACACGCTGGCTGCCAGTCGCTCCAACGCCGCGCAGGCCGTGACAGTGCGAGCGAGCCGTAGCGGCGACCCGTTATGGATCGAGGTCACGCCGGTGCGCGTGCCCGAGCGGCTGAACCGCATTCAGCTGGTGGTGCGTGACGGCACCAGCGGGGGGGTGAAGCTGTTCGACACATCGCGCTGGACGTCTCCATTACCCGACGAGCTACGCGATGCGCTGTCGCAGCAACTGCAATCGACTCTCGACGCGGTGGATCTCTACCAGCACGGCCTGTCGGCGACGCAGCCGGCCTTCCGGGTAACGACCGAGGTGGTAAACCTCGACGCCAATGTGGGCAAGTGGGCAGCGGCGACCATCGCCTGGACCGTGCGGCGACTGCCGGACGGCAAGGTTCTGAGCGGCCGTACCGAAACAGAGGTGCCTGCGCCCGGGCAGGTGGAGGGCGTGGTGAATGCGTATCGGGAGATCCTCGCGGCAACCGCAGCCGATATAGCAGTCGGCGTGCGATCGCTTAACCGCTAAATATGCGTCATTACGCACATTTAGCGGTTAAGCGCGGCGACCAACCCCAACCCGGCATATCGACCGATTAAGTGTGACATAGCCAGATTTGTGAGGGGCGTCGCCTGACCAAGGGCGTGGCCAGGCGTTCTAGCGCGCGTTTCAACTGGTTCAACGTACAAATCAAACCTGCTGCCATTGCGCCACATCTCGACCCTACCGTTTCCAGCCGAACAGCGGCCGACGCCTGCTCGCTAAGGGCCAGTCCCGTTCTTCTAGTGCATACTCCAATGTTCTGAATGTCAGGCAATTGGAATGACGGACGATCGAACGACAGGGATTGAGCGGCCGGAGCTGTCGGCTGAACGGGGCGTTGCGCAATATCAGCGGCTGGCTTCGTTGCTGAGGTACCGGATCGCAAAAGGCGAGTATCCGCTCGGCATGTTGCTGCCACCAATCACGGAGCTCGCGGCTGACCTGGGCGTGGCCGTCAATACCGTCCGGCAGTCGTATGAGCTGCTTTCTAAAGAAGGGCTGATTCGTAGCCAGCGAGGCATCGGGACCCACGTGGCGGCCCTGCCCGCCGCCACGGGCGACATCGAATTGGCGATCAACGATCCGTTCGCCGCGCCCGAGGCGCTCGCCTTTGACGTACTCGAAGTCCGGCGCCGCGCCAGGGTGCCGCAGGAACTGCTTGGACCGGGCGACCAGTCGAATGGTGAATACGTCTGTGTCCGCAAGCTGCACACCTATTCCGGCGAACCGTTCTGCTACGCGGAGATCTATGTGTTGACCCCGGTCTTCGAATCCTTGCCCAAGGACACCGCCAAGAACAAAAAGCTTCTCGCCGCGGTGCTCGATGAATTGGGGTCGCGGAGCAAACGTGTGCGACAACGCATGACCGTGATGCCGGCGGATTTTCCGCTGTGCGACATGCTGAAGATCCCGTTTGCCTCACCCGTCGCGAAGATGTCGCGGTGTCTTCTTGACGGCAAAGGCAGCGTGCTGTACGCGGGCATCACTTGGTATCGGGGTGACCGCTACGTCTCAGAGATCGACATCCCCGCGTCCGCATTGAAAACGGTACCCGCCATCACCGAACCGCAACGGCGGGCAGCTAGCGAGCGCAAGCAAGGCTAAAGGCCCTCCTCGTTCAGTCTCTAGGGTAAACAAGGGGCAGAAAAAACCTTTGGGAGCCCTTAACATTCCAACATTAGAACTTTAGGAGATATGCAGTGACATGTAGACCCGGCAGCGCGCTGGTTCTACGCCGTCGCGAGGCCGAAGGCAAGCGGGCTCACGACTCCATGGGACGAAACGCGGAGCCGTTGGCACCCAAGGCTGGCACCGACCATGTCGTGCGCTGTGTGGTCAACAAGTTCGGCCAATTCGGAGTTCGCGCCAATTCGATCTCGCCTGGCATCACTCGCACGCCGATGTCGGGTGACGCCCTGAACATCCCCGAAATATTGCAGGCCTTCGAGGCCTGCTATCCGCGCGGACGTATTGGCACTGTGGACGACGTCGCTGAAGCGGCGCTGTGGTGGCAAGCGACGCCCGCCTCATGACGGGACAGGACCTGCAGGTCAGTGGCGGCCTGACGCTACGCCGCAATCCGACAATCGCGGAAATGGGCGCTGCCTATGCCCGGGCTACGGCGAACCTGTCCACATGATGTGACTCGCAAAAGGCTGTTGGCCGACGAGGGGCGACCGCGCCACCGATACCGGTTCCGATAACCACAAGACGCGTGAGAATGCGCAAGGCATGGGTGCCGCCAGCCTGTTCGAGGTGAGCTGACGGCGATGGGATCGTCCGGAGGCCGCGGGCACCTACAAGCGATACGGCTTTCTGATTATCAAAATCAAGTGAAAGGAAATGGCATGAGCAACTTCACATTAACATCGCCTGAATTCAAGGATCAGGATCCGTTGCAACTGATGCATGAGTTCGATGGCTACGACGGCACCGGCCAGAACCGTTCGCCCGCGCTGCAGTGGCAGGGCGCGCCGGAAGGCACCAAGAGTTTCGCGCTGACGCTGTACGACCCGGACGCGCCCACCGGCAGCGGCTTCTGGCACTGGATCCTGTTCGACATCAATTCGTCCGTCACCCAGCTCGCCGCAGGCCCGGGCTCCAGCGACGGCACTGACCTGGGCGCCAGCGGCACCCAGACCGCCAACGACTACGGCGCCATCGGCTACGGCGGTCCCTGCCCGCCCAAGGGCTTGCCCGCGCACCGCTACATCTTCACCGTGCACGCCCTGGGCGTGCCCAAGCTGGGGTTGCCGGCCAACCCGACCAACGCCGTGGTGCGCTTCTTCATCTACCAGAACACGCTCGCCACGGCCACCCTGACCGGCCTCTACAAACGCTAGATGTCGCGGCGCGTGGTCGACGGCAAAGGCGACGTGCCGCACGCCGGCGTTACCTGGTATCGGGGTGACCGCTACGTCTCAGAGATCGACATCCCCGCATCCTTATTGAAAACGGTACCCGCCATCACCGAACCCCAACAGCGGACAGCTAGCGAGCGCGCGCAAGCAAGGCTAAAGGCCTTGATTCAGTCCCTAGGGTAAACAAGGGGCAGAAAAAACCTTCCACAGCCTCTAAACTTCTAACATTGGAACTTTAGGAGTATTCAGTGACATGCAGGCCCGGCAGCGGTTAGCCTCACCTTTGCGCTGGACGCGTCTATTCCTCCGGCGCGTTGCCGCCGCAGCTCTGAGTTTTCCGCCGGACCGGCGTGCCTCTTCTGTCTCATCAAAGGACGGTTTCCGTCCACTGTTTCACCTCCTCTAACAAACGGAGACAACTCATGAATGCAAGAATTCTCGCGCAGCCCACCACGTCTACCGGCGCCCTGCTGCCCCTGCCCGCCCTGCCGCAGGACAAACTCCTGACCGTCAACATCGAGCAGATCCCGCTGATCAAGGATGTCTTTCCGGGCATCCACATCAAGCCGCTGCGCCTGGACCCGGAGCGCGGAGAGTGGGTCTTCATGGCCATCGTGGAACCCGGTTGTTCCCTGCCGATTCACTACCACACCGGTACGGCGCAGGTATGGACGATCCAGGGCTGCTGGAAGTATCGCGAGTACCCCGACCAGCCGCAGACGGCGGGCTCCTACCTGTATGAGCCCGGCGGCTCGGTGCATACCTTCTACACGCCCGAGGACAACACCGAGGACACGATCACCATCGCCTGGATCGAAGGCGCGCAAGTGAGCTTCAACGAGGACGGCACGTTCCACTCGCTCAATGACGCGCTCTCGATCCAGCACGCGATCCAGACTCTCGCGGCGGCGCGCGGCATCGGACCGGTGCCCTACGTCCGCGGCAACGGCGCCGACKTTATCAAGGAATAAAAAGCGACTGCACCATGGCAGGCCGCTTGTCGGCCTGCGCGGTGCCGTTCCTCTGCTCCTTATAGACCAGCGTCTACGACACCGATCAGTCAATCAGTGACGATCCATCAATCCGCGAGATTGAAAGAGTGCAACATGAGAATGATCAAAGCCCAGAGGATGCCGATACTGCCGATGCTGATGTTGCTCGTGTTGCTGGCGACGCCGCTGGCCGCAAGAGCCTGGGAGCGCGGCAAGGTCGAGACATTCGCCACTTTGCCCCCGGGGGAGGCCCATCCGGAGGGGATCGCCGTGGACCGCGAAGGCAACGTCTACGTCGTCACGGTGGCGGTGGAAAAACCCAGGACAAGCGAGGGCGCGCTGCTTGTGTTCGAACCGCAGGGCAAGCACCTGCGCACTGTCAGCATCAAGGGCTCGAGCCGCATGTTGCTTGACCTCGGCTTCCATCCTCGCACGGGCCAGTTGCTCGTCGTCGACTACCTGGGCGCGAAGGTCCTGAGCGTCGATCCCAGGACGGGTGCCTCGTCCGTGTTCATGACGGTCACCGGCAAGAACCCCGGCCTCGACGGATTGACGTTCGACCCCGCCGGAAACGTCTACGTGA
Source organism: Cupriavidus sp. 01T418 (assembly GCF_056398885.1). Classification (NCBI taxonomy): domain Bacteria; kingdom Pseudomonadati; phylum Pseudomonadota; class Betaproteobacteria; order Burkholderiales; family Burkholderiaceae; genus Cupriavidus; species Cupriavidus sp. 01T418. The sequence continues at coordinate 56,727 of NZ_JBFTQG010000005.1, forward strand.
CCGACGCCCACCAGGGCATCATCTGGAAGGTCGGCCCCGACGGCGGCGAGGCGTCGGCATGGGTCACCAGCGCGCTGCTGAAGCCCACGCGGATCCCGCCGACCATCGGCGCCAATGGCTTGGCGTTCAACAACAAGACAACGGCCTTGTTCGTCGCCAATACGGCGAACGACATCGTTGTCAAGATACCGCTGACCGGCTCGACGCTTGAGCCCGGCACGCCTGAAGTCTTCGTCAACCGGATCGGCGGCGGACCCGACGGTGTGAAGATCGATGAGCACGACAACCTCTGGATCGCGTGCAACCAGTCCAACGAGATTCTCGTGCTCGAGCCGACGCAGGGGCGGGTGATTGCCAAGCTCGGCGACTTCGATGGCATCGATCGCAAGGGGGCACCCAAAGGCTTTCTCTGGTCGAACAGCCTGGTCTTCCATGGCGGCGACGTGCTTGTCACCAACCTCTCGCTCGATATCGAGACGTCCCTCTCGCAGCTCAGTGACGAGCTTGGCCTGGCGCATCTCGTGGGCAAGAATCTACGCACCATCGATGGTCCGTGGGCGCAACGGGTGAAGATCCACACTATCTCGAAAATCAGGAAGCGGATACCAGAACTCGACGGCGGGCCCCAGTAGACCATCGGCCAGATGTCTCCCCCGTCAGCCAGCGCTCGGCACTTGACCTACCTTCCGCTTATTCGATAGGTCGACTATGTGCTCGGCTGCCGGTTCAACACCGGCCAGGCAGGGAACGGTGGCCTCAGGGCCAGCCGTCTTACATTGACCTACCGAGATGAAATGGATATGAAGAAAAACGAGACAACGGGACCGCTGGCCGGCGTGAAAGTGGTTGACATCACGTCAGTATTCATGGGGCCCTCTGCCACCCAGATGCTGGCAGACCTGGGCGCCGACGTGATCAAGGTCGAGTCGCCGACCGGAGATAGTACGCGCGGCATAGGCCCCTGCGGCGATGAAAAGCTGGGGCCGCTCTTCCTGGGCCTGAACCGCAACAAGCGCAGCATCGTGCTTGACCTGAAAGCGCCTGAGGGGCGCGAGGCCCTGCTTTGCCTGGTACGCGATGCTGACGTGCTGGCCTACAACGTGCGCCCACAGGCCATGCAGCGGCTTGGGCTCGATTATGAAACGCTGTCGGCCATCAATCCGCGCCTGGTCTATGTCGGCATGTTCGGCTTTTCGCAGCGCGGACGCTACGCTCCCCAGGCTGCCTTCGATGATCTGATCCAGGCCGCAACCGGCCTGCCGCTGGCCGTTTCGCTGGGCAGCGGCGACAGTCCTCGATATCTGCCAATCACCATCGCGGATCGCTCGGTGGGGCTCTATGCTTTCGGCGTGATCTGTGCCGCGCTGTATTCGCGGACGAGCACCGGCAAGGGCCAGCGCGTTGATGTCCCGATGTTCGAGACCATGGTTCCCTATGTGATGGGAGACCACCTGTATGGCGAGACCTTCGTTCCGGCAAAGGGCGGCTTCGGCTATCCGCGCCTGCTCTCGCCGGAACGGCGCCCGTACCGGACGAAGGACGGACATGTCTGCTGCCTGATCTATCACGATCATCATTGGCGCGCCTTCCTCCAGGTCATTGGCAAGCCGGAGTTGTACGACACCGATCCGCGCCTCGCCAACATGAACACCCGCACCGCCAACATCACCGAACTGTATGCGATGGTCAGCGACGAAATGGCCAAGCGCACCACCGAGGAATGGCGCACCCTGCTCAAGGAGGCCGATGTTCCGGTCTTTCCGATGCACACGTTCGAGTCGTTGCTGGATGATCCCCATTTGCAGGACATCGGTTTCTTCAGCGAATCGGACCACCCGGCCGTCGGGCGTATCCGGGAGATGGCGGTGCCCAGCGAATGGCATGGCACCCCGCCGACAAGCCGCCGCCACGCACCCGGCCTGGGTGAGCACAGCCGTGAGGTACTGCGTGAGGCCGGCTACGACAACGCCGCCATCGATACGCTGTTCGCGTCAGGCATCTCCAGGGATGGGTCGAAAGCGCAACGAACCGAAGGAGAAACTTCCCATGAATGATGAACTGCTGTGCGAGGTCCGGGACGCAGCACTCTACCTGACCATCAACCGGCCGGAGCGCCGCAATGCCATCACACCGGGGGTGCTGCAGGGACTTCGCGACGGCATCCTGCGCGCCGATCGCGATGCCGACATCCGCGCTGTGGTCATTACGGGAACGGGCGAACAGGCATTCTGTGCCGGCGCCGATCTGCAGACCGGCAAATCGTTCACGTTCGATTACGCGGATCCCTACCAAGGGATGGCCGACCTGTTCCGCTGCGCCAGGCAGTCAACCGTGCCGCTGATCGCGCGGGTCAACGGGGCCTGCATGGCGGGTGGCATGGGACTGATGGCGATGTGCGACCTGGCGATAGCTGGCGAAGGCGCCCGCTTCGGCCTGCCGGAGGTCAAGCTGGGCTTGTTCCCGGCGCAGGTCCTGAGCGTGCTGCAGCACCTGGTGCCACGTCGCACGCTCACCGAATTGTGCCTGTGCGGCGAGCCACTGTCCGCGAGGGAAGCGCTGGCCGCCGGACTGCTCAACTACGTCAGCGACGATCTCGACGCGGAGATGGACCGTTTGCTGACCCGCATGCTGAACAATTCGCCCGCCGCCATCCGTCGGGGGCTGTACACGCTCAAGCATATGGAAATCATGTCGTTCGAGCAGTCCATGGCGTTCACGGAAAGCCAGATAGGGCTGTTTGCACTGACCGAGGACGCGCGCGAAGGCCAGCTGGCATTCCGCGAGAAACGCCAGCCCAAGTGGACTGGCAGATAGGGAGATGGGCATGGACGCAAAAAGGGTACGCATTGGCGGTGCTTCTGGCTTCTGGGGCGACAGCAGCGTCGGCGCGCCACAGCTTGTGCGCCACGGCGATATCGATTACCTGGTGTTCGACTATCTGGCCGAACTGACCATGTCGATTCTGGCCGCTGCCAGATTGCGCAAACCGGAACTGGGTTACGCCACCGACTTCGTGACGGTGACAATGAAGGCCCTGATCGGAGAGATCGCCGCACGCGGGATCCGCGTGGTCAGCAACGCAGGTGGCATGAACCCGCACGGGTGTGCGCAGGCCATTGCCGCGCTGGCGGCGGAACAGGGCGTGGCGCTGCGCATTGCCGTGGTGGAAGGCGATGACGTGATGCCCCTGCTTCCCCAGTTGCGCGAAGCCGGTGTGCAAGACATGCAGCAAGGCCGCCCCTTGCCAGAGCACGTGGTCAGCGCCAATGCCTATCTGGGCGCGTTGCCGATCAGGCAGGCGCTGGACCAGGGGGCCCAGATCGTCATCACCGGACGCTGCGTGGACAGTGCCGTGACACTCGGCGTGCTGATGCACGAGTTCGGCTGGCATGCGGACGACTATGATCGCCTGGCCCAAGGCAGTCTGGCCGGCCACATCATCGAGTGTGGGTGCCAGGCAACGGGCGGCTTGCATACCGACTGGGAAAGCGTCCCGGACTGGCACGACATCGGCTATCCGGTGGTCGAGTGCCGTGCCGACGGCACCTTCGTTGTCGGCAAGCCCCCCGCCACCGGGGGACTGGTCAATACCGCCACGGTCGGCGAGCAGGTGCTCTACGAGATCGGCGACCCGGCCACCTACCTGCTGCCAGACGTCACCTGCGATTTCACGCAGGTAACCCTTCGGCAGGCCGCACCGGACCTGGTGGAAGTCAGCGGCGCACGCGGGCGGGCCCCGAGCAATGCCTACAAAGTCTGTGCCACCTATGTCGACGGCTTTCGCTGCAACGCGCAGCTTTCCATCGTCGGCGTCGACGCGGTCGCCAAGGCGGAACGCACGGCGGAGGCGATCCTCGCCCGCACGCGCAAGCTTTTCGGGGAGAACGGTTGGGGGGACTACAGTCGCACCCGGATCGAGGTGCTGGGAGCAGAGTCCTGCTTTGGGCCACATGCTGCCGTCCGGCACACCCGCGAGGCGGTGATGCGGTTGGCGGTCATGCATCCCGAGAAGGCGGCGCTGGAACTGTTCGCACGGGAAATTGCCGCGGCGGGGACCAGTTGGGCGCCGGGCACGACGGGCTCGGCTGGTGGGCGTTCCAGTCCCTCGCCATCGATCCGCCAGTATGCATTCCTGCTCGACAAGAGCGCCCTGACCCCGGCAGTGGTGATGAGCGGCGTACGCAGCGGCGTCACCATTCCTTCAGGCAGCGCGTCGGCACCGGTCGCGCCCGCGGCACCTGAAGTCGCTGAACAAACGGGCGCCGGTCCTGCGGAACGCGATACCGTCGAAGTTCCGCTGATACGGCTTGCCTATGGCCGTAGCGGCGACAAGGGGGATACTTCGAACATCGGGCTGATCGCCCGCCGCCGGGCGTACCTGCCCGTGCTCCGGGCCGAAGTGACGGTGGCGCGCGTGGCGGACTGGCTTGGGTACCTGGTGAAGGGGCCGGTGACATGCTATGACCTGCCCGGCTTCGACGCCATGAACTTTGTCTGCGAGTCGGCCCTGGATGGCGGCGGCATGGCGTCGCTGCGGAACGATCCGCTCGGAAAGGGCATGGCGCAGATCCTGCTGACCATGCCAGTGCGTGTGCCGCGGGAGCTGTTGTCATGACGAGAAATGCGTCCAACGCAGCTGCCAACGAGAGCGTCATTCTCGCTGACGACGGCACCGGTGGCGTGACGCGATATCGACAACTGGCCAGCGTCATCCGACACAGGATCGTTTCGGGCGAGTACCCGGTGGGCATGCAGTTGCCAACCGTGGATAGCCTCGCGCAAACCTATGGGGTCGCCAAAGTCACCGTGCGCCAGGCCTTTGCCGCCCTGACAGAGGAGGGTCTGGTCAGCAGCCAGCGAGGTCGTGGCACGCACGTCATCAAGCAGCCATCAGAACCGGGACAAGGGCTGCGCTCCGCCATCAATGACGAATCAGCCCATGGCAGCGAGTTGGAAATCCGCATCCTGGAAATGCGCGAGGGCGTGGCGTTGCGGCCGGACCTGGTCCGGCGCGGCACGCCGCTGGACAGTTATGTGATGGTGCGCAAACTGCATATGCATGGCGGCACGCCATTTTGCCTGATCGAGATGTATGTAGCCTCGTCGGTCTTTGCCCGCTTTCCCCGCGGTGGCGAAAAGCACCACAAGCTCGGTCATCTGCTCCGCCAGGTCGAAGGCGACCGCCTTGGCATGATGCAGCAGACCATGACGGTCGAGCCGGCCGACTATATCCTGGCACGCGATCTCGGCTATGGCTTCGGGGCGCCAATCGCCAGGATCGTCCGATCGACGCTGGACGTCGACGGCAATGTGCTTCTGGCAGGGCAATTCTGGTATCGCGGCGATCGTTTCATCCTGGATGTGGAGATGCCAGCCAAGCTGACCGAGCATTACCCGGCGCTGGCCATCCCCGACAGCCGCCGCTGAGCGCGACAGACTTCACCATTCGAACAAGGAGACATCGGCATGACATCACCCTTTGTACGGAGGGCCACCGACGTGGCCGCGTACGCACCGGCCAACCACACCGGAACGGCGAACCAGCGCATCATCGGCAAGGAGACTGTCGGCGCGCGCCGCCTCGAAGTCCTGCTGGGTACGATTTCCCGAGGCCACGGCGCGTTGCCGCATGCACACCCGGACCTCGAGCAGGCGTCGTTCCTGCTCGCCGGCGAGGGTATCGGCGAACTACCCGGAAAGCAGCGCATCTTGCGCGCGGGGGACTGGAGCTTCAATGCGGCCGGCGTCTTCCATCGCTTCGAGGTCATCAGCGACGAACCGGTACAGGTGATGGTGGTCTACGCTCCGCCATACAGCGAAAACCCGAACGCAGCGGTGACCGCGAGCGGCCCGGACGACCCGCGCCTTCAGGCCGGTGCCGCCGATGTCCGCGACGTTCCAGTCAGCACCGAAGCGATCGAGCTGCCGCACTACCGTGGCGCGCTCGCCAGGCCGGTCATCACACGCCAGACCGTCGATTCCCGGTTTCTCGACATCTACATGGTCGACCTTGACCCAGATGGCGGCGCCGAGCCGCACAGGCTTGGCGAGACCGAGCAGGTGCTCTTCGTGCGTAGCGGCACGATCCACGGGCGCATCGAAGGCGAGCGCTTCGCCGCCGGGGCCGGGGAGTGGGCCTACATTCCCGACGGAGCCGAGCTCAGCCTCGAATCGGCAGGCGGAATGCGCGAGCTGATCGTCATTCGCGCACACGATCCGCTGACCTGACGCCAGCTCGGCCAAGTGAATCAATCAGATCCCACGATGCGGGAGGAGACAAGATGACCCAGCGATTTCCCCGGCGACGCATGCTCGCCCTGCTGTCCGGACTAGCCGCTGCTTGCGCGGCGTCGCAACTGGTGTGGGCAACTGGCCTGAACGAGTATCCGGACAAACCGATCCGTGTGGTGGTGCCGTTCCCTGCGGGAAGCGGCACGGACAACACCGCTCGCTACATCGCGCGGAACATCACCGCCCAGACCGGCCAGTCCGTCGTCGTGGAAAACCGCCCCGGTGCCAACGGGTTCATCGCGGCCACGGCGGTCGCGAGAGCGCCCGGAGATGGCTACACGATGCTCATCACGACAAATACCACCCATGCAGCCAATGCATCCCTGTTCAGGAAGCTGCCCTATGATCCCATCAAGGACTACGCGCCGGTGTCGTTGATCGCCAAGAGCGGATTGGTCTTGGTGGTGCCATTCGACAGCCCGGTGCAGAAGGTGGCAGAACTGACCACGCTGGCGAAAAGCCGGCAAGGCAAGATGACCTTCGCCAGCGGCAGTTCCTCCACCCGGGTCGCCGGTGAGCTCTACAAGATCATGAGCGGCGCACCGGCACTGCATGTGCCGTACAAGGGCGTGCCGCAGGCCCTGACCGACTTGATGGGCCACCAGGTCGACTTCATGATTTCCGACATCAATCCTGCCCTGCCCCTGATCCAGAACGGCAAGCTGCGCCCAGTCGCCGTGACCACGTCCAGGCGCCATCCCCTGCTCGACAATGTCCCGACCATGGCGGAAAGCGGCCTGCCGGGGTACGAGATGACGGCTTGGGTTGCTGCCTTCTTCCCTGCCGCCACGCCAAAACCGGTCATCGCGCGTATGAGCCAGCTGATTCGACAGGGGCTGACCAGCCCGGCGGCTACCGAACATTTCAGCCAGACAGGAGGCCAACCCTCCCCATCGACGCCAGAAGAATTGGCGGCGTTCGTGCGCAGCGAAACCGCGAAATGGGCCGAGGTGATCAAAGCCGCCGGCATCCAGCCGGAATAGCCCGCGCCTGCGGCGGCTGCCTCCCCAAGCGCCTGAGGGACCTGCATCGATCCAAAGGCAGCCGCTTGTCGTCGGCGGACGCCTCCGCGAGCCTGGTCAGGCCGCTTACGTCAGCTCTTCCAACAGGACTTTGGCATCTTGCCAGTCGACGGTCTCGAATCCCTCGGTGAACGTGCCATGAATGCCAGCCAGGATCGAGCGCGCAGCATCCGTCTTGCCGCAGCGTTGCCATAACCGGGCCACGCTCAGCGCGCCTTTCAGCTCGACTGACCTGGCGCCCTGGTCATGCGCAATGGCAATTGCCGCCTGAAAACAGGCTTCCGCTTCTTTGGCCCTGGTGGACGGGCCGGCTTCGTCGCCAGATAACGTCAGAATCAGTTCCCCCTTGAGCCGAAGCAGAATCGGCTCAGCGAACCGCTCGCCCGTGTTCGTCACCAGAGCCAGCGCCTCAGTCAGCACACCAAGCCCTGCCTCGGCTTGTCCTGCCTTTCCATAAGCATTGGCGAGCAGTGCCAGAAGCCTCGGCCGACCCAATGCCGCTCCGGTGGCTTCATGGGCGCGGAGGCCTTGATGTATTTGCGCGATGCCCTCCGCATGACTACCCTGCTCGGCCAGCGCCCAGCCGCGCAGGATCGTTCCCCAACCCAGATAGAGGGGGAACCCCTGTTCGCTCGAAAGCGCGATGGCGGCGTCTGCATACTCCCGCGCCATTTGCACTTCGCCGCGGTACTGGTGCAATTCGGCCGCGAAGATCAGGCACAAGGCAAGGCCGAACGGATCAGAGGACTTTCTGGCCAGCGCCAGCGCTTCCTCGCTGCGCGCGCGCGACTGGTCCGGCAAGCCCAGAAACCAGAGCGTCCAGCTCAATGTGCTCCGGATATGAAGGGCGAGGTTCGGCGCATAACGTAGAAGTTTGCTGTATGTTTGCCGATCGGGGCGGTGCAGTGCCAGCGCCTGCTCCATGTGGGTCCGGGCCATCCTGATCTCGCCCAGCCGGAACAAGGTGGCGCCGAGAATGCGGTGCGCCTCCGCGAGTTGTTCCGGATCTTGTTTATCCTGCGCGAGACCGAGCAGCCGCTGCGCCAGGGCGTGTGCCGTACTGAGTTGCGCACGCAATAGATAAAACGACCACAGTCCCAACTGCGCAGAGAAGATCTGTGGTAATTCCCCGCCCTGTTCGCACAAGGCTAATGCACGTGTGTAGGTCTCCTCCACCTCTGGCGCACCATAGCCTCGAGCGGCCATCCAGGCAGGACCGAGGCTATGGAGCAGGGTGAGTTCCTCGCGTGCGCGTTCGGGGGAATTTGCCACGGACTTGAGCAGTTCGAGGGCCGCGCTGAGATGATGGATCGCTTCGAGCTGTGCTGAACGTTGCAAGGCCTGCTGGGCCGCCAGATGCAGGTATTCGATGGCCTTCGGCACATTGCCACTCTTGCTGTAATGGTGAGCCAGTTCGCTGCAATAGTCCTTCAGCCGGCCTGGAAACAGTGTCTCGATGGCCCGGGCCGTGCGTTCATGCAGCGCACTGCGCTGACCGGTCAGCAGGGAGTTGGCGGCCACCTCCTGGGTAAGCGCGTGTTTGAAAGCGTACTCCACTTCCGGGAATGCGGGACGCTCGTAAACGAAATCGCCGGCCTGGAGATCCCCCAGAAGCGGGCGCAGTTCCTCTTCCGATTGCGCGGTGACATGCTGGATCAAACTTAAGGGAAACTCTTTGCTGATGATCGCAAGGGTCTGCAGCAAGTCCTTCTGGGCGACGGGAAGCCGGTCGATACGAGCGGCAAGCACGCCCTGCACTGTCGTCGGAATATGAAGTGACAAAGGGGCGTTCTCGATCCGGTAGCTGCCGGGCTGGCCAAGCAAGACGCTCTCCTCGGCCAGCGTCTTGACGACTTCCTCCATAAAGAACGGGTTGCCCTCCGTCTTCGCCCGGATAAGCAGTTTCAGGGACATGAGCGAGGGATGGTCTCCCAGCAGGGCCGTGAGCAGGCCCTGTGCCTCCGCTTGCCCCAGCGGTTCCAGTTGCAATTGGGTGTAGTAAAGTTTCCCGCCCCAGTCATGCGCGTATTCCGGGCGGTAGTTGACGAGCAGAAGCAAGCTGGTGCCCGGCACATGCTCGATGAGGATATCGAGAAAGGCCTCGGTCTCGCTGTCCAGCCATTGCAAGTCTTCGAACAAGACCATCAGCGGCTGATTCTGGCTCTCACGCACCAGTAGCCGTGCAATGGCTTCGAAGGTACGCTGGCGCCGGATGGTGGCGTCCATCGTGGGCAGCGCCGAGCCCGCTTCGCTGATATCGAGCAGGTAAAGCAGATAGGGAAGATGGTCCTCCAGTGCGCGATCCAGGTTCAGCAACTTGCCGGTGACTTTCTCACGACACAGCCGTTCGTCATCCTGCGCGGTGATCTGAAAGTAGTTTCTCAGCAAGTCGATCAAAGGCAGATAGGGAAACGCCTTGCCATGCGAAACCGAGAAGGTTTCGAGCACCATGCAGCCCTGCTTCGAGCGTGCCTTGAATTCGTGGAACAGACGCGACTTGCCAACACCCGCCTCGCCCACCACCCCGACGATCTGCCCTTGCCCCGCCTTGGCCGACTCCGACGCCTCATGCAAGCGCTCCAATTCGGCCTGACGGCCGACGAACCGCGCCAGACCGCGATGCGCCGCCACTTGCAGGCGCGTGCGCAATGCGCCAAGCCCGAGTACCTCATAGACCGCAAGCGGCTCCCGAACGCCCTTTACGTGCGTGGTCCCGAGGGTCTTGAACTCGAAGTACCCCTCGGTCAGCTTATGGGTCGATTCGCTGACGAGGATCGACGACGGTGTTGCGACGCCTTCCATCCGGGAAGCGATATGGATCGTGTGCCCCACCGGGTCGTAGTCCGCGCGCAAGTCATCCTTGCGGATCGAGCGCACCACCACTTCGCCGGTATGGATGCCGACCCGGATCTGCAGCGGGACACCCTGCTCCAGACGGAACCGCTCACCATGGCGGCGCATCATTTCCTGCATGCGCAGCGCCGCGTACAACGCCCGCAAGGGGTGGTCCTCGTGGGCGATCGGTGCGCCGAACAGCGCCAGGATGCCGTCGCCCAGGGATTTGGCAACGTATCCCTCGTAGTGATGCACGGCCTCCATCATCAGCACGATCACGGGGTCGATCAGCCCGCGTGCTTCTTCGGGGTCCAGGTCCTGGATCAAGGCGGTCGAGCCGGCCATGTCCGCAAACAGCGCCGTAATGGTCTTGCGTTCGCCGGCAGCCTGTCCCCTGGCCTCCATCGCGGCCTGCTCGGCGAGGATGCGTTCGGCAAGATGGCGCGGCGTGTAAAAAACCGGTGCGGGGACAGCCGGCATTGGCACTGCGGCAGCGACCGGCGTTGCGGCCAGCGCCGTCATGGGCGCGCCGCAGGAACCGCAGAACTTTGCTGTGGGGCCGGACTCATGGCCGCATTGCGGGCAGACCGGCGCAAGCCTTCGCCCGCACTCCTCGCAGAATTTTCCTCCCACGGGGTTCTCGAACCCGCATTTTGTGCAGCGCATATCGCCCTCTGACAGCCTTCGCCTGCCACGAACTCATTAGAAGCGTAATGACCGCCCGTCGCAAGATACAGGTTACCGAAAGTGTCGCTCAACGAACAGGTTTGCACCGAAACAAAGGTGCCCGCGCCCGGGCAGCCAGACGGCGTGGCCACCAATGTGTATCAGGAGGTCCTTGTGGCAACTACGGCTCATATTGCAGCCGGCGTGCAATCCCTTGGCCGCTAGACGTAAAACGCCCCGCACATTGCGCACGACCAGCCCACCTTGACGCACCATCTAGGTGTTAACGATGTATCCGTCATTATGACAGCTATACTATTATCACGCCCATGAACGAGGTCGCTTGACCTCGCGTTCCGACGTCGCAAGCGCCGTGGCGCCTCCTTGGCAGCAGCTGCGCGCACGGCGTCGATCCAAGACAATCACAAACGGACCGCTCAGCGGTTGAAGACCTCATGCCCAAATCGACTGTAATGCTCCGCCAGACGGAGTCTTACCCGGAGAGCCGGCTGCCACCTGGCGTGCAACGGCTCACTCGCCCAAAGCCGTTCGGTAGAGCCGTGGAACTGGCGTTCCTTCGCTGGGAAAAGAAGGACCTGGCAGCGACCGAGCGCTTCTGGCGCGATTTCGGCTTGCACGTGGCCAGCGACTCGCCTGAGCGGCTCACGGCCCGTGGCGTCGGGACGGCTCCCTGCATTGCGGTGGCCGAACGTTCGGCGGTGAGCCGCTTCGTCGGGCCCGCCTTTCGCATGTCGGACGATACCGACTTGAATCGGTACGTCGATCGCTTTGACGCCAAGTGGTTGTCCGAACAGCAGATTCCCGGAGGCGGGCGCGGTGTCGAGCTATTCGATCCTTCCGGGCGCAGTGTCTGGCTCGTGCAAGGCACGCAGCGTGTCGAACCCTTGCCCATGCGCCCGCCCATGACATTGACCAACACGGCGCAACATGCGCCGCGAGTCAACCGCACCGTTCGCACCCCGATTGAGCCGGCCAGCATTGTGCGGCTGGGTCATGTTGTATTTCAAACCGTGGACTTTGCCGCCATGGCGGCGTGGTACATGACCGTACTCGGCGTCATTCCGACCGATGTGCAGTACCTCGCGGATGGCAGTCCCAACCTGGCCTTCTGCCGGCTCGACCTTGGGCAGGCGCCAGCCGAACACCACACCCTCGTACTGGTGGGTGGCATCGAAGAGAAATACGAGCACAGCGCGTACGAAGTCATCGATCTCGATGCGCTCGGGCAAGGTCAACAGGTGCTGCGTGCGCAAGGCCATTCGCACGTGTGGGGCATCGGGCGGCACTTGCTGGGAAGCCAGTTGTTCGACTACTGGCGCGATCCGGACGGTTTCGAGCTGGAGCACTACACCGACGGGGATCTGTTCACCGCGGATTTCGAAACCGCTTACTCGCCGCTTGAATTCAGCGGCATCTGGGCCTGGGGCGCCGACGCACCGGCTTCCATGAAACCAAGAAAGACTTTGCGCAATGTGCTGAAGGTGCTGAGGCTGGTACGGCGCAAGGCGATTGCGCCGGCGCGGCTCAAGCTGATCCAGACAGCGCTGGGCGCACCCGCCAGGCCCTGGCTTTAGAACCAAGCAATTCCCTAGGAAGTGTCATGTCTCGTACCGTAATTCGCTACATCCATACGGATGGCCCGCAATGGGGCATTCTCTTTGGCGCACGCATCGCGCCGTTGCAGGTCAACGCCGCGACCACAGGCGAGTTGCTTGCCAAACACTGGCAAAGCATCTGGCAAGTGCCGGCGGCGCAGGCGTCGATACAGCGCGAGGCCGTCGAGCTTCTGGCTCCCGTCACGCAGAACCAGCAATTCCTCTGCCAGGGGGTCAACTACCGCAGCCACGTCATGGAATCCGGCCTGCGTGTCGAGGATTTTCCCTTCAACACGATCTTTACGAAGGCGTCCTCATGCATCACGGCCGCGGATGCCCCGGTTATCTCCCCACCCCACGTCAAGCTGCTCGACTACGAGATCGAACTGGGGCTGGTGCTGCGGCGGAACTTGCAGCCTGGTGCGAAGATCGGCCCCGACGCTCTCGGTGATTGGCTTGCTGGCGTGACCATCGTCAATGACCTTTCGGCGCGTGACGTGCAGTTGCCGCAGGGTCAGTTCTACAAGGGCAAGAGCTATCGCGGCTTTGGCCCGGTCGGCCCTGGACTCGTATTGCTGACGCCGGATGAATGGCAACGCTGGCCGACACTGCGGATGCGCCTCGATGTCAACGGACAGCCCCGGCAGGACGCCTACTGCGCCGACATGATCCACGCGCCGGCCTCGACCCTGACGGAACTGGCATCCATGCACGACGTTCACGCGGGCGACCTGATCGCCACCGGTACGCCTGCCGGTTGCGCGGCGCGCGCGCCGGGCAAGCTGGCCATGTTCATGGCGAAACATCTTCTCAGCGACGCCGGAAAATGGCGCATGTTTGTGCGCCGCGGCATGACCAATCCCGCCTACCTTCGGCCCGGCGACAGCATCCGGGCCTCGATTCGCACGGATGACGGCACCATCGACCTGGGTGAGCAGACCACCGTTATCGCCCCGGCATGACGACCACGCCGGCTGGCGACAAAACACGTGCCATCCCATCGCAGTTTTTGGAATGAGAGTGAAGTCTTATGAGTAGCCTTGCAATCAACCCCATGCCAGATGTCGTCAGGCGACTGGAGGACGTGGAACAGATCGAACGGACGCCCTGGCAGGACGTGATCCACGCCACAAACACTTACACGGTATTACGGACCGCTTGCGAGCGCTGGTCGGAACGCGTGGCCCTGCGGCTGCTGTTGGACGGCAGCGCCTCCGCGCCGACGCGCGACGTCCGTTTTGCCGATTTGCTGGAGGGCATCCATCGCACCGCCAATACACTCCACCGCCTGGGTGTCGCGCCGGGCGTGCCAGTTGCCATCCTGTTACCGAACCTGATCGAGGGCCACCTGGCGCTATGGGGCGCGCAAGCTGCCGGCATTGCCAGCCCAATCAACCCGATGCTGGAATCCAGCTTCATTGCCCGTATCTGCGAAGAGACGGGGGCCAGGGTGGTCATCGCCCTGGGGCCCACGACGGACGGGAATATCTGGGAAAAGGCCGTGGAAGTCGCTGACCGGCTGCCTGGGGTCCATACGATCCTGCAGGTTGACCCGACGGCCGCACTGGGGGGGCGTATCTGCTCCGGCGGCCACACCCCGCGCGGCAAGTTGCCGGCACGTCCCGGCGTGCAAGTGCTTGACTTCCACGACGCGCTGGCCGAATCCGACAGCACGCGGCTGATCAGCGGGCGGCGCTTCACGCCCACCGAGCCGTGCGCCTATTTTCATACGGGTGGCACCACCGGGTATCCCAAGGTGGCCGTGCACAGTCACCTGAACGAAGCCGTGATGGCATGGGTCCTGCAACGGATCGATGACCGGCGCAACGTGATGCTGGCGGGGTTGCCCCTTTTCCACGTCAATGGCGCCATGGTGACCGGACTCGGCGCGCTTCATAGTGGTTCGGAGATCGTCATGCTGACCGCTGGCGGGTATCGGACGCCGGGCCTGCTGGACGCCTTCTGGGAGATTGCCAACCGATTTGGGGCCACCACGTTTTCCGCCGTGCCAACCATCCTGGCGGCGCTGCTGTCCAGACCTTTGCCTGTGGACGGGATCCCGACCTTGCGCCACGTTCTCTGTGGTGCCGCGCCGCTACCCAGTCAGGTCGCACACGAGTTTGAAAAGCTCACCGGCGTACGCATCCACGAGGGATATGGCCTGACGGAAGGTAGTTGCGTATCGACCGTCAACCCGCCAAAAGCCGCGCCCAAGGCCGGTACGGTTGGCATCCGCATTCCGTATCAGGAATTGAAGCTATTCAAGCTACGCGCAGACGGCAGGGCCGCCGAACTTGCCGAAGCTGGTACGACCGGCGTAATTGGCGTACGCGGCCCCAATGTGTTTCCCGGTTACCTAAGGGAAGCCGACAACCGCGGCATCTGGATCGCGGGCGGATGGTTCAATACGGGCGACCTGGGCCGCCTTGACGCGGACGGCGCTCTCACGCTGTGCGGCCGCGCGAAAGACCTGATTATCCGTGGCGGCCATAACGTCGATCCGTCGATGATCGAGGATGCGATCGCCGCACACCCCGCGGTCGCCATGGTCGCTGCAGTCGGGCAGCCGGACATCCATGCGGGCGAATTGCCGGTGGCCTTCGCGGTACTCAGGCCAGGTGCACAGGCTTGCAGCGAAGCGTTGATGGAATACGCGCGGGAGAGGATTCCTGAACGTGCGGCGGTGCCGGTGCGCATCGAATTCATGCCGACACTGCCCCTTACTGCCGTCGGCAAGGTCTCCAAGCCAGACTTGCGGCTGCTCACCATCGAGCACGTCCTCCGGGCGGCGCTTGCCGAGCATGGCATGTCCGACACCCGCGTCAAGGCCCGGCTGTGCCCCGAGCGCGGCGCCGTGGCCGATATCTCCGGTCCGGTCGCGTCACGCGAGACGGCGATGGCATTGGTAGCCCGCTATCCCGTGATCCCCGCATGGCAGGAGCAATGATGACGGACACCGCGAAGGCCCCGCACGGGAACCTGCTCGATACGGATGTCCTGCTTGTCGGACTTGGGCCGGTTGGGGCCGCGCTGGCCAACCTGCTTGGCCGCTACGGGGTCCGCGTCCTGGCCATCGACCGCGCCACGGAGATCTTTGCCAAACCGCGCGCGATCGCGCTGGACAACGAGGCTCTGCGCATTCTGCAGCTCGTGGGCGTAGCGGAGGGCGAATTCGCCACGGTGGCGATTCCGAAGGTGCAATACCGCTCGCCACTGTTCGGCCGCTTTGCTCGCATCAACAGCGCGAGAATTGTCGACGGCCATCCGATGCTCGTCACGTTCTACCAGCCGGAGCTGGAGGCGGTGCTACGCAAGAAGCTGTCAGCGTACCGCACCGTGGACGTTCGCCTCGGGGCTGAACTCCAGTCCTTCGTCGATGATGGTCACCATGTGCATGCCGTCGTGAAATCGGCTGGCTCGCCCGACCTGCAGGTCAGGGCGAAGTACATGGTGGGAATCGATGGCGCAGGTTCACTGGTCCGGCATGCGCTGGGGCTTGACTTCGAGGGCCGCACATTCCAGCAGGACTGGCTGATCGTCGACGCACTTGGCGTACCCAATCCCATCGACCATTGCGAGTTTCTCTGCGACCCGGCACGGCCCACGCCGCATATGGTCGCGCCAGGGGGCCGCCAGCGCTGGGAATTCATGTTGAAGCCGGGGGAACTCGCTGCGGAAATGGAGCGGCCTGAATCGGTGCGCAAGCTGCTCGCGCCGTGGTGCGATGTAGACAAGATCCAGGTCGAACGCACTGCGGTATATCGATTTCATGCACGAGAAGCCAAGTCATTCTCGAAAGGTCGATGTTTTCTGGCCGGTGATGCCGCTCACATTACGCCCCCTTTTGCCGGGCAAGGATTGGTGGCCGGCCTGCGGGACGTGGCAAACCTTGGGTGGAAGCTGGCGTGGGTGCTACGCGGCCAGGCGGGCGAGCAGATTCTCGACAGCTATGACCAGGAACGCCGGCCTCACGCGAGAAAGATCATCAACCTGGCGCGCTTTCTTGGGGCACTTGTCATGCCACGCAACCGGGCAGCAGCACTCGCCGTACACGGGTGCATGAGCGCCATAAGGTTGCTGCCGCGCGGCCGTGCCTGGTTCGCGGACCTGAAAGTCAAGCCCGCAAATACGTTCGACAAAGGCCTGTTCGTGCGCGTGCCCGGCACCGAGAAATTGCGTGCCGGTTCGAGTTTTCCACAGGGCTGGGTCCGGCCGGCAGAAAGCGGAATCCCGACACTCAGCGACGAGTGCCTGGGGCTTGAGTGGGCAGTCATCGGATTCGGCTTCGACCCCGCGACGCGCCTGTCGTCTGAGCTCATGGTGCGCTGGTCCCTCGCTGGCGGCAAGGTGTGGCAATGGTGCCAGCGTGCGCAAGCGCAGCATCTCGCGCCCAAAGGCCGGCGCCTGGAAGCACTGGACGAGGTCGTGTTGCCCCGCGTGGCCCCGCTCGACTGGTTGGTAGTGGTCCGCCCGGATCGATGCGTGCTCGCCGAAGGCCCGGCCTCTCAGGCCGAGCACATCCTCCAGCGCGCCCTTGATCTGATCGATCCGCCACAGCTACGCCTCGACATGCGCCACCCCAAGGCCGCCTGAAGCACCCGTCGCCCCGCAGACAAATAACCAACCTTCTGGCTCCAGTTCATGGCGCCGGCGGGCGGGGCTTCCTTTACGCCACGTCAATAACAATGCGGAGACCCTTGTGTTGCAGACTTCTGTTCATTGCCTTTCCATCGCGGCAATCCCTTGCCTTGCCAGCATGACGGCGCACGCCGGAGAAGACTTCCAGGTGCGGTACAACATAGCAGGCAGCATCGGAGGGGAAATGTTTACCCCTCCGGATGCCGCCGGGCTTGCAGTTGGCGTTGCAGCCACTTACATGGACATCAGGAAGGTGACCGGCAACAACGGCAACACACTGACGAAACCAATTCCCGGTGGCGCCATTCCACTCCCGCCCCCGCCTTCAGGAACTCCTCAGCGACAGAGGTGATGTCAGTGCATGCGCCTTGCCATGAGTCCAAAAAAAGACTATATTTAGTCCTATCTAAACGTCATCAGGAGGAGGGCCATGCGCTACTCATCTCAAGTGAAGCCGATCAGCTACCTCAAGGCCAACGCGGCCGAGGTACTTGCTAACCTGGTCGAGCAGCGTCAGCCTTTGGTCATCACGCAAAATGGCGAGGCCAAGGCAGTCCTGCAGGATGTGGCCTCGTTCGAGGAAACCCAGGAAACGCTGGCATTGCTCAAGATCCTGGCGCTGGGCAATCAGGACGTGGCGGCAGGCAAGGTCAAGCCAGTGGCTGATGTCGTCACCCGTCTGCGTGCCAAGCGAGCAGTCGGCTGATGGCAGGCACTAAAGCCAAGTTCGAAGTCCTGCTCACCGAGGGTGCCGAGCAGGACTTGGAGTCCATTCACGACTACATCTCAGATTTCGACTCTGTTGCCAACGCCAATTACGTGTTGGACCAGTTGATGGAAGTCGTCGAGAGTCTGTCGCGGTTTCCGGAGCGTGGCAGCTACCCCAAAGAGCTGGTCGCACTGGGCATCAAAGAATACCGCCAGACTTTGTTCAAACCCTATCGTGTGATATACCGCATCACCGGCAGTCAGGTCGTCGTTTACCTGATCGCCGATGGTCGTCGGGATATGCAGTCAGTGCTTGCTCGCAGGCTACTGGGCGCATAGTCCATGGGCTGGACGGACGAACCTCTGCACCCGGTTCACCATTTGTGGCAGGCGTTACGGCGAAGCCCGTGAGGATCCTTCAGTTTTCCGCGGTGGCGGACGCGCGGTTCAGATCGTCAGATACCGCATGATGCGTTCCACATCGACGCTCTCCCGCCGCGCACTATCCACAAAGCGCCCCTTCTCGATAATCAGGAAGCGGTCGGAAATCTCCATCGTGAACGACAGAACTTGCTCGGACACGACCAGCGCGAAGTTCCTCTCCTTCTTCAGCCGGTTCAGGCCGCGCGCAATATCCTTGATGATCGACGGCTGAATCCCTTCGGTAGGTTCGTCGAGGATCAGCACGCGGGGCTCGGACACCAGTGCCCGTGCGATGGCAAGTTGCTGCTGTTGCCCGCCGGACAGGTTCCCCCCGCGCCGGGCCCGCATTTCCGCCAGCACGGGAAACGACTCGAAGATATAGTCCGGCACGCTGGGCCGCTGCGCGCGGTCCATGCCGGCCAGGATGTTTTCCTCCACCGTCAGGTACGGAAAGATCATGCGCCCCTGCGGCACGAAGGCAAGCCCGGCCGCCACGCGCTCGTAGCTTTTCCTGCCGGCCAGTTCACGCCCGCCCAGCCGGATGCTGCCGCCGCGCGCGGGCAGCATGCCGATCAGCGTCTTGAGCAGTGTGGTCTTGCCCATGCCATTGCGGCCCATGACGGCCACTGTCTCGCCCGGCGCCACGTCGAAGGACAAATCGTGGAGGACGTGGCTTTGGCCGTAAAACACGTTCAGATGCTCGATGTTCAGCATGGTCAATGCCCCAGATAGACTTCGATGACGCGAGGATCGTTCTGCACCTCGTCCATGCTGCCTTCGGCAAGCCGCTTGCCCTGGTGCAGCACTGTGACCTTGTGCGCCACGGCGCGCACGAATTCCATGTCGTGCTCGATAACGATCACCGAGCGTCCCTGCGCGATCCTGCGCAGCAGCAGGCCGGTCTGCTCGCGCTCGTGGGCGCTCATGCCCGCGACGGGTTCGTCCAGCAGCATCAGCTGGGGATCCTGCATCAGCAGCATGCCGATCTCCAGCCATTGCTTCTGGCCGTGGGAAAGCAGCGCCGCTTTGCGCCGTAGCTGGTCGGACAGGAAGATCATTTCCGCCACCCGCAGGATCGCGTCGCGCACGTCCTCGCCGCGCCGGAAGAACAGGCTGCCGAACAGGTCCCGTTTCTTCGGATACGAGATCTCCAGGTTCTCGGCGACGGTCAAGTCCTCGTAGACCAGCGGGTTCTGGAACTTTCGCCCCACTCCCGCCCGCGTGATCTGGTAGTCGAGCATACGCTGCAGCTCATGCCCGCGAAAGGCGATGGTCCCGGAGGTAGGCTTGGTCTTGCCGCAGATCATGTCAAGCAGCGTGGTCTTGCCCGCGCCGTTGGGGCCGATCACCACGCGCAGCTCATTCTCCTCGACGCGAAAATCCAGGTTGTCGACGGCCTTGAAGCCATCGAAGGAAACGCCAAGCCCTTGTACTTCGAGAATCGGTTCGCTCATGGTGCATCTCTATCATTGCGTGCGAAGCGGTCCAGCACGCCGGCCAGACCCGAGGGAAGGTACATGGGCACCAGGATGAACAGCGCCCCCACCATGTAGACCCAGAAGCCGACGAAGTGCTCGGAGAGATAGCTTTTGGCCACCCCGACGAACAGGGCGCCATATACCGCGCCAACCAGGGACAACCGCCCGCCCACGGCGGCGTAGATCACCATCTCGATCGATGGCACGATGCCGCAGACCGATGGCGAAGCAAAGCCAACCTGGAGCGTGAACAGCGCACCGCCGATCGCCGACAGCAGCGCCGCCACGGCGAAGATAAAGCCCTCGAAGAGCGCCGGGTCGTAGCCCGAGAACCGCACCCGGTCCTCGCGGTCGCGGATGGCGACCAATACGCGGCCGAGGCGGCTGCGCAAGATGAAGCGGCCTGCCAGCAAGGCCAGCAGCAACAGGCAGGCGCTGAGGTAATAAAGCACATGCACGGCCTGATCGCTCTGCACGCTGTAGCCCATGAAGGCAGGCAGGTTGGTGATGCCGTTGATGCCACCCGTGTAACCTTGCTGCCCGATGATGACAATCGAGGCGATGGCGGCAAGCGCCAGCGTGACGATGGAGAAATATACGCCGCCCACCCGTTTTCGGAAGTTGGCGTAGGCGAGCACGAAGGCCAGTGCCGCCGGCAGGATCAGGATCGCCGCCAGGGTGAAGGACACATGCTGGAACGGCGTCCACCACCAGGGCAGCGTATCGATGCTGTTCCACGTCATGAAGTCCGGCACGGGCGGTCCGCCAGCGCCGAATACGGCTGCGGCGGGATCGGCCGAGGTGGCTTCCAGCTTCATGAACATGGCCATCATATAGCTGCCCAGTCCGAAGAAGATGCCCTGCCCCAGGCTCAGGATGCCGCCATAGCCCCAGGCGAGCACCAGCCCTGCAGCGCAGAAGGCGAAGCACAGGTATTTGCCGAACAGGCCGAGCCGGAAGGTGTCCGATGCGGCCGGAATGGCAACCAGCAGCAGCAGTGCAAGGACCGGCAAGGCCAAGCGTTCGAGCCGGCCGGCGGCGCGGCTCATGTCCGCATGCGTGGCGGTGCGCGCGTGCGCGGCCGTGCCGTCCGGTGAATAGGGGATATGTTCCATGATCTGGCGACTACCTTTCTAGAAACGGTTCTTGCGTAGCGGAATGGCTACCGGCGTACCTTCAGGGCGAACAGGCCGTTCGGCCGGTAGTACAGCGCCACGATGACCAGCATGAGGATCGCGGCCTTGGCCATCGAAGCGCTCAGCCCCAGTTCGAAAAGCGACTGCAACTGCCCGATCGCGAATGCCGAGAGGAAAGTGCCGAGCAGGCTCTCGATGCCGCCGAACACCACCACGATGAAGGTGTCGACGATGTACTGCTGCCCGGTCATGGGCCCCGTGGACGCCAGCATTGTCAGCGCGCAACCTGCCACGCCGGCCAGCCCGCAGCCCACGGCAAAGGTCACCGCATCGACCCGCTCCGTATTGATGCCCGCCGCGCCGGCCATGGCGCGGTTCTGCATGACCGCGCGGATGCGCAGGCCCCAGCGGCTACGGAACAGGAAGAGGTAGACGGCGACGGCCACGGCCAGGGTCAGCGCAATGATGAACAGCCGGTTCAGCGGAATCGCGATATCGGCCGCAGGGTTCCATGCGCCGCGCAGCCAGGCCACCGTTGGCACGCTGACATCGATCGGGCCGAAAACCTGCCGGTATGCCTGTTGCAGGATCAGGGACAGGCCCCAGGTGGCCAGCATTGTGTCGAGCGGCCGCTGGTAGAGATGGCGGATCATCACGCGCTCGAGCACATAGCCCGCGGCGGCGGTGACGAGGAAGGCCACGGCCAGCCCCACGATGAAATACGCGCCCATCATCGCTGGCAGATAGCGTGCGAACCCCAACGACGTGAGGTAGGTCATGTACGCGCCAAGCGCCATCAGTTCGCCGTGCGCCATATTGATGACGCCCATCAGGCCGAACACGATCGCCAGCCCGATGGCCATCAGCGCAAGCACGGTGAACAGCGACAGGCCGTTGAAGACCTGGGTCAGTAAGGTATCGGCAGTCATTGGAAGAATCCCACTGGAAGCCGGACGCGCGCCGTGCGCACGTCCGTGGTTCGAAAGGCCGCAGTCGTTACAGCTTTGGAAAGGGATTCGGCTCGATCAGCGGCGACTCGTACACCAGCTGCACCTGGCCGTCCGGCTTGAACAGGCCGATGCGCGCATGCTTGAGCAGATGGTGGTTGGACGGGTGGAAGCGCACGCCGCCTTCGGGTGCGTCCCAGGCCAGGCCAGCCGACGCGGCGATCACCTTCTGCGGATCGACGCTGCCGGCTTTCTCTGCCGCCAGCTTCCACATGTGCACGGCGGTGTAGGCGGCCTCCATGGTGTCGCCGACCACGCGGTCCTGTCCGTACTTCGCCTTGAAGGCGGCGACGAACTTCTGGTTGCGAGCGTTCGTCACGCTCTGGAAATAGCCCATGCAGGAATGCACGCCAACCAGGGTTTCGCGGCCAATGCCGATGGCTTCCTCCTCGGTGACGGCGAGCGCAAGGATGGTGGTGTTCTTGCCGTCGATGCCCACCGCATTGAGCTGCTTGAACAGCGCCACGTTCGAGCCGCCGACGATGGTGGAGAGAATGACGTCCGGCTTGGCCGCCTTGATCTTGTTGATCAGGGAGGAAAACTCCACGTTGCCCAGCGGCAGATAGTCCTCGCCGACCACGGTGCCGCCGGACTTGGCGATGGTGGGCCGCGCGATGCGGTTGGTGGTGCGCGGCCAGATATAGTCGGAGCCGATCAGGTAGAACTTCTTGCCCTTGTTCTGCGCGAGCCAGTTCACCGCCGGAATCACTGACTGCGTGGCCTCCTGCCCGGTGTAGAGGATGTTCTTCGACATCTCGAGGCCCTCGTAGTACGTTGGGTAGTACAGCAGGCCGTTATAGCGTTCGAACACCGGCAGCACCGCCTTGCGCGATGCCGACGTATAGCACCCGAAGGTGGCGGCCACCTTGTCGCTCTGCAGGAGCTTCTGCGCTTTCTCGGCAAAAGTTGGCCAGTCGCTGGCACCGTCCTGCACCACTGGCACCACCGGCCGGCCGAGTACGCCACCGCTGGCATTGATCTCGTCGATGGCCATTTTCTCGGCATCCACCACATGCGCCTCGGCGATGGCGATGGTGCCGGTGAGCGAATGCAGGATGCCCACCTTGACGGGCTCCGCGGCACTGGCTGCGCGTGGGCCCAGCAGGGTGGCGCCAGGCAGCGCGGTAGCGATCGCCGTGGCAAACGTGGTCTTGATGAAGTCGCGTCTCGTGTTTGTCATAGGGGCTCCTCTTCAAAAAACAAAAAAAAAGCCCGACAGCCAGGGCGTACCTGGTTGTCGGGCTTCTCTAGCCATAGCCGTACGGGACGCTGTTGTCCCACCGGCGATCGATGTACTTCGTGCAGGGAAGCGAAGTCGCTTGCCGCATCCCTGCGCATGCAGCCTTCCGCAAGAGCCGTGCCCGCGACCTTCGCCACGGAGGCTCGCCGACGCTGCCGGCGCCTTCCGCTCGGCCTGCAAGTCGCGCCCGCTCGTGCGTTATTCAGGATAGCAATGGCTTTGCAAAGAGCGTTATCGGGGCATAGGTCAGGTAGGAACCCGTGCGTTTGCACCCCTGAAGTGCGGTACGTATCCCCGTTTCGGCGCGATTTCCGCACAGGGATGGTGCAGCATGACGCATCGCGCGCACGGTTTTTGACGGCCTCGGACGCTATCGCAAAAAACCTTGCGCAAAAAAAATTGCGTGTGCTATAACTCCGTCCAGGACAAGAACGTCCTCTACATTTCGCGCTCGCTGCCAATATCGCCAGCAGAGCTGCAAGGCAAAAAAAGCCCGATCCGGTTCACACCGGCTCGGGCTTTTTTCGTTTGTCTTTCGGATCGGCATCACAGACCAGCCAAAACAGCGGCATCACCTCACTCACCCCCTCGAACCAGGAGTTCAGCCATGCGACATGGAGATATCGGAAGCACCAAGGATTGCGTCGGCGTTGCCGTCGTCAACTACAAGATGCCGCGCCTGCACACCAAGGCGGAAGTCATCGACAACGCACGCAAGATCGCCGACATGCTGGTCGGCATGAAGCAGGGGCTGCCGGGCATGGACCTCGTCATCTTCCCCGAGTACTCGACGCACGGCATCATGTACGACGCCAAGGAGATGTACGAGACCGCGGCCACCATCCCCGGCGAAGAAACGGAGATCTTCGCTGCGGCGTGCCGCAAGGCCAATGTGTGGGGCGTGTTCTCGCTCACCGGCGAGCGCCACGAGGAACACCCCAACAAGGCCCCGTACAACACGCTGATCCTGATGAACAACCATGGCGAGATCGTGCAGAAGTACCGCAAGATCATGCCGTGGGCGCCAATCGAAGGCTGGTACCCGGGCGACTGCACCTATGTGTCGGAAGGACCCAAGGGGCTGAAGATCAGCCTGATCATCTGCGACGACGGCAACTATCCGGAAATCTGGCGTGACTGCGCCATGCGCGGCGCGGAGCTGATCGTGCGCTGCCAGGGCTATATGTACCCGGCCAAGGAGCAGCAGGCGATGGTGGCCAAGACCATGGCGTGGATGAACAACAGCTACGTGGCGGTGGCCAATGCCACGGGCTTCGACGGCGTCTACTCCTACTTCGGCGGCTCCTCGATCATCGGCTTCGACGGCCGCGCGCTGGGCGAGTGCGGCACGGAGGAAATGGGCATCAACTACGGCGAGCTGTCGATCAGCCTGATCCGCGATGCGCGCAAGAACATGCAGTCGAATAATCACCTCTTCAAGCTGCTGCATCGCGGCTATACCGGCAAGCTCAATTCCGGCGAAGGCGCGCTTGGCGTGGCCGTATGTCCGTTCGAGTTCTACGGCAAGTGGGTCAACGATCCCGACGGCACGCGCAAGCAGGTGGAAGCGCTGACGCGCAGCACGCTGGGCACGCCGGAATGCCCGATCGAAGGCATCCCGCACGAGGCAGCGGAACACCGCTAAATCGCCCTCCCCCTGGCCGCCGCGAAGGCGCGGCGGCCCGCACACCGCCAAGGATGATCCGTACAGTGCTCTCCCATATCGATTCCTATCGCCTGCCCGAAGCCCCTTACTATCGCGCCATCGGCGATGAGGTCGCACTCTTCGAACACGCCTATGCGCACCGGCTTCCGACGGTTCTCAAGGGGCCGACCGGTTGCGGCAAGACGCGTTTTGTCGAATACATGGCATGGAAGCTGCGCCGGCCGCTGATCACCGTGGCCTGCAACGAGGACATGACGGCATCCGACCTGGTCGGGCGCTTCCTGCTCGACGCGCACGGCACCACCTGGCACGACGGCCCGTTGACGACGGCAGTGCGCGAGGGCGCGATCTGCTACCTGGACGAAGTGGTGGAGGCGCGCCAGGACACCACGGTGGTGATCCATCCGCTCACCGATGCACGCCGGATCCTGCCGCTCGACAAGCGCGGCGAAGTCGTGCGCGCGCATCCGGACTTCCAGTTGGTGGTGTCCTACAACCCGGGCTACCAGAGCCGCTCGAAAGACATGAAGCCGTCCACGCGGCAACGCTTCGTGGCCATGCATTTCGACTATCCCGACGAAGCCGCTGAAGCCGCGATCGTCGCCATGGAAGGCGGCATCAAGCAGGCGCTTGCCCTGCGACTCGTCAAGCTGGGACGCTGCACGCGCGCCCTGAGGGACCGCGGGCTGGACGAAGGCGCTTCCACCCGCATGCTGATCCACACGGCCGTCCTGATGCGCGCCGGCCTATCGGCGCGAGCCAGCTGCGAAGCCACGCTGACGCAGGCGCTGACGGACGACCCTGAGATGATCACCGCGCTGCGCGACCTTGTCGACGCGCACTTCGCATGAACGCCTCCGTCTTCGGTGTTGCACCCGATCCCGTCTTCGCCGCCGCAGGCGCTGAGGACCAGGTTGAAGTAGCATTCCGCACGTTGGCGGGCAGTCCTTCAACCAGCCTTGCCGCGAACGATGAAATCACCGCGCGGCGCTGGCTGGTTTCCCTGCTGCATCTCGATCGGAGCAGTGCGGAGGCCGTGACCGCCCGACTCCCCGCGCTGCTGAGCGCCTTGCCGGTGGAAGCATTCTGTCGCTGGCTTCTGGCCGGCATGCGTCGCTACCCGAACGAGCCAGCGGCACGCTTGCGCTATTTCCAGGGCGAGGATCCGCTGGCCCGTGCCGCGCTTGCCCATGAAGCGGACGCAGTGCGTCTCGCCGAGGCTTTGCCGGCGCTCTCCGTGCTCACGGAGGCGCTTGCCGGGCGACCGATGCAACTGCAGGAGAATGCCGTCGAAGCATTGGATGGCGCGCCGCTGAGGCCCATCCTCACGCCCACCCACCTGCTGCTACCGACCGACTACACCGTACTGGACGCGACCGACCCTGCACGGCTCTATCGCGCGGCGATCGCGCATGCGGTGGCGCATCTGCGCTACTCGCCAGCCGGGTTGCCTACGGGCACGCTTAAGCCGATGAGCCTTGCGGTGATCGCCGCTGTCGAGGATGCACGCGTGGAGCACCTGCTGGCCCGCGAGTTTCCGGGCACGCGGGCATGGTGCCTGCCGCTGCTCGCACGCAGCCTGGAGCCGCACGGCCTGTCTTTTGCCGCGCTGATTTCCCGGATGAACTACGCGCTGATGGCGCCGGATTATCAGGACGACAACTATTGGATCAACAAGGCGCGCACGATGTTCAACGCGCTCTCCGGTTCGCTCGAGGATTACGCAGCCTTCCGCGCGCTCGGCTCGATTCTCGCCAATGACCTTGGCCAGATGCGGGTGCGCTTTCATCCACAGCAGTACGTGGTGCCGGCGCCTTACCGGGACGACAATACGTTTCTCTGGCAATACCCGGACCCGCCGTCGGAGCGGGCGAAGGGCCTGGAGATGGCGGGACCGCTCGATTCCGCCGCCAGGCCGGCGGACGGCCGCCATGATCCGCCGCCAGATAGCGCGCACGCGATGCAACTGTCACGTGCCACCTATCCCGAACTGGACTATCGCAGCGGCGTGCTGCGCTCGCATTGGGCTACCGTCATCGAGCGGGAGCCGCCTGCCATGCCGCACACGGCAGGCAGCGCTCCCGGCAGCCTGCCGCGCGTGAAGCTGCCGGCCCGGCACAACCTGACGCGCGACGCGCGGCTGCGCCGCCAGCCTGAAGGCGAAGACCTCGATCTGGACGCTGCCATCGAG
This sequence comes from Cupriavidus sp. 01T418, assembly GCF_056398885.1. Classification (NCBI taxonomy): domain Bacteria; kingdom Pseudomonadati; phylum Pseudomonadota; class Betaproteobacteria; order Burkholderiales; family Burkholderiaceae; genus Cupriavidus; species Cupriavidus sp. 01T418. The sequence goes on from NZ_JBFTQG010000005.1 coordinate 83,644, forward strand.
CACGCGATCGACCGCCGCCGCGGCCATACTCCCGAGCATCGGGTGTTCACCCGTCCGGGCGCGTGCAGGCACAGCCTGCGCATGTTGCTGCTGCTGGACGTGTCGGCATCGACCAATGCGCGCGCAGGCACGCGAACCATCCTCGAACGGGAGAAAGACGCCGCACTGATGCTGGCCCGCGCCGCCACAGCCGCAGGCCACGGCATCGCCGTTCACGGCTTTTGCTCGGACACGCGCCATGCGGTCAACTACTACCGCCTGCTGGATTTCGATACGCCGCTCGATGCGGCCGCGGAAGCGGCGATCCATGCCATGCCAGGCCGCTACTCCACACGGATGGGCGCGGCGCTGCGGCATGCCGCAGCCCTGTTGCAAGCAGGGCGCGGACGGGATGCCGGCGACCGTAGCGCCATCGTGGTCGTCACCGACGGCGCCCCGGCCGATATCGATATCTTCGACGACCGCTATCTGGTCGAGGACGCGCAGGCTGCGGCCACCGAGGCGCGGCGCGCGGGCATCGTGACCGCCGGCATCGCCGTCGAGGCCGGCGACGCTGCCTATATGCGGCGCATCTTCGGGCCGGATGCGTGGCGCGTTGCGGGAGATGCGAACGGGCTGCCCGGGCAGCTCGGGGCACTCTACGCGAGCCTCGTTACGGCGTAGGCGGACCGGCACCGAAATGTACGATTTCCCCGCGTGTGCAAGCGTTAGTCCGCCGGAGTTTGGATTAGAATCGAACCATTGTCTTGTCCGCCGACGCGGGCTTTTTTCGACGTTCCCCGCGTCGCGCGCCGGGCGCGCCATCCGCCCGTGACCTCACCGGAATCCATCCGCATGATTACTGACCCCATCCGCGTCGGCGTGCTCTTCTCGATGAGCGGCGTCACGTCCACCATCGGCCGGTCGCAGCTGCAAGGCACGCTGCTCGCCATTGAAGAGATCAACACAGCCGGCGGCATTCTCGGCCGCGAGGTGGTTCCCGTGGCCTATGACACCCAGTCCAAGCCGGCTGTGTACGCCGAGCTGGCCGAGCGGCTGATCGTGCAGGACCGGGTCAATGTGATCTTCGGCTGCTATATGTCAAGCAGCCGCAAGGCCGTGCTGCCGATCGTGGAGAAATGGAACAAGCTGCTGTTCTACCCCACCATCTATGAAGGCTTCGAGTTCTCCAGCAACATCATCTACACCGGCGCGGCACCCAACCAGAACAGCGTGCAACTGGCGGAGTTCATGACAGCCAACTTCGGCGCGCGGGTGTATCTGGTCGGCTCCGACTACATCTTTCCCTATGAGTCGAACCGCATCATGGGCGAACTGGTGCTGCAACGCCAGGGCAGCGACAAGGTCGGCGAGCGCTATGTGCCGCTCGATGCGACCGAGATCGACTACGCGCCGATCTTCGCGGACATCCGCGAGAAACAGCCGGATTTCATCTTCTCCACCGTGGTGGGCGACTCCGCCGCGGCCTTCTACCGCGCCTACGCGGATGCCGGCCTCAACCCCAAGCAGATGCCGATCGCCAGCCTCACCACCTCGGAGGCGGAGATCAGCCAGATGGGCAACGACGTGGCCGCAGGGCACTTCACTTCAGCGCCCTATTTCCAGTCCATACAGTCGCCCACCAACCTGCAGTGCCTGGAGCGATTCCGCGGCAAGTTCGGCGACGCCGCCGTTCCCAATATGTGCTGGGAAGCCGCCTACTTCCAGGTGCACCTGTTCGCCAATGCCTTCGCCAAAGCGGGCGACGACGAGATCGTCCGCATCCTGCCGCATATCCTCGGCAGCGAGCTGGATGCGCCACAGGGCCGCATCCGCGTGGATGCCAACAACCATCACACCTGCCTGCATCCGCGTATTGGCGTGGTCAACTCCAAAGGCCAGTTCACCATCGTGCGGGAAGCCACCCGCGCCGTGCATCCCGATCCCTACCTGGTGACCCACTCGCTCGGCGACTGGACCACCACGCTGAACGCGCTGGAGTTGTAAGTGGACGCGCCCAGCCAACGCCGGACCATCCGCGCGACACCAACCCTGCTGAAGGACCTGCGCACACTGCGCGTGCTGGTCTTTCATCCGGACGACGGCGATGGCAAGCTGCTCACCCAGCAACTGCAGCGCATCGGCTGCCAGGTGCAGTCGTTCTGGCCGCCATTGCCGGCGCTGCCGGAAGGTGTGGACGTGATATTCCTGGCGGTGCGCCCGGAATCGATGGAGGCCGGCTATGACTGGCTCAAGGGAGACGATGTGCCCGCCATCATCACCGTGGTGACCTACGAGAATCCCACCATCGTGGAGTCCGTGCTGCGCATCGGTTCGCGCGCGGTGCTGCCGTCGCCCGTACGCTCGTTCGGCCTGCTGTCGGCCCTCGTCGTCGCGCGGCAGGTGGACGGGGCGTTGAAAGAGCGCGCACGCAAGGTGCGCAAGCTCGAATCCAAGCTGCAGGGCGTACGCGCGATCGCGGATGCCAAGAACATCCTGATGCGCACGCACGGCATTTCCGACGCGGCCGCCTACGACCTGATTCGCGATCAGGCCATGAGCAAGCGTGTGACCACCGAGGAGATCGCCGCCGCCATCGTCAGCGCCAGCGAAATCCTCTCACTCGGCAAATCCTGACGCGTCCTCCAGGTGCATTACGCCGGCTTTGGGGCTGCCGCGCGTTTGGGTGCCGACTGCCGCTCGATCACCGTGAAGTGTAGATGGAATGGTCGCCTCCCGTCCTCGGCAGGACACGTACCATGGCTTGCAGCGCAAGCCTCCTTCAAGCTGAGGTCGAATGCGCCACATCGTCGCAGTTTGCCAAGGAGGATCCACATGGAACCGACCAGCAGGTGGACCTGCGGTTTGCAAGAGACAACTTTGGGCACGCGTCCATTGCCACCACGAGTGCCGTATTTACATACGGAAGACGATGCCCGCCATGAGGCCACGCAGGAAGGGCACCGGATCGGGTGGACGCGCGAAGGGTAAGGCGCGGCCCTGGCCGGGATTCCCCGGTTGTCCAAGGCCAAGCGGCGGCGTGGGTGACAAAACGAATCGCGAAGGACTGCTACAATCTCAGCTCTTTTTTATTGGCTGGACGCGATGGGCTTCGAACAACTGGCGGCATTGAAGGAACAACTGGCAAAGCAAGCCAAGGCCGCGCCACGGCCCAAGAACCGCCGCGCGCCCCCGAAGGCTTCGGCCCGCCCGACTAAGCCCGGTAATGAGCCCGGTAATGCGCCCCTTAATGAGCCCACTAATGCGCCCACTAAGCCCGTCGATCCGGTACTGCAAGCCATCGTGAAGCTGCAAAAGCGCTTCCCGCAAACCTTTCCGAAGAATCCTGCGCCCAAGGTGCCGCTCAAGATCGGCATCTTCGAGGATCTCGTCCAGCAGGCGCAGGGACTTGGCCTGACGGAGCCGGTATTGCGCGACGCGATCCGGACCTGGTGCCGCGGCACCCGCTACTGGACCTGCCTGGTGGAAGGTGCCGCGCGCGTGGATCTGGCGGGTCAGGCGGCGGGACACGTGGCACAGGCCGATGCGAACCGGGCGCAGCAACTGCAAGCCCATCGTGCCGCGCGAGCGTTGTCTCGACCCACGACGGCGCCGAAACCCAACTGATTTGTGGCGGTAGTACCGTGCCACCGGCGCGGGGTTCGTGCTCCGACGAAGCGCATCCAGCGCATCGCACGCCTGCGCTCGACGACTGGAATCCATTGCTCCCCGTCGCAGGCGTGCCTACTCGGATAGGTCGTTCAACGCATAGCTGGTGCTGCGCCCGCCTGCATCCGATTTCCGCAGTACGCCACGTGCGAGCAGATCAGTGATGTCGCGCAGCGCGGTGTCTGGGGAGCAATTGACGATCGCCGCCCACTTGGAACTGGTGAGCTTGCCTTCGAAGCCATCGAGCAGTCGGTTGAGCAGTTTCAATTGCCGCTCGTTCAGTGGCGTGGTCGCCCAGCGTTGCCAGAATCGCGTCTTGACCAGCACAGCATCAAGGGTGTCCTGCGCCTGATCGACGGCGCGATGCAGCGTATCGAGGAACCATGCCAGCCACTCGGTGACATCCATCGACCGCGTCTGGGTCCGCTCCAGGATATCGTGGTAGGCCTTGCGCTCCCGCTGGATCTGCGCCGACAGGCTATAGAAACGCAGCGGGCTGCCATCGGCGCGCGCCAGCAGCAGGTCGCCGATCGCACGGGCTATACGGCCGTTGCCGTCGTCAAACGGATGCAAGGTGACGAGCCACAAATGGCCGAGGCCTGCCTTGAGCAGCGCTGGATCGTTCGATGCACCGTTGACCCAGTCGAGAAATCGGCTTGTTTCAGCTTCCAGGCGATTGGCTGGCGGCGCTTCGAAATGCACACGTTGCCGGCCGATGGGCCCGGATACCACCTGCATCGGACCGCTGGCGTCGTTACGCCAGCCACCGACCTTGATCCGGGCAAGGCCGGAGTAGCCGGTGGGAAACAGCGCGGCATGCCAGCCGAACAATCGCTCCCGGGTGACCGGTGCATGGCAATTGGCGGCCGCGTCGAGCACCATTTCAACCACGCCTTCAACGTGATGATCGACCGGGGCTGGTGCGCCGATGTCCACGCCCAAGCGGCGGGCGATGGACGAACGCACGGATGCGACGCCGAGCTGTTCGCCCTCGATCTCGCTGGTCTTGACCACGTCCTCGGTGAGCGCCGCGAGACTCGCCTGATCGCGCAGAGCCTTGGCGACATCAGCCAAGCGCCCCATCAGCAGTCCTTGGGCGCGACTAACCTCGGCCATAGGCCCTGCCAGGGCCGCCAGGTCGTAGTGCCAGCCTGGCCAGTCACTGGCCTGCCGGATGTAGGTGTAATCTCCGCCTTTCATGCGGAGATTGTGGGCTGCTTCCTCCGCAGGCGCAAGTTATTCGCCGCACCTGGTGCGGTGATAGCCCAGTTGCACTCGGCATCATGGCATTCTCGCGGTCGGCAATCGCCCACGGATGCAGACGGCAACGTGCCCTCCCCGCATTCCCCCGCCAATCCCAAGTGAAAACTCCTCATTGATCGCCTAGACTGAAGCAACCTTCAAGGCGCAATGGCCCGCGACGCAATGCATCGAAGACCGATACCTGCGCTGACACGTATTGTTGCCAGATAGCCCGACAACGGTACTGGCGCGGGCATGCCAGCGATAGCCGCTAAACGTCAGGAGACCGGTCCCGGTGACGGACCGTTAGGGGGAACTCATGGAATCTGGCAACTCCGCCGGCGGTTCATGGCTATGGCTCACCTTGCTGCTGCCATATATCGCGTTGCTGTGGCTGCCCTTCTATAACGACACGCAGCCGTCCTTTGCCGGATTTCCGTTTTTCTACTRGTATCAGTTTCTGTGGGTGCCGCTCACCTCGCTGCTGATCTATATCGTGTACCGGGGCATGAAATGAACGACGCGCCCCCCGTCAATACGGTCGCCATGACCGTTTTCATTTTTTTCTTCATTCTGGTCACGGTCATCGGGTTCTTTGCCGCGCGCTGGAAGCGCGGTGACCTGACGCAGTTGCATGAGTGGGGGCTCGGCGGCCGCCAGTTCGGCACGCTGATCACCTGGTTCCTCGTTGGCGGCGATTTCTATACCGCCTACACCGTGATTGCCGTGCCCGCGCTGGTGTACTCGGTGGGCGCCTACGGGTTCTTCGCGTTGCCGTACACGATCATCGTGTACCCGTTCGTCTTCGCGGTCATGCCGAAGCTGTGGACGCTCGCGAAGGCAAGGAATCACATCACCGCAGCTGACTACGTGCATGGCGAATATGGCGGCAAGTGGTTTCCCGCCGCGGTGGCGGTGACCGGAATTTTCGCGACGATGCCGTATATCGCGCTGCAACTGGTGGGCATGCAGGTCGTGATCAAGGGGCTTGGCGTGAGCGGCGAGATGCCGTTGATCGTCGCCTTCGTGATCCTGGCGCTCTACACGTACGCGAGCGGCTTGCGCGCGCCGGCAATGATCGCGTTTGTGAAAGACATCATGATCTACATCGTGGTGATCGCGGCGGTCTGGCTGATCCCGTCGAAGCTGGGTGGCTATGCGCATGTGTTCGACGCTGCCGATCAGTTCTTCCTGGCCAAGGGTGGCGCGACCGGCATTGTCCTCAAGCCGGCGCAGTTCACCGCCTACGCGTCGCTCGCGCTGGGTTCTGCGTTAGCCGCGTTCATGTACCCGCATACGATGACGGCAATATTGTCTTCATCATCCGCGACGACGATCCGCAAGAATGCCATGCTGCTGCCGGCCTACACGCTGTTGCTCGGCCTGATCGCGCTGCTCGGCTACATGGCGATAGCCGCCGGGGTGAAGGTCACCTCGGCCTCTGACGTGGTGCCAACGCTGTTCGCAACGCTGTTCCCTGCCTGGTTCGTTGGCTTTGCTGCGGCGGCGATCGCGATCAGCGCGCTGGTGCCGGCGGCCATCATGTCGATCGGCGCTGCGAACCTCTTCACGCGCAATCTGTGGCGCCCGCTGGTTGCGCCAGACATCACGCCGGCGGCGGAAGCGTCGACCGCAAAAATAGCCTCGCTCGTGGTGAAGTTCGGCGCGTTGCTGTTCATCGTGTTCTTCCCCACCCAGTACGCCATCGATCTGCAGTTGCTCGGCGGCGTGTGGATCCTGCAGATTTTTCCGGCAATCGTGTTTTCGCTTTACACGCGCCGGCTCAGCACGCCTGGGCTGTTTCTCGGCTGGCTGGTGGGCATCGTGTTGGGCACGGGCATGGCGATTTCGCAGGGGCTCAAGCCGGTGTTTGCGCTGCACCTCGGCGGCGCCACCTATCCGCTTTACATCGGCCTGATTGCGCTTGTCACGAATATCGTCGTGGCGTTCGTGGTGTCGATGGTGGCGCCGCGACGGGCGGGGGCCTGACCCGGCGCACTTGCGCGCCTCCTCTAATCGCCGCCTGCCAAACAGCAGGCGCAGTGGCATCCTTGAGGCGCAGCTTTGTGAGGTCGAACTGACCTTTTCGAATGCGATGCATCAGCTCGACGCCGGAGGTGGCCCTGTCGGTGCCCCATCCTTCAGGTTCAGGTGGAGGCGAGGGCATCCTCCAGAAAATCGAGGCGATCCTGGCCCCAGAACACTTCTTCACGATAGACATACGCGGGCGAGCCAAAGACCCCGTCAGTGATTGCGTTTTCGGTGTACTTTCTGTACTCCGCCTTGATTGCTGGCGTTTCGGCTTGGCTGAGAAGTGCATGGCCATCCAAGCCCAGCGAGCGGGCGATGGTTTGCAGCGTCTCTGGAGAGGAGATGTCTTGATCCTCCAGCCATTCGGCATGAAGAATCGCCTGGGCCAGGGTGCCCTCGCAAAGCCCCGCGATCTTCGCCGCAATGACCATGCACGAGGCGAGATCACCGTTCGGGCACATGTACTTGGGCTGGGGATTTACCGGAATTCCCAACCGTTTGCACCAACGGGCGAGTTCGGTAATCCGGTAGGCTTGCCTCTCGTGAGCGCGCTGCCCGAGCAATATGCCTCCGGTCTTCGAGTAGACGTACGGCAGATCTACAGGCATGTAGTTGATGGTGGCGTGCTGGCGTTCAGCAAGTTCCACCAGGCGACCGTGTCCGAGATATGCCCAGTCCGAATTGATCCAGAAGTAGTAGTCGATCGTTTTAGCCATCACTCACCAGCCTTCATACGAGAAACACAGAAAATCGACAGGCAACCCAACCCGGTGAGGTAGCAAGCGAGATACAGGGGACTACCGTCTCCGAGGGCAAGCAACCAGGTGGCCACGAGCGGTGCAAGACCACCCCCGATCGCACCGGACACTTGTACCGCCAGGGAGATGCCGGTGTAACGGACTTCGGGAGGGAACTGGACAGAGAACAAGCTGCCTTGTGGGCCATACAACATCGCGTAGATCAAGCCGATGGCGACCACCATCGCGAGATACACGGCGCCGACGCTGCCAGATCCCAGAAGCTTGAAGAACGCGAAGCCAAAGAGGCAGATACACAGCGAGCCAGCCGCAAAGATCTTCCTGTACCCGATCTTGTCCCCGAGAATGCCCGTGAGCGGCATCGTGAACAGGGCGACAGCAGCACCGGCTATGACGGCATTCAGCATCATTGTCTTGGGCAGGCCCAGCTTCATCGTGCCGTAGGTGAGCCCAAAGGTGGCGACGGTATAGAACCAGGTGACTTCCGCCATCCGCGCGCCGGAAACCTTCAGCAGCGATAGCCAATGGTGTTTGACCACATGGACTACCGGCACTTCGACCTCTTGGCCGCGTTGCTTCACTTTCTCGAAATCGGGTGACTCGGTGACACGAATCCGGATGAACCAGCCAACCGCCAGGAGCAGGACGCTGGCCAGGAACGGGATGCGCCAACCCCAACTCAGCATGTCCGCCTCAGGCAGTCTCGCAACTGCTGCCATCGCCAGGGACGAAAGAATAAGACCCGGAGCAACGCCAGTTTGAGGAAGGCTACCGAAGAAGCCTTTCTTGCCTTCGGGGGCATGTTCGACGGCCATGAGGACTGCTCCTCCCCATTCGCCGCCGACGGCCAGGCCTTGGATCAAGCGCATCAATACCAGAACGACCGCAGCCCAATAGCCAATCTGCTCGTAAGTGGGGATCAGACCGATGACGATGGTTGGAACCCCCATCATCACAAGTGTGATCAGAAGCATCGATTTCCTTCCGACCTTGTCGCCAAAGTGGCCAAAGACGATACCGCCAAGCGGACGGGCGAAGAAGCCGACGGAGTAGGTTGCGAATGCAGCCAATGTCCCGCTGATAGGGTCGAAGCTGGGGAAAAAGATCTTGTTGAAGATCAAAGCGGCTGCCGTGCCGTAGATAAAGAAGTCGTACCATTCGATGGTCGTTCCCAGCATGCTGGCGATGCCGGCGACAGTATGCTGCCTGGATTTCCCAACAGTAGCCGTGCTGGGAATTCCCGTCTGTGAATTGACTGGATACATGGCGTGCCTTTCTGACTTACTCGGTGGGGGTGGTGTGCTTCGCCGGCTGCCATTCGCACCATGTTGGCGCGCCGTTCGCTGGTAGGCCGCTGTGAAGGTCCCGATCCTGGTTGACTCTTCGCGCGAGCGCGACGGTGGGGCGAACACATGCAATAGGTCGCCGGGCGGTGGCTACCGGCTGCGAGGGCTGGACCTAACGCTCCGTCTGACGGCACCAATAGTCGAAGGTGCCATCAACGATGGAAGGCTTCAGCAGATAGTCGTGCGCTTCGCTGGCGAGGTCATCCGGCAGCGGAGTAAGGGGACCAAAGACGCGGGCACGCACCTGCATGCGTGCAGCGCGCTCCAGGTACACGGATAGATAAGTCGCCTCCTGGACACTGCGTCCGGTGGTCAACTGGCCGTGGCTTGCCAGCAGGATCGAGCGCTTGCCGCCGAGGGCGCCGGAAATAATCACGCCCTCCTGGTCGGCGATGGGAACCCCGGGCCATTCCGCAAGGAACGCGCAATCATTGTGAAACGGCGTCATGTCCATCTGCGATACGACCAGCGGCTGCCTGGCCGCTGCAAGCGCCGACACATATGGGGAATGCGTATGGATGATGCTGTGGGTGTTGGGGCGATCGGCGTACACCCACAGATGGAACCGGGTTGCCGGATTGGCCATCCCGGTACCACTGAGGGTATTCAGATCCTGGTCGACTTCGATAAAGTCGGCTTCAGTGGCTTCGTCAAAGCCCAGTCCGAAGCGCAACGTCCAGTAGGCGCCCGGGCGGTCCGATCGCGCACTGATCTGGCCAGCCAGGCCAGCTTCCTGTCCGGTCATGGCCAGGATGCGGCAGGCATAGGCCAGCGTTTGCTGCAGCGTGCGCTCTCGGGGCTTAAGGTGGGCACGCATCTCCTGCGTTGCGCGTTCGTCGAAGTATTCCTTGGAGCGAAGTTCCATTTTGCTTCCAATCCTGTTCGTCTCCGGGCAGACCCGGGCGCCCGGCCTCTATTGAAATGCCTCGGCTTCGCCTCGATGGGGGCAAGCTTCGGCACCAGCCCGACCTGGCCGCGGGGTGTCGGTTCGATTGGATTATGGGAAGTCAGAATGGACTGTGATAGCGCGGCGCGCTCATAGTTGGTATGACTTTGAGTACTACCTCAGAGCGCTTTGGTGATCTCGAGCATGTGTTTCACCAGCGCTGTCTGTGCTTTTTCCCGCTTTGTAATGGCGACGACACGCCGGCTGAGAGGAGGATTCAATATGCGCACGCGTGACAGCCCATAGTTTTCGAGCAGATGGGTTGGCACCCGCTCTGGCAAAACGCACTGACCGCCTGTCGATGCGACAAGCCTGAGCATCGCGTCGACCGTCTCGACCTCCGCCACGACATTCGCGTCGAATCCTTTTCTGTGCAGCATTCGCCGGAGAGCATAGTGCGCAGGAAAGGCGACAAGAGAAACTTTATGCGCCTCCAGGTCGACCCCTTCAAGGGCGGCCATGGGCGAGTTCTGGCTGACGATCAAGCACATGGCGTCGTCGAAAAGCGGCACGATCTCGACGGCATCAGAGGCCACGGCTACGTCGTAAACGAAGCCCAGGTCCGCTTTGCCCGCCTCCACCAGCTCTACAACTTCCGGCGAACTTCTACCCAGGAGCGAGACGTTGGCATTTGGACGCTGACTCATGAATCGAGAGACAATGTCCGGCATGAAGTAGTAGCTGAGTGTATGAATGACAGCCACCCTAAGGCGGCCTTGGCTGACTCCTTGCTCCTCGCGCAATTGAAGAACCGTGTTGTCGATGACCTCATAGGCAGTCTGTGCGGCTGCTTGAAGTTTCTGCCCCGCGTCAGTGAGGGAGACCCCGCGCCCGTGGCGCTCGCACAGCTTTTGGCCTACTGCGGCTTCGAGGTGAGCCAGCTGACGGCTCAATCCGGATTGGGTAAGCCCAAGCGCCATCGCAGCGCCTGAAATGGACCGAGCCTGCGCTATTGCCAGGAACAGCCTGATCTGTGCATCGAAAGCCTTCATAACTTTTGGGGTTGCTCCTCTCCGGACAGCTTTGACGTTTAAGAGCCGATTCCGCCCTGTCATAGCGCTTCGAGGCGGCCGACGTGGCTTCAGCGGCCTTCGCAGTCGGAGTTCCCTGCTCCCCGCGCTTTGGTGCGCAGAGCGACGCACGAATGGCCCTGGTACCGATGGGGCTGCCCCCATCGCGCACGGCCCCATTGGAAGCAAATTTCGCACCAGGTGCATATTACTACTATGCCCGGTATAGACAGAGGTCCAGTTGGTGGGATGCGGGCTGTGTTGAGTCGCTTTGAGGCGATCTGGTAGGCTACCGAGCCGCTGGAGGACCTGCGAACGAGGCCCGACACAGTGCTGACGGTCAGAAATGGCGAATATCGGGTGAGCTCAAACTGTCGAACCCGGGTGGCCTACACGCTGATCGGCGGCATCGTTTTCCTCGGCAGGAGGATGGCGTACATCGCTGGCAGGAATATCGAAGTCAGCACCGCCGGCGAAGGCTCGCTCTCATAAGGCGGTCCGCATCAACATCCCGACGTCATGCCGGTCGCGTCCGAACTCGTGAGCGGGGCGGACTGATTGCGGCAGCTCTGAAATGTCGATCGGCGTGAAGCCCAGGCGCGCGAAATAGCCGGACGCACTCTTTGTCAGCAGCACGATCGATTCGACGCCTCGCAGCCGAAGGTCAGCCACGATGGCGGCAATCAGCAGTTCGCCGACGCCTGCCGACCTTGCGCGTTGCACGACGGCGAGTGCTCGAAGCACGCCCGTCGTCTCGTATCGCTCTATTCCGGCGCAGCCCAGCAGTCCGGCGTTGTCACGGATCACGATGTACTGCGTGATGTGCTCGTGCATCCCGTCGACAGCTAATGACGAAGCGCTCAGAAGCGCTTCGACCTCTGGCCAGTCCTCTTCAGTTGCATATCGCGGGCGCATGGTGCACTCCTTCAAGCAAAGGCATCCTCTGACGGAGGTGACATTGAAGAACCACGGTTCGCATCATCGGGAAACTCCGGCATGCCAGCGTGCGGTTGTGCAGCGGCACTATTGCCGTGGATATCCCATCTGAAGGCTGCGTTCCGGCAAGCAAGCTACCCCGGGGACAACGCCAGGTCTGCTTAGTAGCTGGCAACTTCGATCACAGCGTCCGCAAAGGCTTGTGTCGACGGCCGCGCCGCGACCCAAATCACGCGACGCGGCAAGAGCGTCCCCTCGACGCCGCAGGTTGGTCGGAAGCTGACGTGATGTACTTCATTTCCGGTGTTCATCCTTGTGTCGAAAGCTTGGGATCTCGTGAATGGGCCGTCGCGCACTCAACCCGCTACTGCTGCGCGCAAGGGCCTGAAGCCCGCACGAAGCTCTTCGGCAAAGACCTTGGGCTGCTCCCATGCGGCAAAGTGGCCGCCCTTCTGGAGCCGGTTGTAGTGGATGAGCTTCGGATAGGCGCGCTCGGTCCAGCTTCGCGGCGCTGCATAGATTTCGTCAGGGAAGACACTCACTGCCACCGGAATCCGGACGTTCTTGATGTCGAAGAACGCAAGCTTGTTCTCCCAGTAAAGACGTGCCGACGAGATGGGCGTCCTGGTAAGCCAGTACAGCGTGACGTTGTCGAGGATGTCATCACGCGTGAGCCCTTCGCTCTGGCCGTCGAACACGCGGGCAATCAGCGCTTGACTGGCGGCGTCGTGGTCGAGCATCCAGGCCGCAAGACCGATGGGAGAGTCCTCGATACCATAGAGCGTCTGCGGGCGATTTGTCATCTCGATGGCGTAGCCCAGCCCGTGCTTGTAGAAGGTGTCGAGCTGCTGGTATGCGTGCTGTTCGTCAGCAGAGAGTCCGGCCGGCGCCGGCTCGTTGTACTTGAGCGCCTTCGAGATATTGGCCGTCAGCGTAGCGGGCATGTTGACGTGAATGCCAAGCAGTTCCGGTGGCGCGATCAGCGCCATCTGCTCGGTGATGGCGTCGCCCCAGTCGCCACCTTGCGCCACGTATTGCTTGTAGCCGATCCGGTTCATCAGCAAGATCCAGGCGCGGGCGATGCGCACCGGATCCCAGCCCGTGGTCGTCGGCTTGCCCGAGAATCCGTGGCCGGGGATCGACGGGATCACCACGTCGAACGCATCGGCAGCCTGACCACCGTGAGCTGTCGGGTCCGTGAGCGGGCCGATGATCTTCAATTGCTCGATCACCGATCCAGGCCATCCGTGCGTGACGATGACGGGCAGCGCATTCGGGTGCTTCGAACGTACATGGATGAAGTGGATGTCCACACCATCGATGGTCGTCATGAATTGCGGCAATGCGTTCAACCTTGCCTCGACCTTGCGCCAGTCGTACTGGGTAGCCCAGTAGCGGGACAGCTGCTGCATGGTTGCGAGGCGCACACCTTGCGATTCGTCGGCGACCGTTTCGCGCGAGGGCCAGCGGGTTGCGGAGATCCGCCGGCGCAGGTCCACCAGCGCCTCGCGCGGAACGGCGATGCGGAAAGGCCGGATCGCGTCGGACGCGCTGCCGGCATCCGCGGATACCGGCGCGGCAGTTGCCTCGTCAGCAAGCGCGACCAGTCCCATGCCATACCCTGCCGCGACGGCGGAAGCGCCAAGGAAGCTCCGGCGAGTCAGGCGCGTGACCTCCGATTCCGTATTGTCAAACAATTGCATACTGATTCCACTTTGTTAAAGCGCCCGATCGCCGGGCGCGGTTGCCGGGCTCACCAACGTGGCGCCATGCCTGCCAACCGGGCGATGCCACGGCCGAACGAGAAGTGCGCCGGCCTCAAGCCCGGTTCGCGATGGCGGCGATCGCCCGCACCACGCCCACTCCGCAGGCCGGGTAGTGGTAGCTATGGAAGGGGCACTTCGGCGCGTTCACCGGCAAGTTAGCCCGGGGCCAACGCCAGGTCTATTGGACCTTGGTATTGGCGACAGCTGCGCACCGGTGCCTGGCCGGCATGCCGGATGCGGCTGGGTCGTTGCCCTGGCGTGCCACGCAGTCGATCCACGCCAGGACCGATACCAAGGTATATTTGACTACCCGACCGCACGCAGCGATCGTTGCGCCATGGAGTGTCGGCAGGAAAGGACCGTGATGGAAGATGAACTCAGCCGCACCGTGGATGCGCTGCCAGGGTTGGTATGGACTGCCTTCCCCGACGGCCGTACCGACTTTGTGAATCGACGCTGGTGCGAATACACGGGGCTTTCCGTCGAGCAAGCGTCGGGCGAGGGCTGGCTGGCGGCGTTCCACCCCGACGACCGGCCCGCGCTGCTTGCATCTTGGCGAGGCACCATTGCTGCCCGCGAGGCGGGTGAGGCAGAGGCACGCATGCGGCGCTTCGATGGCGTGTATCGTTGGTTCCTTTGCCGTGCCAGTCCGATTTCCAGCGCTGCCGGCGAGGTCGTGAAGTGGTGCGGGATCAACACGGATATCGAGGACCGCAAACGGGCTGAAGATGCGCTGCGCGCGCAAGAGCACCGCTATCGGCGGATCGTGGATAGCCTGCCCGCGCGGGTCATACTTTTCACGCCGGAGGGTGACGTCTTCCATGCCAACCGCCATACGCTGGAATACGCGGGGGTGGCCCTCGAGGAACTCAAGGCCTGGAAGAGCAACGGCCTGACCCATCCGGATGACCTGAACGCGGCCGTTAGCCGGCTTCAAGCGTCGATCCGAACTGGCCAGCCTTATGAGGCCGAGTCCCGCCATCGTCGTGCGGACGGCGTCTACCGATGGTTCCACGTGCAGGGCTTTCCATTGCGCGACAGCGCAGGCCGGATCGTCCTGTGGTATTTCCTGCAGACGGATATCGACGACCGCAAGCGCGCCGAAGCGCTGCTTGCGGCCGAGAAGCGCCTGCTCGAGATGATCGCTGTCGGGCAGCCCTTGCCTGCGGTGCTGGACGACTTGTGCCGCCAGGTCGAAGCCATCGCCGGCGACTGCCTGTGCAATGTTTCGCTGATCGATCCGGACGACGAGACGTTCCAGCAGGGGGCTCCGGAACACCTCGCGTCATCCCACATCGGCCCTGCGGCCGGCAGCCCGGTCTCGGCCGACCAAGGCCCTTGCGGGATGGCGGCGGCGACCAAATCACAGTGCATCGTGTCGGATGTCGCGGCGGAGGCACGCTGGACGCCGCCATGGCGGGAGCGCCTGCTGGCACGAGGACTGCGCGCGTGCTGGGCCACGCCAATCCTGTCGTGTACCCACGAAGCGCTCGGCACCTTCACGCTCTTTCGGTCGGAGCCCGGGGACCCGACTCCTTTTCAGCGCGATCTGATTGGACAGCTCACGCACGTCGCGAGCATCGCCATCGAACATGCACGAAGCGACCTCGCATTGAAGAGAAGCGAGAATGACTTCCGCGCGATCGTGGAAACGACGCCGGAATGCGTGAAGCTTGTCGCGCGCGACGGAACCCTGCTGCGTGTCAATTCAGCCGGAGCGGCCATGGCCGGGGCACCGTACGCAGAACCGCCGGTGGTGAAAAATTTCTACGATGTCGTCGCTCCCGAGCATCGCAGCCGCTACGTCGAATTCAACCAGAAGGTCTGTTCCGGCACCAAGGGCTTCCTGGAGTTCGACATCATCAACCTGCGCGGCGAGCGGATGCATATGGAAACCCATGCGGCGCCGATGCGGGGCAGCGACGGCGTAATGATGCAACTCGGTGTGACGCGCGACATCACAGCGCGCAAACGGGCGGAACAACAACTGCGGCGAAGCGCGGCGCTGATGGCGAACGTGGAGCAACTCAGCCTGAGCGGAAGCTTTTGCTGGCGTCCGGCAAGCGGGGAGATCACTTTGTCGGAACAACTCTATTGCATCTACGGGATCGAGCCAGGGGTGCAGGTAACGATGGACATGATCGCGGCGCGCCTCCACCCTGGCGACCTTCATCTGCTGCACGCAATGTTCGAGCGGGCGCAAGAGGGCAAGGACCTGGAGTACGACCACCGCCTGCTGTTGCCAGACGGCTCGGTCAAGTACCTGCTGATACGGGCTCATGCCACACGTGACCCGCAGGGCCGGCTGGAGTACATCGGTGCCGCGCAGGATGTGACCGAGCGGCGTCAGTCCGAAGCAGCGCTCGGCAGCCTGCGCGCCGAACTGGCCCATGCGGGTCGGGTCAACAGCCTGGGTGCGCTGACCGCCTCGATTGCGCACGAAATCAACCAGCCGCTGGCTGGCATCATGACCAACGCCAGCACCGGCTTGCGCATGCTGAGCGCGGAGCCGCCCAATGTCGACGGCGCGCTCGACACCGTGCGACGCACGCTGCGCGACGGGCGCCGCGCTTCGGATGTGATGACACGCCTGCGCGCGCTGTTCAGGAAGGAGGCAGTGACGACGGGTGCGGTCGATCTTGTGGAAGCCGTTCGCGAGGTGGTCGAGATGCTGCGCAGCGAGATCCGCACACGACGGATCGTGCTGCGACTGAGAACCGCCGACGACCTGCCGCCTGTCGCAGGCGACAGGGTCCAGCTCCAGCAGGTGGTGCTGAACTTGCTTCTCAATGCCGTGGAGGCGATGGATAGCGTCGACGACCGTCCACGGCAGATACTGCTCAGCATCGGGCGGGACGATGGCGACAGCTTGCGGCTCGCAGTGACCGATTCCGGCGTCGGCTTCGACCCGGAGCAGGCGGGCAAGCTCTTTGATGCGTTCTACACGACCAAAGGGAAAGGTATGGGCATCGGTTTATCTGTGAGCCGCTCCATCATCGAGAGCCACGGTGGCCGCTTGTGGGCCACCTCGAACGGGAGTTTTGGTGCCACGTTTTCCTTCTCCATGCCATGCCATGCGGACAGCACGGTGGCCGCCGATCGCCCCGAGGCCGCCGCTCGGGYCGCGCGCGCGGACGATGAACAGTCCATGAGGAACCCGTGATGGCCGACCGTTCGCTGATCGCGGTGGTCGACGACGACGAGTCGGTGCGCGAAGCGCTGCCCGACCTGTTGCGCGAGTTCGGCTTTGCGGCGCTGGCGTTTGCGTCGGCGCAGGAATTCCTGGATTCCGGCTGTGTCGTTCAGGCTCGCTGCCTGATCCTCGATATCGCCATGCCTGGCATGTCGGGCCTGGACCTGCGGCGCGAGCTGCTGCGACGCCGCCAATCCGTTCCGATCGTCTTCATCACGGCGCATGAGGACGAGGCCCAGCGCCGGCGCATGCTCGAACCGGGTGCCGTCGAGTTCTTATTCAAACCATTCAGCGACACCGCTTTGCTCGGCGCGATCCAGGCCGCGCTCCGGGCAAACCGAATCCACCCGGGAAGTCTGTGATGGAGTTGCCGATGACACCAGCCCACGCCATGGCACATAGCCCGGAATCGTCGTCGGCGCACGCCCCGCCGGTCGTCTTCGTCGTCGATGACGACATCTCCGTGCGTGAGTCGCTGGAAGCGATGATCCGTTTCGCGGGTTTCAGGGTGGAGACGTTCGCCTCCGCGCGGGATTTTCTCAAATGCCCACGCGCCATGGCCCCGCACTGCCTGGTGCTGGACGTCGGCCTTCCCGATCTCAGCGGTCTCGATCTTCAGAGCCTGATCGCATCCGAGCGCACCGACATGCCGATCATCTTCATCACCGGCTACGGCGACGTGCCGATGACGGTGCGTGCCATGAAGGCGGGAGCAGTTGAGTTTCTCACCAAGCCTTTTGACGACCAGGTCCTGCTTGATGCAATCCGGCAGGCCATCGAGCGCAGCCGGATGGCACGGACAGAACAGGCCGAGCTCAAGGCGCTCCAGGAGCGCCACGCCTCGCTCAGCCAACGCGAGCGCGAGGTCATGGCGCTGGTGGTATCCGGCCTGATGAACAAGCAGGTAGGCGGCGAGCTGGGCATCAGCGAGATCACCGTGAAGGCGCACCGCGGCCAGGTCATGCGCAAGATGAACGCCCGCTCGCTTGCCGATCTCGTGACCATGGCCGCGAGGCTTCGCCTTGGCGGCGTGCGCAAGGTGACGCCGCCGTAGGCCCCCGGCGCTCCCTATCTTGATATGGAAGTGGGGAAAGCGTCTAATCGTGCAGACGAAGGCCAAGGAAGTCGAGGGCTATATGCGCTGCACAAATTGCGGATTCGAGAACCCCGCTGGTGCCAAATTCTGCGAGGATTGCGGCGCCAAGCTTGCACGGCTCTGCCCGAACTGTGGCCACGAGTCGAGCCCCGCCGCCAGGTTTTGCGGCCAATGTGGCTCATCCCTGGCCGACTCACCCGAAGTGTCTTCGAGCCGCCCTCCTGCCCCCATACACTACACCCCGCCCCACTTGGCCGAGCGTATTCTGGCCGAGCAGGAGGCCATGGAAGCCAGGGGAGCAACTACCGGTGAACGCAAGACCATCACTGCCCTGTTCGCCGACATGGCCGGCTCCACGGCGTTGATCCACGATCTGGACCCGGAAGAAGCCCGCCACCTGATCGACCCCGTCATGGCCCTGATGATGGAGGCGGTGCACCACTATGAGGGCTACGTGGCCAAGTCCCTGGGCGATGGCATATTGGCCCTGTTTGGCGCGCCCATCGCCCACGAGGATCATCCCCAACGGGCGTTGTATGCGGCGCTGCGCATGCAGGAGGCGATGCGCAGCCACGGTGACCGGATCCGCCTGAACCTGGGCATACCGCTTCAGATTCGAGTTGGGATCCACACGGGAGAGGTGGTGGTGCGCTCCATCCGCAAGGACGACCTGCGCACGGACTACGACCCGGTGGGGCACACAATTCACATCGCCTCCCGCATGGAGAGCATCGCCACGCCTTCGTCCATTGTCGTGAGCGAGGAGACATGCAGGCTGACCGAGGGTTACTTCGAATTCAAAGCTTTGGGGGCCGCCCCGGTAAAAGGCATCCCCGAGCCGCTCGCCGTGTACGAGGTGCTTCGCCTCGGGCCATTACGCACGCGCCTCCAGGTGGCGGAGCGTCGCGGCTTGGCCCGCTTTGTCGGGCGCCAGCCCGAACTGGAGCAATTGCACAAGGCGTTAGACCTGACCAAGGCAGGACAAGGGCAAATCGTCGGAGTGGTTGGCGAGGCCGGGGTTGGAAAGTCTCGGCTGTTCCATGAGTTCAAGGGGGTCTCGCAGCGGGGCTGCCTGGTGCTGGAGACCTTCTCGGTCTCGCACGGCAAATCCTTTGCCTATTTGCCGCTAATCGAACTCTTGAAGAACTATTTTCAGATTATCCCCCAGGACGAGGAGCGAAGGCGCCGGGAGAAGGTGGCTGGCAGGGTTCTTATGTTGGAGCGCACTCTGGAAGACCTCCTGCCTTACCTGCTCTACTTGCTGGGAATCAGCGAGCCGGGTTCAGCGCTGCCGAACATGGACCCCGAGATCCGGCGCCAACGTACGTTCGAAGCGATCACGCGACTGCTTGTGCGGGAAAGCCTCAATCAGCCCATTGAACTCCTGTTCGAAGACCTGCAATGGCTGGACAGCGAAACCGAAGCCTTCCTTGGTGTCCTCATCGACCGCCTGCCGAGCGCCAGGATTCTCCTCCTCTTGAACCACCGGCCGGAGTATCGGCATGGCTGGGGCCACAAGCGCTTCTACACCCAACTTCGGCTGAATCCACTGGGCCAGGTCGAGGCCCAGGGATTGCTCACCGCCCTGCTTGGGGATGACCCCGGACTCATGTCCCTCAAAGAGCTCATCCTGGAGAAGACGGAGGGCAACCCCTTCTTCATCGAGGAGGTGGTGCAGACCTTGTCCGAAGAGAAAGCACTGTTTGGCGAGCCCGGAAAATACCGCATAGAGAAGACGCCCGCGGCGCTGCATATCCCGACCACGGTGCAGGGCGTGCTGGCTGCCCGCATAGATCGGCTGCCCTGCGCTGAGAAGGAGTTATTGCAGACGCTTGCCGTGATCGGCAAGGAGTTTCCCTTGGGCCTGGTCCAGCGGGTCGTCGTGCAGCCGGATGACCAACTGCGCCATCTTCTGGCCCGCCTGGAGGCTGGCGAGTTCATTTACGAGCGTCCTGCTTTCCCCGAGATGGAGTATACGTTCAAGCATGCCCTCACCCAGGAAGTCGCCAGCAATTCTCTACTCAAGGAACAGCGCAGCGTGCTGCATGAACGCACGGCTCACGCCATCGAGGGACTCTTCCACAGTCGGCTAAAGGACTACTGCAGTGAACTGGCACGCCACTACAGCCTTAGCGGCAACCATCCCAAGGCTGTGGAGTACCTGCATTGCACGGGGAAACAGGCTCTCCAGCGTTCCGCCAATTTTGAAGCGATTGGTCACCTCAGCGCGGCCCTGGGGCTGCTCAAGCGCCTGCCCGACACGCCCGAACGCGCGAGTCAGGAACTCACCTTGCTGCTTGCCATCGGTCCGGCCCTGATTGCTGCCAGAGGTCATGCCTCGTCGGAGGTGGAGGCGACCTATAGCCGCGCGCTGGCATTATGCGGACAGGCTGGAGAAACGCCGCAGCTCTTTCCTGCGCAGCTTGGACTGCGCACGTATTACATCTTGCGCGCGGAGTTGGAGAAGTCACGTGAATTGGGTGAGCGCTTGCTCAGCTTGGCTGAAAACGCTCAGGACCCGGAGCTTCTTGGGGAGGCGCATGTCTCGCTCGGTGCAACTCTGTTCTTTTTGGGAGAGTTCAGCATGGCTCGTGCCCATCTGGAACAGGTGTCTGCAATCTACAACTCTGAGCGGCCTCCCACCCAGGCTGTTCTTTACGGGATGGACCCAGGGATACGCTGGTTGACCTTTTTGGCCCGGATCCAGTGCTATCAGGGCTTTCCGGATCAGGCCCGCAAGCGAGGCCAGGAGGCACTTTCGCAGGCCCACAAGATATCTCAGCCATTTAGCCTTGCGCACGCCCTGATCTTCATGGCCGAGCTTCATCAGTTTTGGCGTGAGACACGGCAAGTGCAAGAATGCGCCGAGGCGGCCATTGCGCTCTCGACTGATCAGGGGTTCCCGTTCTGGTTGGGCTGGGCAACCATCCTTCGGGGCTGGGCCCTGGCCGAACAGGGAAGCGGTGAGGATGGCATCGCACAGATACACGAAGGTCTGACCGCTTATCAGGCTACTGGGGCTCAGTTGGGGCGGCCACACTTCCTGGCTCTGCTGGCCGAAGCCTATGGAAATACGAGGCAGGCCGACAAAGGCCTGAGCGTACTGGCCGAGGCGATGGACATGGCGGACAGAACCGGAGAACGCTACTACGAAGCGGAATTGCACCGGCTCAAAGGAGAGTTGATGCTCCTTCGTTTGCGCGTTTTGCCCCATGAGTCCGCTAACGGCGAAGAAGCAGAAGAAGAAGCGGAAGCGTGTTTTGATAAAGCGATAGAGGTAGCTCGCCGCCAACATGCCAGGTCGTTCGAACTGCGAGCGACGCTAAGTCTGGCGCGGCTATGGCAACGACAGGGCAAGACGGAAGCTGCACTGCTGAGGCTCACTGAGATCCATGGCACTTTCACCGAAGGCTTCGACTCCGCTGACTTTCTGCAGGCCAAGGCATTGCTTGGGGCCGCTTCGGAAAACGGAAAATAAAGCACGCCAGACGGCAGCCTGGCCAACCTGGCGGCGCTGCATGACATCAACGTCGAACGGGAAACCCCAATCGTCATTCGCCAGGTCAAGTACCTGAACAACGTGTCGAGCAGGACCCAGTACAGCGTGATGTCTCGAGCATCTCATCCTTGGTGAGTGAGCGCTCGGGGTCGCCGCCGCTGTAGGTCCAGGCTGCGAATTTGTCGTACGTCTTAAGGCGTTGGACAAGGCTGACGATTGAAGTCGAGTCGCGCGCCCGGTTGGCATATCTTCCCGGGCGGGCGTTGCAGGCATTGGCCCTTCAGGCCGCCGTCACCGCCAGTGCGGAGCAGCCAATGCGCTGCCGACTCCAATCGGAAAATTCGGCCAATGTCCGCCGCGCCTCGGGCAAGAACGGAAACAGCGTGAAGACATGCACAGAATCCTCGACGACGCGTAGCGTCGTGTCTACCCCGCTGGACCGCGCCTTGTCAGCCAGTCGCATAGTGTCACATTGGAGTACCTCGCCCTCCGCGGCAGCAAGAAGCAGCGGGGGAAGACCGCGAAGGTCACCATACAGAGGGGAGACGAGCGGATCCGTCGGCTCGTGGCCTTGGAAGTAGGACGCTCCCAGCAGGCTCAGCGAATCCCGATGCGCTGCCGGGTCGTCTCCGGAGCGGGCCTGAACGCTCGGATCGCTCAACGACAGGTCGGCAAAGGGACAGACCGCGAAGACGCCGGCAGGAGCAGGCAAGCCAGCGCTGCGGATCGCTATGGCCAGGGCCAGGGCCAGTCCACCGCCCGACGACTCGCCACTGAGGATGATCTGTCGAGAAGGGACGCCGGTAGCGAGAAGACCACGGTAGGCGTCCAGGGCATCGTCGACGGCGGCAGGATAGGGATGCTCAGGGGCCAGCCGGTATTCGACCGTGTAGCAGGCTCCGCGGACTGCCGCGGAAAGTCGATGCGCATACTCCAGCGAACTGCGCGCCGAACCGAGCACATACGCGCCGCCATGAAAATGCAGCACGACGGGGTTTTCTGTTGAGGCTTCAGCGGCGTCTACTCTGAGCGCCTGCACGCCATGGAGTTCGACTTGCTCTATGGACGCGCCGTGCGGCACCGGGAAGTGGCTCAGCAGCATGCGATCGTAAGCCTCGCGCATGCCATCGTGGCCGCGAGCCACGTCTTCCGGCGCGAATGTATTTTTCCAGATGTCGAATGCGCGCTGGCTCTCTGGCCGCTGCATGCGCCTCCCCTCGCGGGCATTGGCAATGCCCACCACTTCGTCGGGAGCTTGCTGAGCTGCCAGGCGCTCGTCGTGTCCCCATACAAAGGCCCAGGAGGTCTCGGCAAGGGGATCGATACGAGCCATCCCTTTCCAGCGACCATTTCGTACGCGCACACGCTCCGGATCGGATTCGTGCACCATTTTCACAATGGCGCGGGCACCGGCCTGTACGCGTGTGGTGCGTGGTTGCCGGCGGCGTTCATACTCGAGCAGTCGCTCGGCGATACTCGCGTTGCTCTCCCTTGCCAAGGTGACCGCCAGAGTCCAGGCGTCCTCGATGGATTGGCATGCGCCCTGCGCGAGGAATGGCACCATGGCATGAGCAGCATCGCCAAGCAGCGTGATGCGCCCGGTGCTCCACTGCTCGATCGGATCGCGGTAATACATTGCCGTGATCAAGCTGGTCTCCACCTGGTCAATCAATGCGGTAACCGTCGGCTCGGCTCCCTGGAATGAGCGTCGTAGTTCCTCGATGTCGCCACTGGTGCTCCAGCTTTCGCGATGCACTTCCCCCGCCGGCACCGACGCGAGAATGCTGTAAAGGTCCGGGCGCACCCAATACGAGATCACGGTGCGTCCCGGGCCGAACCAGTTGTTGCCTCGCACGGGAAGCGGCAGGCCTGCAAGCTTATGGGCCGGAATCAGCGCGCGCCACATCAGAATGTTGGCGAACTGAGTCTTTTCCGGCCCCCGAAGCGCTGCACGCACGGCCGAGTGAATACCATCGGCACCCACCACAACGTCAGCCTCGACCCTCTCCCCTCCGACAAGATCCACCCACGCCCGATCGGCGGTCTGGCCAATAGAGGCGACCTTGACACCGAGTCGGATAGCACTTGCAGGCAACCCGCGCGCGAGGATGTCAATCAGGTCGGCACGATGCACGTTGTACATCGGCGCACCATAGCGCTTGGCGGCTTCCGGGCCGAGCGGCGCGAAATACAGTCGACGTCCAGTGATCAGATCGCGGTAGTCAAATCCATCGGGCTGAGTAGCAACGGCAGCCAGGGCTGCTTCAACGCCCAGTTCACGCAACACAAGTGCTCCATTGCTTGCTACCTGTATGCCGGCCCCTACCTCCGTCAATTTTTCCGCTTGCTCGAGAACTACCGCGTCGATGCCGTGGTGCCGCAGAGCCAGTGCCGCACAAAGTCCTCCGATGCCCGCGCCTACAATGATCACTCGCATGTTAATACGCTCCTTGCGCATAAGTAAGTTGTGTGTCTTAATTAATATAGATTGCTTAACTAGAGATGACATCAGTGAAAACCCTCAGGGCTGATGGTTTGGAGACGCGGGCTCGGCTCAAGCAGGCGGGACAGCGGCTGTTTGCCCTGCGCGGAGTTGAAGGCGTGACAGTGCAGGAGATCGTGTCGGCCGCGGGCCAGCGGAACAACGCCGCGTTGCACTATCACTTCGGATCCAGGCGAGACCTGCTCAAGGAGTTGGTGCGCGACGGCGCTCAGCTCATCGATGCCCGGCGCCAGGCCATGCTTGACCAGATGGAGGCGACACAAACACTGTCGATACGAGGTTTGATCGAGGCGCTGGCGTACCCCCTGCTCGAACTTGGCCAGCAGACGGGCCAGTACACCTACATTCGCATGATCGCGAGTGTGCAACTCACCGATCGCGAAATGCTTCGGGAGGCGGTAGGCGAAACCTGGAACAAGGGTTATCGGCGCTGCCTGGCGCACCTTGGGGCACTGCTGCCCCATATTCCCCCCGAGATCCTTCAACAGCGACTCTCGCTGGTTGGTATATATGGCAGCGCAGTGTGGGCGGCCTGGGAAGCCGCCATGGATCTGCAAGTGGCCAATCGGTTCTGGGAGCCGGCCTATAGCATATCCAATGTGCTGGACACGCTTCAGGCGATGCTGGAGGCGGTGCCTTCAGCGTCGACGCTCGGGCTACTTGCCCCGTCAACTGCGAGCAGCGTCCAAACGCTCCCTTCAAAGTAGAGGAGTCCGGACTGTCGCACGGCAGCATGGCCGGGACGCTGCATCTGCCCCTTGGCGATCATATGCATCAACTCGATGCCACCCAGGAGAAGGCTCGCGCAGCGAAAGGCTTTATACCCGAGCATCGGTCGGGTGATGCGCTTGATCGCCCGATGGTCCTGCACGACGACGTTGTTCAGGTATTTGACCTGGCTCTACCGGAGGCTCACTGCGCAAAACCCGCGCCGGCATCACTTGTCAGCGCTAGCAAGTGTCGGGAGGGCGCATGGCAGTCGCAGTCGCTGCCAGAGCGTTGGGACGGAGACGACCAGCGGATGTCAGAGCACCACCAGATCGGATGGCAACGCTAAGCGCGAGTTGCCCCAGTGGCAAACCGCTGCAGGCGGTGGCCCTCGGCACTTACCTCTGCCAGCAACCGATGCCAATCGTCTGGCGGATGTCCGCTTTCCAGCATCCTGCGAAACACCCGGTAGGCGTGGTCGTTACTTTCGTAGGCGCGCTTGGTGTCCTCGTCGTTGACCCAGGCGAACACGATCACCTTGCCCGGCGCGTGGTAGCGGAAGAACAGCCGGTACTGCTGAAAGAACTCGGCGCGGAACCAGTGCTTGTGTTCGTCGCCGAGACTGTTGCCTTGCCGATATTCTGGCCTGGTTGGGTCCTGCGGGATAACGTCAAACGCCAACTTGCCGATCGCGGCCAATCGCTTGCTGGCATTCTTCTTCGCGTAGCCCACAGGGTCCTTTTGCTTGAACGCTTCGACTTGCTGGGTCAGGGCTTCCAGTTGCGCCAGGAAGAGGGGGTGGGCAAAAACCGTCCAGCCGTTGATGACCAAGGGACCAGTCTTGCTTGTGCTCATTCATCGTCTGCCGACAGGGGAGCATCGAGATCGACGTCGATGCCACCGACCAGTGCCTGTAACCGCTGTACAAGACCTCCATCAATGGCTTGCAGACGCTCTGGATGGCTGGCGATGTCTCGGGCCAAAAAGCCCAGGAACTGCCCAAGCACCGGGTCGTCTCCCTCGGATACCTCGGCGCGCGTCAGCACGACTTCGCCGCTGGGGCGGATCGTGTAGTGGATCTTGTCGCGCTTGCCCAGCCGCAGGGCGCGGCGCACGGTTTCCGGCACCGTTGTCTGATAGCGGTCGGTCAACGTGGATTCGACTTCGAGGGTTGCAGGCATAGCGCTCTCCAGTTGAAGAGGGGAATGTCTTGCATGGTAATGCAGATCAACTACCAAATCAATGCAATTGCATTGTCATGCGCGCTCACCCAGGAAAGGGTGCGTCAAAAGGGGTACCGAATGCCGCACTCGGCGCTGCGGCTACGCAAATGACCGCAGGGTCTGCAGCTATCCCCCCGAAGCGCCGAAATGCACGCGAAGGGCCAGGTAGGCAGCGGATATCGCCAGCGTCACGAGTGTCACCGGTACACCCACTGTCGCATGGCGACGCCAATCGATTCGGATGTTGCGCCTGGCCGCGGCATCCACCACGATGATGTTCGCGATGCTGCCGACGATGAACAGGTTGCCGGACAGCGAACTGACCAAGGCAAGGAGCGGTCCAGCCATCTCGTGATGCGCCAGCGGCAGTAGCAGCATCACGGCCGGCACATTGGATACAAGGTTCGACAGAACAAAGGTGGCCCCGAACAGCGGTGCAAGCTGGTCGAGGTGAAGTCCGGCAGCGGCGAAGTCGTCGATGACGGCGGCGGCGACGCCGGATTGCCGTAGCGCATGATTGATGACGAAGAGCGCCATGAACAGGACCAGGAGTTCCCAGTCCACGAGGCCAAGCGTCCGGGCTGAATGCATTTTCCGGCTCATCAACAACACGCCAGCGCCGATGAGCGCCACGTGCTCGCGCGGCCAGAGTCCAACGAGGAACGCCACAAGGAGCACGGCAGCAACTGTGAGGCCCTTGGCAGTCTGCCAGCGGTCCAGTGGCACTTCGTCGGCACGGCGTGCCGCCTCATCGCGCATGCCCACGGCGCTTGCGGGCGCCGACCAGCGACCCTTTGCCTGCCAGGCAATCAATGCCCACGTTGCCAAAAGACCGAAGGTCACGGGCACCATCGCCTCGCCAACATAGGCAAAGAACGGCATGTGCAACGTCTGGCCGATCAGCATGTTCTGGGGGTTCCCGATCAATGTGACGGCGGAACCAATATTGGAGGCACAGGCAAGCGCCAGCAGATAGGGCATTGGATCGAGGTGCCGCCTTTGGCAGGCATCGATCAGCACCGGGGCAACGGCCAGGCAGACGATATCGTTGCTGAAGACGGCCGACAGCGCCGCGACGCCAAAGATAAGCGCCCCGAGCAAGCCGGGCGGACTGAACGACAATGAAACGAACCGGTGCGTGATCCAGTCGTAAAAGCCGCCCAGCCGCATCTGTGCCGACACCACCATAAAGGAGAACAGCAGGATCACCGTCGGCAGATGGATGGAGCCCGCTGCCTCTTCCAGACTGACGGCATCGACACTGATCAAGGCAATGGCACCAAGCAGTGCCACTCCCGTCCGGTCCAGTTGAAGGAAGGGGAGCCCACCGAGAATCATCCCCAGGTAGACAACGAGAAAGATCATCACGATGGTGGCAGTCATTTGGTTAGGCGGGTCAGCCCGGTTGGACAAATATGGATTGTCACCCAATCGGCCTGTCCGGGGAAATCAGACCAATGCACGGCATCGGTGCCACGTTGCATCAGCCGGCCGTTCTACCCTTCGCGCCATGCATCCTTCGTTCGGACGACGAAACGGAGGGTCGCTCCACTTACGATGGGGCGTTCATTGGCGCACTGCCGATGCTTCTGTCCTGCAGGTCCCACTCCAACCAGACATGTCCCTCGGCCACAGGGGCAACTGCGCCGCTGAACTTCTCTCACGCGAGGCTCCATGAAGAAAATCAAATGCGCCCTGATCGGGCCAGGAAACATTGGCACCGATCTCCTCTATAAGCTGCTCCGCAGCGAGATCCTTGAGCCGGTCTGGATGGTCGGCGTCGATCCGACCTCGGATGGCCTTGCCCGCGCGCGCGAGCTGGGCCTGAAGACCACCAGCGACGGCATCGATGGCTTGCTGCCGCATCTTGCCGACGACGATATCCGTATCGCGTTCGACGCCACCTCCGCCTATGTCCACGCCGCCCATTCGGCCGCGCTGACCGCGCGAGGCGTGCGCGTGATCGACCTGACGCCGGCGGCGATCGGACCGTACTGCGTGCCCCCGGTCAATCTCGACGCCCACATCGGCAGCAACGAGATGAACGTCAACATGGTGACATGCGGCGGCCAGGCGACCATCCCCATGGTCTATGCCGTGTCACGCGTCCAGGCGGTAGCCTATGGCGAGATCGTTGCCACCGTGTCGTCGCGCTCGGTCGGCCCGGGCACGCGCCGCAACATCGACGAGTTCACGCAAACCACTGCCGGCGCCATTGAAGCGGTGGGTGGCGCGCGCCAGGGCAAGGCGATCATTGTCATCAACCCGGCCGAGCCGCCGCTGATCATGCGCGACACGATCCATTGCCTCACCGATGAAGACCCGGACGTGGCAGCCATCACCGCCTCCGTGCACGCCATGATCGAGGAGGTCCGGAAGTATGTCCCAGGCTACACGCTGAAAAACGGGCCGGTGTTCGACGGCAAGCGCGTCTCCATCTTCCTGGAAGTGGAGGGCCTGGGGGATTACCTGCCGAAATATGCGGGGAACCTCGACATCATGACCGCATCGGCTGCCCGCACCGCCGAGTGCATCGCCGCCGCCATGCGCCATGACGCGCCGGCGCACGGCACGCCATCATCCCCCCCGCTCGCCTGAGGAGAAAACATGGGACAGACCATTACCCTGCATGACATGACCCTGCGCGACGGGATGCACCCGAAGCGCCACCAGATCTCGCTTGAGGAGATGAAGCGCATTGCGCGCGGCCTGGATGCGGCCGGGGTGCCGCTGCTGGAAGTCACCCACGGCGACGGCCTGGGCGGCGCCTCCGTCAACTACGGCTTTCCCGCGCACAGCGATGAAGCCTACCTGCAGGCTGTGCTGGGCGAGGTGAAGCAGGCACGTGTATCCGCCCTGCTGCTGCCCGGCATCGGCACGGTGGACCACCTGCGCATGGCCCACGACCTGGGCGTCCATACCATCCGCGTGGCCACGCATTGCACGGAAGCAGATGTCTCCGAACAGCACATCGGCAAGGCGCGCGAACTCGGCATGGATACCGTCGGGTTCCTGATGATGGCGCATATGGCGCCAGCCGAGACGCTGGTGAAGCAGGCGCTGCTGATGGAAAGCTACGGTGCCAATTGCCTGTACATCACCGATTCGGCCGGCCACATGCTGCCACACGACGTCACCGAAAAGCTGACGGCAGTGCGCCAGGCGCTGCGCCCGGAAACGGAGCTGGGCTTCCATGGCCATCACAATCTGGCCATGGGCGTCGCCAACTCGCTGGCGGCGATCGCCTGCGGCGCCACCCGCATCGACGCCGCGGCGGCCGGCCTGGGCGCAGGTGCCGGCAACACGCCAATGGAAGTCCTGGTAGCCGTGTGCGAGCGGATGGGCATCGAGACCGGTGTCGATGTCTTTCGCATTGCCGACGTCGCCGAGGACCTGGTGGTGCCGATCATGGACCATCCGATCCGCATCGACCGCGACGCGCTCACGCTGGGCTATGCCGGGGTCTATTCGTCGTTCCTGCTGTTCGCCAAGCGTGCCGAGGCCAAGTACCGCATCCCGGCACGCGAGATCCTGGTGGAGCTTGGCCGGCAGCGGCTGGTTGGCGGTCAGGAGGACATGATCGAAGACACGGCGCTGGCGCTGGCGCGCCAGCGCGGGCTGATGTGAACTGAGGCGTCCCCGCGCCCGGGCTGGTCCCGTGGCGCGGGCAGACCGGCCGCCTGCAGGCGGCCTTTGGTGCCTTCACGGCTCGCTTCGCATCGCGGATGGGTGTGGCCCGCCCCTCGGGCGCTCCACACGGCCACACCGAATTTTGATTGGGCGGCCCCTCCCATTTCATGCATTTCATGGGGGAGCAAACCAGCGTTTTGCTTCCGGCCACTCGCACCCGTATGCAGTACCCACGCGAAAGTCCGAAGCACCTCTTTTATGCGGCTCCCTATGCGCGTGCTGCGGCGCGCTTCTCAGGTTCCGCGATGCCCTTGCCCGCCGCCACGCCGGCGGCTTCCGGCAACGCCCGGGCGAACGATTTGAGCGCCGTCGCGAGCAACCCCGCGGCGACAAGATTGGCCAGCGACGACGCGGCAAGCGCATGGCCCAGCGCCGCGCTGCCAAACTGTGCGGCCAGCCCGTCGCTGAGCACCCCCACCGCCAGCGGGCCCAACCCCGCACCGACCGCGAGAATGCCAAAGTTGTAGATCGCGATGACCGTGGCACGGCGATCCCCCGGGAACAGCTGCGTGACCGCGGAATAGCTCGGCGCCATCCACCACATCCCGAATACCGACATGCAGAAGATCAGCAGACCGACCGCGGGTATCGCCAGCGTGCCCAGGTGCCAGGCCGCATGCACCGGCGCCAGCGTCACCGCAAGCGCGCTGGGGAACGTCAGCAGCGCCCCGATCACCGGGATGCCCAGTTGCCAGCGGGCATCGCGGCGCGCCAGCCGGTCCGCCAGCCATCCGCTCGTCAGCGAACCGATCACGGCGCCGGGGCCGGCGGCCAGGCCCATCAGGGCGCCGGCATCCCGCAGCGTCATGCCATGGGTGCGTACCAGGAAGGCCGTACTCCAGATCCCGAAGGCATAGCCCGAGAACGCAAGCAACGCGCCCGAGACGACGATCGTGACGAACGTGCGCGAGCTCAGGATTTCGCCCAGCACCTCTCCCACCGGCTGCCCGCGCGGTGCGGCGACGCCCCTGGCATCGCCCGGGTAGTCGATGCGGGCCGGCTCGCGGGCCGTCGCGCGCAGCAGCAAGGCAACGGCAAGTCCGGGCAGGCCGAGCCAGAAGAACGTCACGCGCCATCCGTAGTAGTAGGTGAGATAGGCGCCGGCGCTCATCCCGATCAGCGTGCCGACCGGCGCCGCCAGCATCAGTATGCTGATCGCCCTGGCACGGCGCTGGGGCGGATAGAGATCCGCAATCATCGACATCGATGGCGCATTGCTGCCCGACTCGCCAATGGCAACGCCCATGCGGGCAATGGCGAGTTGCCAGTAGCCCGTGACGGCGCTGCACACGATGGTCATGACGCTCCAGGCCATGCAGCTGGCGGCAATGACATTGCGCCGGTTGGCGCGATCAGCATAGCGTGCAATGGGAATGGCGCAACAGCAATAGACTACGGAAAAGGCAAGCCCGGTCAGCAGGCCCATCGCCGCGTCGGAGACGTGGAACTCGTGCTTGATCGGCTCGATCACCACGCCTATCACCTGCCGGTCAATCAGGTTGATGACCGTGACGAGAAACAACAGGAGCAGGGTGTAGCGCTGACGCGCACCGGGGACTTCGTGCTTCATGGCAGTGGCTCGCTAAGATTGGGTGGATGCGTGCGCGTCGGCCGCGCCGGGTGGGAACCGACCGTGTTCAGGCGCGGGGAAGATCCGTGGCCGCCATGCTGCGTTCCCAGCCGGCGGGCGGCAAGCTCCATGGACGGGCCCTTTCGATCTGCCCGGCCAGCGAGAACAGGATGTCCTCGCGGCACAAGGCGGCCGTGAACATCATGCCGACCGGCATGCCGTCGGCCGTGAAACCGCTGGGCAACGACATCGACGGCTGTCCGCTGACGTTTGCCACCACGGTGAAGGCGGCGCTGCCCATCATCTTCGTGGCATAGGACGCGTAGGGCTGGTCGAGCCCGAAATCGCCGAGGACCGGCGTCTGGCCGGCGGTGACCGGGGACAGCAGCACGTCGTACCGCTCCATCATCTGGTCCATGGCCAATGCCACCTGGTCAAAGGTGCGGCGCGCCCGGAACAGGTTCTCGGCGCTGCTCGCCTTGTTGCGCTGGTAGAGCTCGAAGGTGATCGCCTCCAGGTCGTCCGCCGTGGCTTCGCGCCCCGCCGCGGCCTCGCGATCGCGGATCGCCGTGACCAGCGCCGCGCCGCAGGCGGCGCCATGCGCGCTGAACAGGCTGGCCGGGTCGACCGGCAGCCGCGCCGGCTCGATCCGATGTCCCATTGCCTCCAGCAGGCGGGCCGTTTCCTGCAGGACCGCGGCAATCTCCGGGTCGAGCGGCACGCCGGTCAGCGCAGCGGTCACCAGGCCGATGCGCAGCGGGCCCGGATCCTCGGCCTGGCATTCCACGAACGATCTCGGCACGGCAGGCAGCCAGTACGGACTGCCACGTTCGCGCCCGTGGCTGACGTCGAGCACCAGCGCCGAATCGCGGACCGTACGCGAGACCACGTGGCCGCAGCTTGCCCCGAACCAGCCTTCGAATGCGCCGGGCCCCTGGGGCGTGCGATAGCGGGTCGGCTTCAGGCCGAACACGCCGCAATACGCAGCCGGAATCCGGATCGATCCGCCGCCATCGGTTGCATGGGCAACCGGCACGATGCCGGCCGCCACGGCCGCCGCCGCACCCCCCGATGACCCGCCCGCACTGCGCCCCAGGTTCCATGGATTGCGGGTTCGGCCCCACAGCGCGGATTCCGTGGTGGTCGCGAGCCCGAACTCCGGTGTGGTGGTCTTGCCGAACACCAGCATGCCGGCCTCTTCGTAGCGGTGGACAATCGTGCTGGTATGCGTGGCGGCCGCGCCCTGCGCGAGAAAACGGCTGCCGTTGGTAGTCTTCGTGCCGGCCAGGTACGTGTTCATGTCCTTGATCAGCATCGGCACGCCGGCCAGGGGTGCCGTCCCGAGCAGGCCGGCGCTGCCGAGTTGCCGCAGGTGCGCGCGGGCATGCGCGTCGTGGCGCATGTTGACCGAGCGCACGATGGGGTCGACGGCATCGCAGCGCGCCATGGCCGCGGCGAGCAAGGCAGCGGGCTCCAGTTCGCCCATGCTGACCGCGGCCGCCATCTCCATGGCGTCCATGTCGAGGTATTCGTATTGATCGAGCGCTGGCAGCGCTTCCGGCGCGAGTGAATCAGGCATGATGGTTCCTGGCTGTGTCTCGATTGATCTCGTTGGGGCCTGTTCCCTACCTGGCGCCGGCACTGGGGTTTTCCCTGGAACGCATGGGAAATGGCAGTTCGGCCCGCACGCTGGCATCATTTTGCGCGGCCCCTGGCCTGACTGCAAATGAGGCCCGGGGCGTCAGGTGGACTGCCCAGACTGCCGGCAGCCCCGCAATTTATTCTTTCCGCCCTCAGCCCGCCGGGCATCGTCCGTAGGGACTAAGGACGGGTTCCCGGGAATTTGCACTTTTACCGGCTCGCCGAGCACGATGCGGCGTGCGCAGGTGAAGAAGAGCGCACGCAAGGCGGGATCGGACGAACGCTCGGCCAGCTCCCGGCATTTCTCGAACACCTCGATGCTGATGGACGTGCCGCCATCCACGGCGCACGCCAGCAGGACCAGGCATCGGCATGCGGCGCCCTGACCCGCATGCTGCCCGGCTTCTTCCAGGCACCGCTGCAATTCCGCCCTGGCCAGGCCATCGGGCGTGACCCGCGCGAAGATGCCGGCGCGCTCGGCACGGCGCTTGAGCTGCTCGGTCAGCCGGCGCACCTGGGCGAGAAGCCTTTGCCGCGCCAGCGCCCCGGTGTTGGCGTTCCCGGCACCGCATGCCGCAGGCATTGCCCGCCGGGCCGGTGCAGAGGCCGTGAGCCACGGCTCGGCTGCCTCGGCGGGCCGGATTGTCGCCGCGCTCATGCCCGCACCAGACCGATGGCCTTGCCGGCCAGTTCCTCCGCGCGCCCGGCCAGGTCGAAGCTTGGCGCAAACAGCCAGCTTTCCAGTACCCCGAACACATAGGCCTCATAGGCCAGCGCCACGGTGAGGATATTGGTGCTGGCCGGCAGGAGCCGCGACGCCACCGCCAGCTCCAGGCACCCGCCCGCATGGGCACGCAGGCGTGCGCTCAATGCGATGCGCTTGTCGCGGATGATGTCGGCGCCGCCCTGCTCCCCCCATTTGAAGAGCAGCGTGCTGCGCTGTCGCGCATCGTGCCGCCCGGCAACGGTCTGGAAGAACACCTCGGCGGTCACCGCCAGCGCCTGCAACGGCGAGCCTGCCGCAGGCGCGGCGAACGCTTCATCGAAAGAGAGCACGGCGGCCTGGCACACGTTCTCCAGCAAGTGCTGCTTGCTCTCAAAGTGCCAGTAGACCGCGCCGCGGGTCACACCTGCCACGCGGGCGATATCTTCCAGCGTGGTCCCGGCAAAGCCGGCGGCGCAGAACGCGCCCTCGGCGGCACGCATGATGCTCGTCCTCGTCTGATCCGCCTGCAAGGCGGTCCGCCTGACCATCGCGCGCTCCGCAGCCAGCCGTGGCTAGCGTACTTCGAACAGGCCCGCGGCGCCCATTCCGCCGCCGACACACATGCTGACCACCACGTAGCGGACACCACGGCGACGCCCTTCCAGCAGCGCATGGCCAACCAGCCGCGCCCCCGACATCCCGAAGGGATGCCCGATTGCAATCGCGCCCCCGTTGACATTGAGCCGGTCGGCCGGAATGCCAAGACGGTCGCGGCAATAGATCACCTGGCAGGCAAAGGCTTCATTGATCTCCCACAGCCCGATATCGCCCACGGTCAGCCCGTGCGCTGACAACAGTTTCGGAATCGCGAACACCGGGCCGATGCCCATCTCCTCCGGCCGGCAGCCGGCGACCGCCATGCCACGGTAAGCGCCGAGCGGCCGCAGCCCGCGGCGCGCCGCTTCCCTGGCCGACATCAGCACCGAGGCCGAGGCGCCATCGGAGAGCTGCGAGGCATTGCCAGCGGTGATATGCAGGCCTTGCGCTGCCCATTCGCCGCCCTTCCAGACGGGTCTGAGCGCAGCCAGGCTCTCCAGCGTCGTGTCGGCCCGGTTGCCTTCGTCACGCGCCAGCCTGACCGCCTCGCTGCCGGCCGCGTTGCCGGCCTTGTCAAACAGCGCGCGCGTGCTGGCCAGCGGCACGATCTCATCGTCGAACAGCCCGGCCTGTTGCGCGGCCGCCGTCCGTTGCTGGCTGCGCAGGGCATACTCATCCTGCGCGGTGCGCGGGATGCCGTAGCGCGCGGCCACCACCTCGGCGGTCTCGATCATCTGGATATAGGCCGCGGGCGCCGCCGCCAGCACCGCCTGGGATTGGGCACGATAGCTGTTCTTGTGCGGGTTCTGCACCAGCGAGATCGACTCCAGGCCCCCCGCCACGGCAATGGTGTGCTCGCCCGTCATGATGCTCTTTGCCGCGGCAGCGATGCTGACCAGCCCCGAGGCACACATGCGGTCGATCGTCATGCCGCCCACGCTGTCCGGCAGTCCCGCCGTATACGCGCACAGACGGCCAAGGTTATAGCCCTGCGTGCCTTGCTGCGCGGCAATGCCAAGCACGATGTCGTCGACCTCCTCGCCCGCTACCCCGGCCTTGTCCAGCGCGGCGCGGATGACATGCCCGCCCAGCACGGGCGCCTCGGTGTCGTTGAAGGCGCCACGGAAAGCCTTGCCGATCGGCGTGCGCGCGGTGGAAACGATAACGGCTTCTTGCATGATGAACCTCGGGTTGGGTTGGTGCGGGTTGGTGCGGGTTGGTGCGGTGGCGGTGCCGCGCCCGTATGGCCGGAGCATGCCGGCCAGGCGCCTGCCGCGTTATTCGAAATACAGGCGGCTGATGGTGTCGGCCACGCAGCCAGGCTTATCGGTGCCTTCGACCTCCACGGTGATGCGCACCGTCACCTGGACGCCGTCCCCGACCGCTTCGGCGCCCACTACCTGTCCGTGTCCGCGCACCCGCGCGCCTGCCCTGACCGGCGCCGGAAAGCGCACGCGGTCGCATCCGTAGTTGACGCCGAGGCGCAAGCGCTCATAACGCACCAGCTGCGGCAGGAACAGGTTGGCCAGCGCCAGCGTCAGGTAGCCATGCGCCACGCAGCCGCCGAACGGGCCTTCGCGGGCGCGTTCCGGATCGACATGGATCCACTGGTGATCCCCGGTGGCGTCGGCGAACTGGCTGATACGTTCCTGGCCCAGCGTAATCCAGCCGGTCACGCCAAGATCCTGGCCGCGCGCGTCCAGCACGGCCGCCACGGCATCGAAGCAGATGGTCATGGCTGCCCTCACGCGTGCTGGGAACTGACCGAGATCGTCTCGCCGGTCATGTAAGAGGCGTAATCGCTGGCGAGGAACACCATCACATTGGCCACCTCCCAGGGTTCCGCGCCACGCCCGAACGCCTCGCGGCTTGCCAGCTGCTCAAGCAGTTCCGGCGCGGCGGACTTTTTCAGGAAGGCATGGATCGCGATGGACGGGGCCACCGCATTGATGCGGATGCCATACTCGGCGGCCTCCATCGCCGCGCAACGCGTCAGCGCCATCACCCCGGCCTTGGCCGCGGCATAGTGGGCCTGCTCGACCTGGGCGCGCCAGCCCAGCACCGAGGCGTTGTTGACGATCACGCCACGGCCACGCGGCTGCATCACCCTGAGCGCCGCGCGCGTCATGCGGAACGTGCCCCCCAGCGTGATATCGACCACCCTGCTCCATTCGTCGTCGTCCATGTCGACGACGCGGCAGCTGGTGCCCATGCCGGCGTTGTTGACCAGCACGTCGATCCCGTCAAGCTGCGCATGGGCGGCGGACACCAGCGCCTGCACCTGCGCCTCCTGGCTGACATCGCACAACTGGCCGTAGACCTGCTGCAAGCCGGTGGCTTCGCGGATGGTGTTGACTGCTTCGTGCAGGCGCCGCTCATGCACGTCGGAGACGAACAATGCGCGGCAGCCTTCCTCGGCGGCGCGGCGCGCCACCGCAAAGCCGATGCCGGCGCCGGCGGCAGCCGTCACGAGGACGGACTTGCCGCGCAGCAGGCCGTGGGGGGCGACATAGTCGGGGGCGGAGTTCATTTCGGTTGCCTCAGGCAGTATCCGTTGCAATGCGTGCATCTTGGCGCGGGCGGATTGCGGCGGCATCGTCCTGACGGACGACGCGCCGTGGCCCTTGCAGACGTTCAGGCGTTCAGGCGTTCAGGCGTTCAGGTGCCATACACCTTCTGGGGCGGAACGCTGGCGGCGATCAGCTGCTCGACCACCCCGGCCAGTTCACCGGGTTCCCAGCGCCCGCCCTTGTCAACGGCGGGCCCCGTGCGCCAGCCGTCGGCCATGGACAGTTCGCCACCCTTTGCTTCAAAGCAGCGGCCGCTCACATGGCGGGACAGCGGGCTGCCCAGCCAGACCACCAGCGGCGCGACATTGGCCGGGTCCCACGCATCGAAGCCGCTGTCGGGCTTCTTCACCATCTCCGGCATGGCGCCTTCTGTCATGGATGTGCGCGCCGCGGGGGCCAGCGCATTGGCGGTGACGCCGTAGCGCGCCAGTTCCGCCGCCTGCACCAGTGTCAGTGCGGCAATGCCGGCCTTGGCCGCGGCATAGTTCGACTGCCCGACCGATCCCTGCAGGCCGGCGCCCGAACTCGTATTGATGATGCGGGCATCGACCGGCGCGCCGGCCTTGGCGGCGTCGCGCCAGCGCCGCGCCAGCACATTGGCCAGGCAGAAATGGCCCTTGAGATGAACGCGCATGACCTCATCCCAATCCTCCTCGGAGAGCGACAGGAACATGCGGTCACGCAGGATGCCGGCGTTGTTGACCAGCACGTGGACCTCGCCGAAGGCCGCCAGCGCGGCATCGACGATGGCCTGCGCGCCGGCCACGCCGGTGATGTCGCCGTGGTCGGCCAGCGCGCTGCCGCCGGCGGCACGGATTTCGGCGGCCACGGCAGCGGCAGCCTCGGCCCGGATATCGTTGACGACGACATTGGCGCCCGCGTCGGCGAAGGCGAGTGCGTAGGCGCGGCCGAGGCCCCCGCCGGCGCCGGTGATGATGACGGTACGGTCTTTGCAGAGAGTCATGTGGAGCTTGATCGGTCAGCGTGTGGATGCAAGCGCCCGGATCGGCGCCTGAGAATACTTGGGAAGCGGCTCACAGCCGCTCGATGATGGTGACGTTGGCTTGCCCGCCCCCTTCGCACATGGTCTGCAGGCCAAAGCGCCCGCCGCTGCGCTCAAGCTCATGGAGCAGCGTGGTCATCAGCTTCGCGCCGGATGCGCCCAGCGGATGGCCCAGCGCGATGGCGCCGCCATTGACGTTGGTGCGCGCGTGCGGATAGTCCGTTTCCTTCAGCCAGGCCATGACCACCGACGCAAAGGCCTCGTTGATCTCGACCAGGTCGATATCGTGCAGCCGCATGCCGCAGCGCTTGAGCGCGTGTTCCGTTGCGGAAATCGGCGCGGTCAGGTGCCAGATCGGATCGTCTGCGCGCACGCTCAGGTGGTGGATGCGCGCGCGCGGGGTAAGCCCGTAGCGCTTCAGTGCCGCCTCCGATACCACCAGCACGGCGGCGGACGCATCGCAGGTGGAACTCGATACCGCCGCCGTGATCTTCGGATAGTCCGGATCGACCGGAGCCAGGTCGGCCATCTTCTCCAGCGTGCTGGCGCGCGCGGTCTCGTCCATGTCGAGCATGCCGGGCACCGGTACCACCTCGCGCGCGAAGCGGCCTTCGGCCATGGCATGCAGCGCGCGCCGATGGCTCTCCAGCGCAAAGGCTTCCATCGCCTCGCGCGAGATCCCCCAATGGTCGGCGATGCGCTGCGCGGCATAGAACTGGTTGACCGGCGCATCGCCAAAGCGCGCCTGCCAGCCGCGGCTTTGCGCAAACGGCGTGGTAAACCCGAGCGGCTGCCCCGCCAGCATCGCCGACGAGATCGGAATGCTCGACATGGTCTGCACGCCGCCGGCCAGCACCACGTCCTGCGTGCCGCTCATCACCGCCTGCGCAGCGAAGTGGATGGCCTGCTGCGACGAGCCGCACTGACGGTCCACGGTCGTGCCCGGCACCACCATCGGCATGCCGGCGGCCAGCCACGCCGTGCGGGCAATGTCGCCGGCCAGTGCGCCGATGGTATCCACGCAGCCAAAGATCACGTCGTCATACTCATCGGCGGGAATCGGGTTGCGCGCGACCAGCGCCTCGATCACGTGCGCGCCAAGGTCGGCGCCGTGCATGGCCGCGAGCGAGCCGCGGCGTTTTCCGGTGGGTGAACGCAGGGCGTCCACGATATAGGCTTCTGCCACGGTATGGTCTCCGGGTTCAGGGGTTGAATGATGCCGTCGGGCCCAGCGGGGCGTCGTCGGCGAACAGCGCGGCGCCGACCCGGGCCTTGTGGAAGCCGCGATCGCCCCACGCCGCATCGAGCGCCCAGGCCCGCTTGGCGAACATCTGCAGGTCGACCTCCCAGGTGTAGCCCATCGCGCCGTGCACCTGCATCGCCTTGCGCGCCGCCGTCCAGGCGGCATCGGCGCAGGCCAGCTTGGCATGCGAGCTCAGCAGCGCGCAGTGGCGCTCGTCGTGGGCCAGCGCATAGGCGGCGCGATACAGCACCGGCCTGGCAAATTCGATGCGGGTGACCACGTCGGCCAGATGGTGCTTGACGGCCTGGAATGCACCGATCGGCTTGCCGAACTGCCTGCGTTGCGCCACGTAGTCGACCGCCATGTCGAGCATGCGCTGCGCCAGCCCGACAAGCTGGCCCGCCACGTTGATCACCCCGCGCTCCAGCGCGTGGCTCCACAGGCGCTGGCCGGCCTCACCCGCGGCCACCCGGGTCGCGGGGCCAGGGCTCCACCGCACCGCGGCAAGACGGCGCGATGCGTCGACACTGGCCTGCGGCTGCACCAGTTCGACCGCATCGCGCGGCACCGCGTGCAGCTCCGTGCCACCCGGCACCGCATGCGGCAGCAACAGGACATCGGCCATGTGCGCATCCGCCACCAGGGCATTGACCGGGTGCCCTACCGAGATCCGGCAGCCGCCATCCACCACACCAGGCAGCCAGCGCGCGCGCGCTGGGTGGCCAGGCTCGAGCCCGGCCAGCATGCCGGCGCCGACATAGGCGGTATCGGCCAGCGCGTCGGGCAGTGCGTAGTAACCCAGCTCCTGCGTCATCAGCGCCCAATCCACGTCGCTCAGGCCCATCCCGCCTTCCGCCTCGGGCACGGACATTCCGCTCAGGCCCTGCGCGGCGATCTTGCTGAACAGCTCGGGCGAGCGGCCGCTTTCGGTTTCCCAGATCTCGCGCAGCAGCTCGGGCGGCGCCTCGGTCATCAGGAAGCGGCTGACTGCCTCGCGAAAGGCAATCTGGTCCGCGGAAAAGGTGAAGTCCATCGGTAGCTCTCCGCTCAGTTCTTGGGAAGGCCAAGCACGCGCTCGGCAATGATGTTGCGCTGGATCTCGTTGGTGCCGGCGTAGATCGGACCGGCCTGCGCGAACAGAAAGCCCTCGAGCCAGTCATGGGCGGCCGGTGTGTCTGCCGCGCGCAGCAGCTCCGCCTCCGGGCCCAGGATGCGCATCGCGGTTTCATGCATATCCAGGTCGAGCTCCGACCAGAAGATCTTGTTGGTGCTTGCCTCCGCGCCGATCGTGGCGCCCTGGCGCAAGCGGCCCACGGTGTGGTAAGCGGCCAGTCCGTAGGCCTGCGCCCCCATCCAGGCGCGCAGCACGGCATCGCGCAGCATGGGGTCCAGATCCGCGGCGGCCTGGCGCTGGCGATAGAGCTGGATCAGCTTCTCGGCGGTACGCTGGTAACGGGCCGGTGAACGCAGCAGCAGGCCGCGCTCGAAGCCGGCCGTGGCCATCGCCACGTGCCAGCCCTGGCCTTCCTCGCCGACGCGGTTTTCCACCGGCACCTCGACGTTGTCGAAGAAGATCTCGGCGAATGCGTCCTTGCCATTGAGCGCCTTGATCGGGCGCACCGTGATGCCGGGCGCGTCCAGCGGTACCAGCAGGTAAGTCAGGCCGTGATGGCGTTGCGATGCCGGGTCGCTGCGGAACAGGCCGAACAGCCAGTTCGCAAAGATCGCGCGCGTGGACCAGGTCTTCTGGCCGTTCAGTACGTAGCGCTCGCCGTGCCGGATTGCCTTGCTGCTGATCGCGGCCATGTCGGAGCCGGCGTTCGGCTCCGACCAGCCCTGCGCCCACATGTCCTCGCAGCGTGCCATGCGCGGCAGGAAGCGCGCCTTCTGCTCGGCGGTGCCGAACTCCATCAGGGTCGGCCCCAGCAGCAGGATGCCGTTCTGGTTGACCCGCAGCGGTGCATCGGCCGCCGCATATTCCTCTTCAAAGATCAGCCACTCGATCAGGCCGGCATCGCGCCCGCCCAATGCGCCCGGCCACGTCACGCTGCTCCAGCCGCCCTCGGCCAGCACGCCCTCCCATGCCCGATGCTGCTCGAAGCCGACGCGCGTGTCATAGCTTTGCAAGGGTGCCGTGGGCACATGCTCGCGCAGCCATTCCCGCACCTCCTGACGGAACGCCACCTGTTCCCGCGTATTGTTCAGGTTCATTGCCCCCCCTTTCCGTTCTTGTTCCCTGTCTTCAGAATGCCGCGCCGCGCTTCTCGACGAATGCCTGGCGTGTTTCGGCGGAATCCGGGCTCATATAGGCCTGCAGCGTGAAGCCCTGCTCCCAGCGATACTTGTCTTCCAGATTGCCGTCCTCGATCCCGGCCAGGGCCTCCTTGGCGATGCGGATCATGGCCGGGCTCTTGGCCGCGATGCGCGCGGCGATCTCCAGCGCGGTGGCGCGCAGCGCCTCGCCCGGCACGACCCGCTCCACCGCGCCCAGCGCGAGCGCCTCGGCCGCGCCGATCATCGCGCCGGTGTAGAACAGGTAGCGCGTCTTCTGGATGCCGAACATGCGCTGCAGGTGGGCGGCCCCGCCCATGGCGCCGCGGTCGACCTCCGGCAAGCCGAAGCTCGCATCGTCGGCCGCGATGACAAAGTCGGCGGCGCCGCAGATGCCGATGCCGCCCCCGAGCACGAATCCGTGCACGGCGGCGAGCACCGGTACCTTGTTGCGGTGCACGGCCCGGAACGTGGCGTAGTTGCCCGCATTGACCGCAACGATCAGCCCCTGGTTGGCGGCAAGCTCCTTGATGTCCACGCCGGCGCAGAAGCCGCGGCCTTCGGCGCGGATGACGATCACGCGCACGTCGGCGCGCTCTCCCAGCGCTTCGATTTCGGCGGCCAGCGCGTGCCAGCCGGCGTTGTTCAGGGCATTGACCGGCGGGTGCCGCAGCACCACTTCCGCCACGCCGTTGTCATGCACCTCGGATGAAAACTGCTCGGACATGTCGTACCTCGTATGAATTGCCTTGGTTCACGGCGCCAGCGCGTCGCGGCGCGCGCAGGCCTGTGCAACGATGCCCTCTATGACCTCGCGGCACGATTGCAGCTGCCCGATCAGCGCGGCCACCTGCCCGGCCGACATCACCCCCTCGGCAGGCCGCCCATCGACCATGGAGCGCTGCAGCAGCATCGGCGCGTTGGCCGCCATGACGGTCTGCGCCACCGAGGCCGCATCGGAGCGCAGCGCCTGCCACAGCACCGACAGCGCCTGGCCGGCCGACATTCCGGTCTGCGCCTTCCATGCAAAGGCGCTGCGCAGCGCCAGCAGCACGCGCGACAGTGGCGATGCCTGTTCCAGCGCGGCCAGGTATTCGTTTTCGATCATGCGCTGCGGCATCCCGTCGACCAGCAGGGAAACGCGGATGCGCTCCGGGTCGCGGGCGTCCAGATAGCGCTGCAGCGTCTGCGGCGGGATGCCGCTGTCGCTGGTCATCAGGAAGCGCGTGCCCATGGCAATGCCCTGCGCCCCGTAGGCCAGCGCCGCCAACAGGCCGCGGCCGTCGTAGAAGCCGCCGGCGGCAACCACCGGCACCTGCACGGCGTCCAGCACCTGCGGCAGCAGCACCGTGGTGGGCACCGAGCCGGTATGGCCGCCGCCTTCGCCGCCCTGCACCGTGACCACGTTGGCGCCAAGTTCCACAGCCTTCAGCGCATGCTTGAGCGCGCCGACGGTGGGCATGCAGACGATGCCGGCGTCACGCAGGCGGCCAATGGTCTGCTTGTCAGGGCCACGCCCGTAGCTGACCGCGCGCACCCGGTGCTGCACCGCCAGATCGAGCAGTTGCCGGGCATTGGGCTGGAACATATGGAAGTTGAGGCCGAACGGCTTGTCGCCGGTCAGTTCCCTGACCCGCACGATTTCCGCCTCGACCCGCTCGGGCGCGATCGTGGCGCCCGCCAGGAAGCCAAAGCCACCCGCATTGCAGGTGGCGGCCACCAGCTCGGCGCCCGCCACCCAGCCCATCGCGGTCTGGATCACCGGATACCGGCAGCCCAGCAGCTCGCACAGCGGCGTGTGCAGCGGCATATGCAGCGGGTTGTGCTGTGCTCCTGCGGCACTCACGACCGCTCTCCCGCGCCAGGAGCCGCCGCCTGTTTATTGGCCGATACCATCGACCGCGCATCGTGGCCACCGAGGGGTCCCTCGCCCAGCACCTGGCTGTGTGCATGCGCCAGGTGGTGATAGCCGTACGCCATGTCCATCGTGGCGCGCAGGCCCTGCAGCTCTTCCACGCCATTGATGACCTGCTTGGTCAGGGCGAGGCCCAGGCGCGGCTGCCGCGCGATCTTCGCCGCCATGTCATAGACCGCGGCTTCGAGCTGGTCCGCCGGCACCACGCGGTTGACCATGCCCATGGCATGGGCGCGGCCCGCGTCCATGCGCTCGCCGAGAAAGAGGAACTCCTTGGCCACGCGCGGATTCAGCTCATGCGCATGCGCGAAATACTCCACCCCGGGGATGCCCATGCGCACCACGGGATCCTGGAAGAAGGCACCCTCCGCCGCCACGATCAGGTCGCACACCCAGGCCAGCATCAGTCCCCCGGCCACGCAGGCGCCCTGCACCATGGCAATGGTCGGCTTGGGCAGCGCATGCCAGCGCCGGCACATGCCCAGATAGACTTCCTGCTCGCGCGCATAGTTGAATTCCGCGCCCGGCTTGTTGGTATGGTCCCACCACAAATGCGCGCGCTCGAACGACTTGTCGACGTCGCGTCCCGGCGTGCCGATGTCATGGCCCGCGC
Source organism: Cupriavidus sp. 01T418 (assembly GCF_056398885.1). NCBI lineage: Bacteria > Pseudomonadati > Pseudomonadota > Betaproteobacteria > Burkholderiales > Burkholderiaceae > Cupriavidus > Cupriavidus sp. 01T418. Next base: position 127,368 of record NZ_JBFTQG010000005.1, read on the forward strand.
TGAAGTGCCTGCCGGCGCCGCGCAGCACGATCACCCGCACGGCATCGTCGTCGACGGCGCGGCGGAACGCCGCGTCCAGCGCGTAGGTCATCTGCGAGTTCTGCGCGTTGTTGAACCCGGGCCGGTTCATCGTCACGCTGGCGATGCCGTCACGCACTGCATACAGCACCGGCGTATCCGTCTCATAGACAGACTCGTCGGTGCGGGTGACCAGTTGGTCGGATGAAGGTAATGAAAAACTCATGTCTGTCTCCTGCTGGCGGAACCCGCCGAATGACCCGGCAATCAGTCCGCGAACGGACCCGTGAATGGACCCGTGAATGGACCCGTGAATGGACCCGTGAACGGACCCGGGAGTGGAACCGCGACTAGGCGCCCAACGCCGTCGCCCGCAGGTTGTGGGGATCGAGCCGCGCCAGCAGGGCCAGTTCCTCCGGCGTGGGCGCGGGCGTCTGGCTCACGTCGGCCGGGACCGCGATCGGAAAGCCGGTGGCCTCCTGGACCTGCGCGACGGATATGCCGGGATGCAGCGAGCGCAAGCGCAGCGCGTGGCCGGGCCCGCCAAAATCCATCACGCAGAGATTGGTGACCACCAGACGGATATCGATCTCGTCCATGCCGTAGCCACGCGGCAGGCGCGCCGGGTTGTAGCCGATCGACGCCACCATGTCGACCTCGCCCGCGACAAACACCTTGGGGCTGTGGGCCGGCACGAAGAATGAGTTGGCGTGGCTGATCGAATTGCCGGGAAAGCCCCGCACGCCCAGCATCTGGACCTTGGGTTGCCGGTAATCGCTGCCCACCATCGAGATATTGGCCTGCCCGAAGCGGTCGATCTGGGTCGGCCCGACCATGGCGTGGCGCTTGCCACCCCATACGTTGTCAAAGATGCGCGCAAAGCCCATCCAGCTCTCGCGCCGCACCTGATAGTCGCCGCGCGGGCCCAGCGGCACCGGCTCGCGGACCAGCCACGCTTCGGAGTCGGTCATCATCAGGTCGCGGTTCAGCGACGCCATGCACAGCGAGGCGGCCAGCCGCGGCACGATGCCGATGCCGGTGGCCAGCACTTCGCCATCGTCCTGCCAGGCACGGGCCGCGGCGCAGATCGCGCGATCGACCAAAGTGACTTCATTCATCTTGAGGCCCTCTCAGAACACCGGTAGCGGCAATTTACGGATCGACTCGACGCCACCCACGCGCCGCAGGTACTCGGCTTCGCCACAGGCGACGTACTCGTCGTAGTACTGTTGCCAGCCACCGGCCTCGCGCGCGCTGGCGGCGTAGGTCTTGAAGTGCGCGGCATCGAAGCCGTACAGCGGCGCGCAGGCGCTCGGGTGCGCGCCGCCAGGCAGATGGACCACGCCGGTGGTCTGCGCGCGCTCCCAGAACACATAGCGGGCCTCGTCGGCCTGCTCGAAATGGCTGCCGTCGACCAACTCGTCGCAACTGACATAGGTCGCACGGGCGGCGCGCGCAAACAGATCGTCCATATAGAGGTCCGGGCCCTTGACCTGGCACACGCCGCGCGCGTCGGCACGGTCCACGTGCAACAGCGCAATGTCCAGCGGCAACGCCGGCATGGCCACCCAGTCCTTGTCGTCGTAGGGGGATGCCACCACGCGGATTTCCGGGTTGTGCCTGAGCACGTCGGTGCCGAGCCCGATACGGGTCGGGATATACGGCACACGCATGGCGGCCGCCTTCAGGCCCAGCATCAGCATCCCCTCGTCGATTTCCATGACGTCGAGGCTGCCCGCCTGGCGCGCCGCGCGGAAGTACGGCTCCAGCGGAATGAAGTCGAGCGAGACGAAGGCGAACACGAGCTTCTTTACCTTGCCCGCCGCGCAGAGCATGCCCACATCGGCACCGCCGTAGGCCACCACCGTCAGGTCGCGCACGGGCGAGCGCAGCAACTCGCGCACCAGCGCCATCGGCTTGCGCCGCGGCCCCCAGCCGCCGATCCCGACGATCATGCCGTCTTCGATACGCGCAACGGCCTGCTGCGCGGTCATCTGTTTGTCTGCCATGGCTTACCCCTGTGCTCCGACGGAGAAATCGTGGCCCCACAGGCTGACCCGGGAGAACTCGTGCACCAGGTGCTGCTGCCAGTCCACCACCGCGCCGCCAAAGCCGTATTCGATATCGAAGCCCGACGGCGACTTCATGTAGAAGGAGATCATGCGGTCATTGGTGTGCTGCCCCAGGGTGGCGCTCTGGCGCACGCCGTGGGCCGCCATGCGGTCAAGCGCGCGGCCGACCTCGGGCATCGATTCGACCTCGAGCATGATGTGCACGCAACCGCTCTCGACCGGGAAGGCCGCCAGCGCCAGGCTGTGGTGACGGCCGTTGTTGCAGTGCAGGAAATGGATCGGCACGCTCGGGCCGTTGTCGCCGGAGGGCTTGAAGTTGAAGATGTCCGACAGGCCGAACCCCATCACCTCGCGGCAGAAGCGCACCGTTTCGCCAAATGCGGGCGCCGGCAGCACGGCATGTCCCATGCCGATCTCGCCCATCACGAAGCGTGATACCCCTGCCGGCGAGGCAAAGTGCGCGAAGTCGGAGCGAAAGCCCCAGACGATTTCATGGTGGTTGCCGGAGGGATCGGCGAAGCTTGCCAGTTGCTGCACGCAACGCAGCGCGCATTGCCGGCTGTCGGCGATCTCGACAGCAACGCCTGCCTGTTCGAGCACAGCCAGCGCGGCCTCGAAGGCGGCGGCATCCGCCACCTCCCAGCCCGACGCCACATAGCGGTTGCGCGCGCCGGGGCTCACGACAATGCGAAACTGGCGCTCGTCGAACTTGACGTACAGGCTGCCATCGGGCGCTGGCACCGTCATTGCGCCCAGCACGTCCTCAGCGTAGGACTGCCACTGCCCGAGGTCGCTCGCTTGCGCCACCACGTAGGCCAGGCCACGTATATCCATCATCTGCATTGCCTCCCGTTAGGTCTCATGACTAATTATCGGGATGGGAGCCTTGCCGGCATCGTCCGTTGGGACTAACGAAATCGCCCGCCAGGCCCGGCCAGGACTGGATTTCAGCGGTTCTGCGCGGACGCTGCGCAGGGATAGTCGGTGTACCCCGCCGCGCCCGCGGTGTAGAGCGTCTTGCGGTCGAATCCCGCCAGCGGCAGCCCCTCGCGCAGCCGCCGCACCAGGTCGGGGTTGCCGATAAAGGCCCGCGCGAACGACGCGGCGGCGGCCTCGCCGCGCGCGATCATGCGCGCCGCGTCGGGGGCCTCCAGCCTGTCATTGACGATCAGGCGTTCGCCAAAGCAATCGCGCGCCAGCGCGAAGGCGTCGAGCGCCGGCGTGGGCGCGCGCATGACATGCAGGTAGGCCAGGTTCAGCCGCGCGGCATGCTCGATCAGGCAGGCATGGCTGCCCAGCGGGTCGTCGTCGCTGGTGTCGTTGTAGGTATTGCCCGGATTGATCCGCAGCCCGACCCGGCCGGGACCGATTGCCTCCGCCATGGCCGCCAGGCACTCCAGCGCGAACCGGCTGCGGTTGCCCGCGCTGCCGCCATAGATGTCGTCACGCAGATTGGTGCCGGCGCACAGGAACTGCATCGGCAGGTAGCCGCTGGTGCCATGCAGCTCGACGCCGTCAAAACCCGCCTCGCGTGCGCGCACGGCGGCCTGCCGGTGCTCTTCCACCACCAGCCGGACTTCGTCGGTGGCGAGCGCGCGCGGCATGTCGAACGGCTGCATGCCCACGGAATCGGTAAAGACCTCGCCGCGCGCGGCCAGCGCCGACGGCGCAACGGTCTGCGCGCCGGGCGCCTTGATGTGACGGCTGCCGATGCGCCCGGCGTGCATGACCTGCAGCACGATCAGGCCGCCGCGCGCGTGCACCGCGTCGGTCACCGCGCGCCAGCCGGCCACCTGCGCCGCGGTGGCAATGCCGGGCTGGCGGCAATAAGCCTGCCCGGCGGCACTGGGCCAGGTGCCTTCGGCCACGATCAGGCCGGCATCGGCGCGCGCGCCGTAGTGCTGCGCCATCAGCGCAGTGGGCACGCCGCTGGCATCGGCGCGGTTGCGCGTCATGGGGGCCATCACGACCCGGTTGCGCAGTCGCAGCTCGCCGAGCTGCACGGGTTCGAACAGGGATTCAGGCATGATTACCGTCTTTATGGGAGTGGGGAGATCTGCCGGCGTCCGCCTTGCGCGCCCTGGCTGAACGGATCGGGCGGGAAAGCCAGGCAGTGAGGCGGCCGGAGCGGACCGCCTCCGGGCCGTTGTTCAGCGCACGCGGATGCGCGGCGCGGGCGTGCCCCGGCGCATGGTGGCCAGGAACTGTTCGAGCGGCGCGGGCGGCGCCACCTGGGGCAGGCTGTCCTTGCCGGGGCGCGCGGCCCAGAATTCCATCCAGCTCGGGAACAGGTCATGGAAGGTGCCGGAGTACGGCTCCCGCCCTGGCCAGCGCATCTTCATGTCCCCGATCGGCGGCTTGTTCAGGTCCGTCGCATACCAGTAGCAAGGCAGGCGCCGGCGGAAATACCAGCGGCCGTCGATGCGCGCATAGTCGTCCCAATAGAGCATCTGCATGATGACCCACTCGGCGCCGCACTCATGCTCGTTCTTCGAATAGACCACGCCGGTGGCGTGGTCCGCATCGATGAATTCGATGATGTGCTGGCCCAGGTGGTGCGAGGTGCCGGTGAACTGCCCGCGCAGCGTATCGTCCTGCCAGGCCTTGAAATGCTCGCGGCCGACCCTGTCCTTGCCCACGCGGATGTCCGGCGCGAACAGGTTGACATGCGCGTCGAGGTCGCGCATGTCCAGCGAGAGCGCGTACTTGCCGGCCAGCTGGCGGATGGCCTCGAGCGATTCCAGCCGGTCGAGCCGGGCTTGCAGTGTGGCTTCCGGTGTCAGCGAATCCATGTACGCTCCTCAGCCCAATGCCGTGACCAGCAGCGCGGAACGTCCACCGTCGACCGGCAGCGCGGCGCCCGTCACGTACGACGCCTCGTCGCTGGCGAGGAACAGGATGGCATTGGCCAGTTCCGCCGGCTGCCCCACGCGGCCCATCGGGATCAGCGCTTCCGTGCTGCGCCGTACCGCGGCGTCCGCCAGCATGCCTGCGGTGGCCGGCGTTTCCACCACGGCGGGAATCACCACGTTGACGCGGATGCCATCGGCAGCCCCTTCGGCGGCCGCGCTGCGGGAGAAATTGATGACCGCCGCCTTGGCGGCCGAGTACCCTGCCATCTGCGGCGTGCCCAGCGTGCCGCAGATCGACGACACATTGATGATGGCGCCGCCGCGCGCCTTCATCAGGCGCATGGCGGTACGGGTGCCCCAGAACGTCCCGTCGACCGACGTGACGAAGTTGGAGCGCCAGGTCTCGGTGGAAGTCTCCTCGATGGGGCCCCACGAGAATGCCATGGCGTTGTTCACCAGGATGTCCAGCCGGCCGTGGCGCCGGGCAGCGTCCTCGATCGCCGCGGTATAGGCCGCTTCGTCGCTGACATCCGCCTGCACCGCCTCGGCGCGGCCGCCCGCCGCTTCGACGGCGGCCATTACCGCTTGGAGCGGCTCCGGGCGTCGCCCGCAGAACACCACGTGCGCCCCCTCCTCGGCAAGACGCATCACCGTCGCGGCGCCGATCCCGGCGCTGCCGCCGGAAACGAAGGCCACCTTGCCTGCCAGGCGCTTGCTGCTTGAATTTCTCATCGCCGGCTCCTCAGATAAAGGCCAGGCCGCCATTGACGGCAAGGTTCTGTCCGGTGATGAAGCTGCTCTCGTCGCCCGCCAGGAACAGGGCAAGGCGCGCCACCTCATCGGGCTCGCCCATGCGGCCGAGCGGCACCGCCTTGACGATCGCCTGGGTCCATTCGTCCGGAATGCCCTGCATCATCGGGGTATTGGTCGGCCCCGGCACGATGGTGTTGACGCGGATGCCGGCCGGCGCCAGTTCACGCGCGGCGCTGCGGGTCAGGCCCATCACGCCGGCCTTGGACGCGCAATAGTGTGCCGGGCCGTCGCCGTTGAGCGCGGCGGTGCTGGACACCTGGATGATGCTGCCGCGCACGCCCGCGGCGGTCATGGTGCGCGCCGCTTCGCGGCACACATGGAAGGCGCCGGTCAGGTTCACGCCGATCACCCGCGCCCAGTTTTCGTCGGTGGTGCCGGCGAGCGAGTCGACCGCGCCCGTACCGGCATTGGCGACCACGATATCGATGCGGCCGTGTTGGGCGACCAATGCATCGAACACTGCCCTGACGCTCGCGCTGTCGGCCACATTGACCGCATGTGCGCTGCAGCCCGCCTCGGCCGGGATACCGCCGATGGTCTCCTGCGCCGCGGCGAGGTTCAGATCAACGGCGGCCACCGCCGCCCCTTCCTGCGCAAACAGGCGCGCAATTGCCCGCCCCATACCCTGCCCGGCGCCCGTCACCAGTGCCACCTTGCCCGCGAGTCGCATATCGAATCTCCTCCTGCTGTGTGTGGATCGTGTCGCGATCGGCATGGCGGCGGACCGCCATGCTTGCAGCAAGAGTACGGGGGGGCTGCCGGCCCATCATCGTCCGATGAGACTAGGGTGCGGAACCGGCGGGCCAGGCCATCCACGGGGCAGGTAACTAGCTGCAAGCGCCCTGCAAACGGTCGGCGGCGAGCCGTGTCAGTTCGCGCTTGAGCACCTTGTTGGAGGCATTGAGCGGGAACGTGTCGAACACCTGCAGGTAACGCGGCACCTTGTAGTTGGCCATGCGCTCACGCGCCCAGGCAACCAGCTCGGATTCGGCCAGCGTGGCGCCATGGCGCAGGATCACGCAGGCGCAGCCAACCTCGCCCATGCGCGGGTCCGGCACGCCGGTCACCGCCACCTGGGCAATCGACGGATGCACGGCCAGCACGCGCTCGATCTCGGCCGGATAGCAGTTGAAGCCGCCGACAATGAACATGTCCTTGAGCCGGTCGGTGATGCGCAGGTAGCCGCGCTCGTCCATCACGCCGATGTCGCCGGTATGCAGCCAGCCCTGCGCATCGATGGTCTCCTGCGTGGCGGCGGCGTCCTCGAAATAGCCAGGCATCACGTGATAGCCGCGCACCAGCACTTCCCCGGCTGTGCCGGGTGGCACCGTACGTCCGTCGGCGTCGGCACAGCGCACTTCAGTCCCCGGCAACGCCTTGCCGCAGGTGGACGCGATGGTTTCCGCGCTGTCGTCCGGATCGCACACGGTGGCGCAGCCGCCGCATTCGGTCAGCCCGTAGGCCGTGGTGACCTTGCTGAACCCCAGTTCCTCGCGCAGGCGCGTAATCAGCACCGGGGGCACGGTGGCCGCCCCGGTGCAGCATGCCTTCAGGGATCCGGTGTCGTACTCGCGCAGGCACGGATGGGACAGCATCGACAGGAACAGCGTCGGCGGACCCGGCAGGAAGCTGATGCGCGCATCCGATATCTTCTGCAACACGCTGCCGGCATCGAAAACCTGGTGCGGGTAGATGGTGGCGCCGCGCAGCAGCGCCGCGAGCCACCCGGCCTTGTAGCCGAAGGTATGGAAGAAGGGATTGATGATCAGGTAACGATCGCCTTCCTCCAGCCCGACCACCCCGGCCCAGGCCGTAAAGGCGCGAATGGCGGCGCCGTGGCACGCCAGCACCCCCTTGGGCTGTCCGGTGGTGCCGGAGGTGAACATCAGGTCTGACACACTGCCAGGCCCCAGCGCCTGTTCGCGCGCGTGCACGGCCGCGGGCGGCACGTCCGCCGCATGCGCCAGGAACGCCTGCCAGCCCAGCGTGCGGCCGTCGTCCCCGCTGCCGCGGATCACCACCAGATGTTCCAGCGTGGCGGGCCACAGGCCGGCAAGCTGGTCCGGGTAATGCTGGCCCAGGAAATCGCCGATGCAGAACAGCACCCGGGCCCGGCTGCGGGCCAGGATTTCGGCAACTTCCTGGCCCTTCATGCGCGTATTCACCGGCACCAGCACCGCCCCCGCCGCATGCACACCACAGGCGGCCAGGATCCATTCGTGCAGGTTGGGCGCCCAGATTGCCACGTTGTCACCGGCAGCCACGCCAAGCGCGATCAGCGCCCGCGCCACGCGCTCGCTGCCCTGGGCCAGCTCCCCATAGCTCAGGCGCACCTCGCCATCGACGATGGCAGTGCGCTGCCCGAAGCGCTGCGCTGCCCGGCGCACGGCCTGGGGCAAGGTTTGGGGCAAGGTTTCGGCCTGCTCCCCACGATATTCGTCCATCCCACTCACTCCGGAAATTTCACGCTGACCCTGGCGGTCAGCGGCACTGCCTGGCAGCTCAGGGTCCAGGCCCGCGCCAGGTCGTTCTGGCCCAGCGCCTCGTTATGGCGCAGATGGACCTCGCCCGCCGTGACCCGGCACATGCACGATGCGCACATGCCCGCCTGGCAGGAGTAAGGGGGCTGCAGGCCGGCGCGCAAGGCGGCTTCCAGCAGGGTCTCGTTGCCGCCGCACGCAACGGTATGGCGCTGGCCATCCAGCCAGATCTCCAGCTCCGCCTGCTCCACCCCCGCGGCTGGCGTGTCGGCGGCCGGCGGTGGCGAGCCCTCGTCGGGCAGCGAGGCGAAGCGCTCCACGTGGATGCGTGTGTCGTCCATGCCGAGCGCGGCCAGCGCCGCCACCGCGGCATCCATGAACGGCGCCGGCCCGCAGATAAAGGCCTCGGCGTGCCGCCACGGCCGAGCCATGGCGGCCAGTTGCGCGATAGCGGGAATGCCCTGCAACGAGTCAAGCCAGTGCACCACCTGAAGCCGGTCGCCGTGCGCCGCGGCCAGCTCGCGCAGCGCCTCGCGGAAGATCACTGAGCGCTCGTCGCGATTGGCATAGCACAGGAATACACTGCCATTGCCCGCGGCGAGCGCGGCGCGCAGGATCGAGAACACCGGCGTGATGCCGCTGCCCGCGGCAAACAGCAGGAAATCCTGCTCCAGCGAGCGCGGTGTAAACACGCCGGCCGGCGGCATGACCTCGATGGTCTCGCCCGCGCCGGCCCGGTCGCAGATCCAGTTCGAGCCGCGCCCGCCCGGCACGCGCTTGACGGTGACACGCGGCGCGTCATCCAGCGCGGGCGCGCTCGACATCGAATAGCAGCGCAGCAGGTGTCCATGGGCCGAGGGCAGCCGCAGTGTCAGGAACTGGCCGGGGCGATAGCGGAACACCTCGGCCAGTTCCGCTGGCACCTCGAACACCAGCGAGCGCGCTTCCTCGGTTTCATCGATCACGGCACGCACCCGCAGCGCGTGATAGCGCGCCGGCGGCGCGGCCGTGGCAGGCATCGCGGCCGTCATGGCCGGACCTCCAGCAGATCGGTGCGCTCCAGCGCGATGGGGTGCCCGGTCATGTCGGCCACCGCGCGAAACGCGAAGGTCAGCGCGGGGCCGAGCGTGGAGCCGGCGCCCGGATAGGACGGCCCCATCACCGAGGCCGAGTTGTTGCCGATGCAATAGAGGCCCGGAATCGGCTCGCCCGCGCTGTCGAGCACCCGCGCATCGCGGTCGGTCAGCAGGCCGCCCTTGGTGCCGATCTCGCCGGGGTAGAGCTTCATCGCATAGAACGGACCCCTGGCGATCGGCGCAAGGTTCGGGTTGGGCGAGACGCCGACATCGCCGTAGTAGCGGTCGAAGACGTTGCCGCCCCGGTTGAACTCGGGGTCCTTGCCGGTGCGCGCGTAGTCGCCCATGCGCGCGGCGCTGGCCACCAGGCCGGCCGGGTCGACTCCGATCTGGCGCGCCAGTCCTTCGAGCGTCTCATCTTTCCAGTACACCTGGCCGAGCCAGCTCTTGCGCAGGCGGCTGTCGGGCAGCGCCTCGCCCGGCGCCATCGGACCGATCGGGTACTTGCGGCGGAAATCCGCGTCAAAGACGATCCATGCCGGTATCGCGCCCTGCATGCGCATGTGCTCGGCATAGATGGCCTGCTGGAATTCCGGATAGGGGCAGGATTCGTTGACGAAGCGCTCGCCGTGCGCATTGACCACCATGCAGCCCGGCAGTGAACGCTCGACGAAGATGCCGCGGAACTTGTCCTCCTTCGGCACCGCCATGGTGGGCACGCCCCAGGTATGGCCCATCAGGTGCAGCGCCGCGCCGACCCCGGCACCGGCCTGGATGGCGTCGCCGGTATTGCAGCCCGGCGGCGTTGCGGTCCAGGCCTGTTCCGTGGGGTGCGGCAGGTATTGCTCGCGCATTGCCTGGTTGCGCTCGAAACCGCCGGCGGCCAGCATCACGGCGCGCCGGGCCCTGACCCGCACCCGCTCGCCATCGCGTTCGAGCGTGACGGCGCCGATGCGCTCGCCATCGAAGTGCAGCGATTGCAGCGGCGCCTTCAGCCACACCGTGACCTTGCGCTTGCGCAGCGCCGCCCACAAGCCGCCCAGCAAGGCCTGGCCGCCGGTCAGGCGGCGGTCGCGGGTGGTGCACCGGCGCCACGGGTAATCGATCGCGTAGCGCAGCATGATCCACAGGATCAGCAGCTTGGCCTTGCGCTCGCGCGCGAGGATCGATCGCGCCTCGAAGGCGTTGATGTGCATGCGGCCCATGATCAGCTGGCCGGGATTGGTCGGGCGCAGTTGCAGCAGCCCCTCGACGCCGAGGCGCCGCGCATCGTAATCGAGCGGATCCATGGTGCGCCCGCCCGGCAGCGCGCCGGCCATTTCCGGGTAGTAGTCGGAATACTTCGGCATGCTGCGATAAGGCACGCCGATCTGCGCCAGGTAGCGGGCCGTGTGGCGCGCTGTCTCCACGTAGGCCAGCACGCGGTCATCGCTGGCCATGCCGCGCGCGCATGCCTTCACATAGGTGAATGCGGCGTCGATACTGTCGCGCAGGCCGGCCCGGCCCATATCGTGGTTGTCCGGGATCCAGATACCGCCGCCCGAGGTGGCCGAGGTGCCGCCGACCACCTCCGCCTTTTCAACCACCAGCACCTGCAGGCCCGCATCGGCCGCGCGGATCGCCGTCAGCATGGCGCCTGCGCCCGAGCCCACCACCACTACATCGAATTCCTGGTCTGCCATTGTGTCTCCGCCTGGCTGGCCGGCTCCCGCGCCGGCTTCTGTCCGCACATCCATGGTCTCGCCGCGCTCAGACGAAGGGATCGGCGTTGGGCAGCCCCAGCGCGACCGCGCCATAGGACCGCGTGTAGGCGTCAGCGTTGTTGGCCACATGGCCGCGCGCCTGGTGGATATCGCGGAAGATGCGTTCGATCGGATTGACCTTGTACAGGCCGGAGCCCGCGCAGGCGCGCAGCAGGTCATCGACGCGATCGGCGCAGAGCTTCGGCACCAGCGCCGACTGGGCCCGCTGCAGCAGGCGATCTTCCACCGGCATGGTGGTTCCGCGCTGCGCGCATTCGGCCACCTGCTCGTAGTTGCGCATCAGCACCAGCCTGAGCTGGTCGATGGCGATCATAGCGTCGCTGGCGGCCTGTTGCGCATTGGGGTCGTCCGCGGTCCTGGCGCCGTGCTTGCCGACATGCGCCGCGGCGCGCTGGCGGAAGTGGTCAAGGGCCCCCTGCAAGGCGCCGATGCAGGCGCTCGACACCGCGCGCTGGAACACCTGGGTGAAGGGTATGCGGTAGAGCCAGCCGGGGTTGGTCGCGCGCCCCGGGCAGCCGGCGTCGCTATGGTTGTTGGTGCGTTGCGTGCGATGTTCCGGCACAAAGACGTTCTCGACCACGATATCGTGGCTACCGGTGGCACGCAGGCCAAGCACGTCCCAGTTCCGCTCGATCCGGAAGTCGGCCTTGGGCAGCAGGAACGTGGTGTGCTCCAGCCCGTCGACGCCGTCCTCGCGCGGCAGCAGGCCGCCCAGCAGGATCCACTCGGCATGGTCCACGCCGCTGGAAAAGCCCCAGCGCCCCGAGAAACGATAGCCGCCATCGACCTTGACCGCCTTGCCCGTCGGCATATAGGTCGAGGCGATCAGCGTGCTGCTGTCGTCGCTCCAGACGTCCTGCTGGGCCTGCTCGGGGAACAGCGGCAATTGCCAGTTGTGCACGCCGATCACACCGTAGATCCAGGCCGTGGACATGCAGCCTTCGGCCAGCGTCATCTGCACGGTGTAGAACACGCGCGGATCCAGCTCGAACCCGCCCCAGCGCCTGGGCTGCAGGATGCGGAACAAGCCGGCTTCGGCAATCTCCCGCACGCTCTCGGCCGGCACCATGCCGGCGTGTTCCGCCGCTGCCGCCCGCTCGGCCAGGCGCGGCACGATGGCGCGTGCCCGCGCAATCAGCGCCGCGGCCTGGTCCGACTGGTAATCCTCTCGATGCGCGCTCATGTCTGCTCCTTCCTTCGCGTCGTACTGTCGATGAAGCCCGGCACCTGCCGGCCCCTGGTGTGCAAACATGCTCCCATCGCGCCTTTGCCCCATCATCGTCTGAACGGACTAACGGACTTGCGGACAGGACCGGCGGCAGGGAAAAGCGCTTCCGGACAGACTGGACAGCATGGCGGCCGCTGCGACCGCGCCGCTAGTCCGAGTGAGGGATTCGGGCTCGCGCCCGGGGCGGCAAGCTGCCAGCTCCATCGCGCCTCAAGGAGCCGTACCATGGACAGCAGCTTCGATCCGAAAGACTTCCGCCACGCCCTGGGCATGTTCGCCACCGGAGTCACCATCGTGACGACGTGCGCGCCGGATGGCAGCCCCATCGGCATCACCGCGAACAGCTTCAACTCGGTATCGCTGGACCCGCCGCTGGTGCTGTGGAGCCTGGCCAGGAACGCCAAAAGCCAGCCCGCGTTCAGCGCGGCGCAGCACTGGAACGTCCATATCCTCGCCAACCACCAGCATGCCCTGTCCAGCCGCTTCGCCCGCGCCGGCACCGACAAGTTCGCGGACCTCGCACTGGACGAGGGCCGCGATGGCACGCCGCTGCTGCGCGGCTGCAGCGCCCGCTTCCAGTGCCGCACGCTGTTCCAGTACGACGGCGGCGATCACGTCATCTTCGTCGGGCAGGTGATCGCCTACGACCGCAGCGAGCGGCCGCCGCTGCTCTATGTGACCGGCGACTATGCGCTGGCGGTGCGCATGGCCGGCGCCATCGCGACCGAAGCCGGCGCGGATCCGGCCAATCCGGCTGACATTGCCGAGGTGGCAGCCAACCACCCCTACTCCGAAGACATGCTCGGCTATCTGCTGGGCCGCGGCCACTACCAGTTCATGGCGGGCTTCCGGCGCGTGCTGGCGCGACAGGACCTGTCCGATACCGAGTTCTTCGTGCTGTCGTTGCTGGCGGTCCGCGCGCCGCTCAGCGCCGGCGATATCGCGCAGCACATGGCCTATACCGGCTGCGATGCCGGCGCCGCCATGCTGGCGGGACTGTGCGCGCGCGACCTGCTCGCAGCGGAGCCCGCCGCACGCTACCGACTGACCGGGTCCGGCCGCGCCGCCATCCTGCAGGTGCTGGCAGCGGCCAGGCAGACCGAGGCCGAGCTGGCCGAACGTCTCGGGCCGATCGAGACGGCCGCGCTGCGCAACCTGCTCAAGCGTCTGGTGGCAGCCAGCGATCCCGGCCTGCCCATGCTATGGCCGGCGCCGTGAACGGCCCCAGGATCTGTCCGGAGGGCAAGAGGGATACGTTCCATAGGCGAACAGGCCCTGGTCCTTCCGGACGATGCCGCGCCCCCATGGCGCGCAGATCATGGTTTCCACTTCCACCCTTGTCGCTCCCATGCACACACCCCTCCCCATTCCCGAAGGGCACTATGCCGACATTGGCCACGGCCAGCGTATCCACTATCACGAAGCAGGCAGCGGCCAGCCGGTGATCTTCCTGCATGGCGCCGGCGCCGGCGCCAGCGGCTACAGCAACTTCAAGGGCAACTACCCGGCATTCGCGGCCGCTGGCTTTCGTGCCATCGTGCCGGACTTGCCTGGCTACGGCCTGTCGAGCAAGCCTGACCTGGAGCAGTATGACCTCGACCTGTTCATCCGAGGCCTCAAGGGCCTGGTGGACGCGCTCGGCCTGCGCGATGTCGTGCTGCTTGGCAATTCGCTGGGTGGGGCGGTGGCGCTCGGCTATGCGCTGGCCTACCCGGACGATGTGAGCCGCCTGATCCTGATGGCGCCGGGCGGCGTCGAGGCGCTCGACACGTACCTGGCCATGCCGGGGGTCGCCAATATGTTCGCCGTCTACCAGTCTGGCCAGACCGGCGTGGAAGCCATGCGCGCGGTCATGCGCATGCAGCTGTTCGACCCGTCCCAGCTCACCGATGACATTCTCGCAGAGCGGGCGCCCATCGCCGCCATGCAGACGCAGGCCGCGCGCTCGATCCTGAAGGTGCCCGACATGACCGCGCGCCTGCACGAGCTGCGCTGCCCGGTGCTGGGCTTCTGGGGCGTCGACGACCAGTTCAATCCGGCCTCCGGCGCCAACAAGCTGCTGGCGCACTGCCCTGCCGTACGCGTGGTGCTGGTCAACCGCTGCGGCCACTGGGTCCAGGTCGAGCACCGCGATATATTCAACCGCACCTGCCTGGATTTCCTGCAACATGGCTGATCATCTCGACCCCACCTCGATTGCGGCGCTCGGCGACGCGCTGTTCGAAGCCCTGCGCGGGCGCCGCACGGTCGCGCCGCTAAGTGGCCGGCACGCGGACATCACCATCGACGACGCCTACCATATCTCGCTGCACATGCTGCGCCGCCGCGAGCAGCAAGGCGAGCGCGTGATCGGCAAGAAGATCGGCGTGACCTCGCGCGCGGTCCAGGAGATGCTCGATGTCCACCAGCCCGACTTCGGTTTTCTCACCGACGCCATGCAATATCCCAGCGGCGCAACGGTCAGCCTGAGGGCCGCCGGCCTGATCCAGCCCCGTGCGGAAGGCGAAATCGCCTTCCTGCTGAAGGCCGACCTGCAGGGTCCCGGCGTGACGCGCGAGCAAGTGCTGGACGCGACAGAATGGGTCGCGCCCTGCTTCGAGATCGTCGACTCGCGCATCGACGACTGGAAGATCCGTATCCAGGACACCGTGGCGGACAACGCTTCCTGCGGCATCTTCGTCGTCGGCGATACCCATGCCGACCCGCGCGTGCTCGACCTGGCCGCGGCATCGATGCAGCTGTGGCGCGATGGCGTCCCGGCCGGCTCGGGCCTGGGCTCGGCAGTGCAAGGGCATCCGGCCGAGGCGGTGGCCTGGCTGGCCAACACCCTGGGCCGCTTCGGCATTGCGCTGCGGCAGGGCGAACTGATCCTCTCCGGCGCGCTGGCGCCGCTGGTGCCGGCTGCCGCCGGTCATCGCTTCACCATGCGGATCGAAGGCCTTGGCGATTGCTCGGTCGCGTTCACGGACTGAAGTGTTGGCGTCCCTCTCCCGCCTGCGGGAGAGGGAACACAGGGAACACAGGGAAACAAGCCGCGGCCTTCGGAGCGATCAACCTGCCAATGCCGACGCGCAGGCAGCCTCGTGCCAGTCACTGCTGCCGAACAGGATGTCCGCCACGACGGCGTACCGGAAGTAGTGCCCGATCGGGCATTCCTCGGTCATCCCGATGCCGCCGTGCAGCTGGATGGCCTGCGCGCAAACGGTCCGGGCCGCGCGGCCGATCAGGGCCTTCGCCTGCGATACCGTCAGGTCGCGCGCGTGCGCATTGTCCAACTGGATCGAGGCGAGCAGCACATAGAGCATCGAGCGGGCGACTTCCAGCTCCGCGGCCATGTCGGCAAGGCGATGCTGCAGCGACTGGAAGCTGCCGATCGGCACACCGAACTGGTGGCGGACCTTCAGGTAGTCGGCCGTGATCCCGATCGCCTTCTCCATGGCGCCGACCAGCTCCGCACACAGCGCCGCCACCGCATGCGCCAGTCCGTGGCGCAAGGCCGGGAGGCCGCCGCCAGGCTCGCCCAGCACGGCGGCGGCCGGCACGTGCACGCCATCCAACTGCAGTTCGGCCGCCCATCTTCCATCGTGCAGGGGCAAGGGCCGCAGCCTGAGGCCGGGGCTTTCCGCATCGACCAGGAAGAGTGTGATGCCGGCGGGGTCCCCTGCGCCTTCGGCCGCATCGGCGCCGGCGATTCTCGCCGATACGATCAGCGCGTCGGCCCCCACTGCCCCGAGCACCAGGGTCTTGGTCCCGTGCAGGCGGTAGCCGCCTTCGGCGACTGAAGCGCTCAGCGATGACACGGCGGGATCGCCGCGCGAGCCGGCCTCGCTGTAAGCCAGCGCCAGCCGCTGCGACCCGTGCGCAAGCGGCGGCAGCAACTGCGCGCATTGCGCGGGCGTCGCGGCGGCGGCCAGCGTCTGCGCCGCCAGCACCGCACAGCCAAGATAGGGTTCGATCACCAGGCCGCGGCCAAACTCCTGCGCGATCAGGGCCGTATCCAGGACAGATCCGCCGAGGCCGCCGCAGGCTTCAGGCAGCGCGGCGGCCAGCCAGCCCTGCTCGGCAAGGATCCGCCAGGTCTGTGGTCCGCCGGTCTGCCGTGCGGCGACCATCGCGGCGCGCGTGTGGAAGGCATACGCCTTTTCGACAAAGCGGCGCACGCTGTCCTGCAACAACTGCTGGTCCGTTTCCAGGTTGAAGTTCATCTTGGCGGATCTTGGGTCAGAGCTGGAACATCATTCTGGCGACAATGCCTCGCTGTACCTCGCTGGTGCCGCCGTAAATGGTGGCGGCACGCCGGAAGAACATCTCGGCGGCAATGCCCCCGGCCATGGCCTCCATCGGCAGCGCCTCTGCGGTCGTGGTGCCCGCCGTGGCCGGCGCGTAGGCCACGGCACCATGGTCCCCCAGGGCCTCGACCGCCAGCTCGCTCATTTTCTGCTGCAACTCGGTGCCACGGATCTTCAGGATCGAGCCCATCGCATGCGCGGCCAGGCTGTGGTCCTCCTCCATCGCCGCGACGCGTTGCCCGAGCATGGATAACGCGCGCAGCTCCGCCTCGTGGCGGGCCAGCCGCAGTGCGAAAGCATGATGTTGCGCCAGCGAGCCGCTCCCTACGCGCTGCGCGTAGCCCAGTTCGCGCAGCTGCCGCTGCAGCCGCAGCAAGGTGGGCAGGTCGGCATTGGCGGCGTGCTCATTGTTGAGCAGGAATTTGGTGATCTTCCAGCCCTCGCCCTCGGCGCCGACGAGGTTGTCCACCGGCACGCGCACTTCGTCGAAGAAGACCTCGTTCAGGTGATGGCAGCCGTCGATGCTGACGATGGGCCGTACCGTGATGCCGGGGGTCTTCATGTCCACCAGCAGGAAACTGATGCCCGCCTGCTTCCTGCCCGTGGAGCCAGTGCGCACCAGCAGGAAGATCCAGTCCGCGTGGTGGGCATGGCTGGTCCATATCTTCTGGCCGTTGACGACATAGTGCGCCCCCTCGCGCACTGCCTGGGTGCGCAGCGCCGCCAGGTCGGAGCCTGCCCCTGGTTCGGAGAAGCCCTGGCACCAGAGGCGCTCGCCGGCGAGGATCGGGCGCACATGCTCGGCCCGCTGGGCGGGCGTGGCGAAGTGGTTCAGCACCGGGCCCAGCAGCTTGAGCGCGAACACGTCCTGCGCGGGCGCTCCGGCCGCGGTGCACTCCTCGTCGAACACCATGCGCTGCGGCACGCTCCAGCCGGTGCCGCCATGCTCCGCGGCCCAGTACGGTGCGCCCCAGCCGTGGGCATCGAGAGTGCGCTGCCATTGCCTCAGGTCGGCAGGTGCTGCGCGCACGCTCTCCCGGTGGTTCACCAGTCGGGCGGGAAGCTGCTCGTGCAGGAAGGTACGAACTTCCTCACGGAAGGCGTCCAGGCTGGCATCGGGTTGGAAATCCATCAAAAGGCTCCCTTGACTACACCGTGGCGACGGTGCCGCCGTGCCGGGCGGCGGCGCGGCTACATGTAAAGCACGACCAGGTCGTTGATCACCGACGGGCGATCCTGGCCGACGACATGGATATTGAATTCCATCGTCATCTGCACGCCGCTCTTGACTGCCTCCACCGCCTTGACCCGATAGCGTGCATGGATATGGCAGCCCGCTGGCACCGGCGTCGGGAAGCGCAGCCGGTCGGAGCCATAGTTCACCATGGTGTTGCAGCCGGCGATTTCATAATCCATTGGCACCTTGAGCCGGCTCATCAATACCTGCACGAGCGCGCCATGGGCGATGGTGGTGCCGAACGGGCTCTCCGCGCGCGCGCGCACGGGGTCGGTATGCAGCCAGTAGTCGTCGCCGCTGAGTTCGGCGAACTGGTCGATCAGCGACTGCGTGACCGGGATGCTGTTGGACCAGCCGGAGAACGCCTCCGAGACCAGTGCGCGCATCGCGTCCAGGTCCTTGCAGGAGATCTGGCGCCGCGGCGCGGAAGGGGCCTGCGCGGGCGGCTCCGGTGCTTCCGGCTGCACCGCCGCCGTGAGCACCGCGGGATGGTCCGAGTCGGCGCCGGTGTAGCGCAGCAGCGTTACCTCGCCCGGCCGCTCGTCGAACACCGGACGCACCCGCATGCCGATGCGGATCTGTGCCTCGTCGAGCCCGACCAGGGTCGTGTTCAGATGCACCCCCTCGTCGAGTTCCACCACCGCCAGCCGTTGCGGCATCTCGTCGGTGAATTCCGGCAAGGTCGGGATCCGTGCCACGGTACAGGTGTACAGCGTGCCTTCGCCGGACACCTGGCGCCAGGCCAGCCGTTGGGAGGCGCAGTGCGGGCAGTGCGCGCGCGGAAAAAACACCCAGTGCCCGCAGTCCTCGCAGCACTGCAGCTTGACCTGGTGTGCCTTCAGCCCATCCCAGAACGGTGCGGAAATCGGTGTCGGCTGCGGTAGTGGCTTGTTCCAGTTCATCATCACTTTCATCATTACGCTCCCCTCAGGATCAAGGCGCCCTGTTCGCTCATCACGCCGCCGGTGCCGGAGACATAGGCCAGGTCATGCCGCTGCAACTGGCGCTCGCCGGCCCGGCCCTGGACCTGGTGCAGGGCTTCGATCACCTGTGTCATGCCGCCGGCAGAGCCGGTCTGGCCGAAACTGAGCTGGCCGCCGTGGGTATTCATCGGGAAATCGCCGCGGAAGGTGAAGTCGTGCTCGCGCAGGAAGCGCATGCCCTGCCCCTTCTCGCAAAAGCCCGCATCCTCGAGCGTGAGCAGCACGGTAATGGTGTAGCAATCGTAGATCTGCGCCATATGCATGTCCGTGGGACGCAGGCCGGCCATGGCGAAGGCCTTGCGCGAGGCCGGGCCGATCGGGGTGGCCAGCATGTCGCGCGCATAGGTGGGCGACTTGGTCTGCACATGCTCGCCGCAGCCGATCACCTGCACTGCGCGGTGCCGGCAACTGCGCGCGCGGTCGGCGCGAGTCACGATGACCGCCGCGCCGCCCGCCACCGGCATCACGATTTCCAGCACGTGCAGCGGGTCCGCGACCATGCGCGAGTTCAGCACATCGTCGATCGTGAGCGGCTGGCCGTGGAACATGGCCTGCGGGTTGTGGCAGGCATTGAAGCGCTGCGCGACGGCGATGCCCGCCATGGCCCCGGCGTCGTAGCCATGCACCGCGGCATAGCGCTGCGCGATCATGGCGTAGCCGGTGTTTTGCGCCATATGGCCGTAGGGCAGGTCCATCTCGGCTTCGGGGGCGCCAAAACGCGTGCTGTGGCCACCGTAGCGAGAGGCCCGCATCACTTCGCGGGCATGATCGTCACTGGCCCCTTCCGGCGCCAGGCGCGCCGGAATCACGCACAGCACGCTCTCGCACAAGCCGAGTTCGATCGCCGCGGCGGCACGCCAGACCATGCCCACCGAACTGGCTCCGCCGAGATCCACCACCTCGGCAAAATTCAGGCGCACGCCGAGATACTCGCCCACCATGGCCGGCACGAAGCTGCCCGCCTCGTGGAAGTGCGGTCCGGTCACCACTAGGCCGTCGATCTCTTCCAATGCCATGCCGGCATCGGCCAACGCCATGCCGGCGAGTTCCGCGACCTGCTGCAGGTGGAACATGCGCGGCGCGGTCGCGTACTTTTCCGGCTTGTACTGCGCCGCGCCAACCAGCGCGGCTTCGCCTCTCAATCCCATCTCCGTATCTCCTCGGCCTGGTTCGTCGGCCTTGTTCACCGGCCTTGTTCGCCGGCCTTGTCTCCCGGCATCGCTGCACCCGGGACGCAACCCATGGAACCCCCGGCAAATGGTACAGGGTAATCCCTGCCCTGCAGCCCCCTACCGGTGCCGCCCTGCCGTTCGCGGCGACCCGATGGCTGCAGGTTATCCCGTGCCCACGGTCGCCGCATAACCCTTTCGGACGATGTTCTCGCGCGCCAGTCGGAAAGAATGCGATCAAGACAATGTGAGCGAAGGCCTCCGGCCGCAGCTCGACAGAAGGAGACAGACAATGCGAATACTGGTCGGCCTGGCCGTGACGGCCGTGACAGCAGCCGCCGCGGCTTATGCCTTTTCACCGCGCGGCACGCCGCCGCTGCAACCCAGCCGCATCGCGGTGGAACGCATGCACATCAATACGCTGGCGCGTTCGGCCGAGGGACTGGTGGCTGGCGGCGAGGCGGGCCACCTCCTCTACTCCGCCGACCAGGGCGCGCACTGGCGCGACGCCGGCATGCCGGCCCAACGCCATGCGTTGATCACGCAGGTCGTCTTCGCCGGCAACCGCACCGGCATCGCCGTCGGGCACGAAGGCTGGATCCTGCGCAGCGAGGATGGCGGCGCCACCTGGCAGGAGGCGGCATTCGACGCCGACGGCGGGGAGCCGCTGATGAGCGTGGCGCGCCTGCCCGCCGGCCAATGGCTGGCGGTCGGGGCCTTCGGCCGCGTGATGCGTTCCGACGACGACGGCCGTCACTGGCGCAAGGTATCGCTGCCCGGTGTGGAAGACCGCCACCTTAACCGCATCGTCGGCGCCCCCGACGGGCGCCACTGGCTGATCGTCGGCGAGCGCGGGCTGGTGCTGCGCTCCGACGATGGCGCAGAGACCTGGCGCACGACGCCGCCTTTCTATGACGGTTCCTTCTATGGCGCGGTTGCGCTCGACCACGACGGCTGGCTGGTCTATGGCATGCGCGGCCATGTCTACCGCAGCACCGCGGATGGTGGCAGCGCCGGCCAGTGGACGGAGGTGCCGCTGCCGGCAAGGGCTTCGCTGTTCGGCAGTGCCCGCACGCCTGAGGGACACCTGCTGCTGGCCGGCCAGAACGGCATGGTGTTCGACAGCGCGGACGATGGCCAGCACTTCACCGTGGCCCGCGGCGGCGCCCGCGCCACCTTCACCGACCTGCTGCGCACCCCTGGCGGCTGGCTGCTCGCCAGCGACATCGGCCTGACGCAGAAATCCGCGCAGTTCGTCAATACCGCCGGCGCCGGCCGGCCTGCTTCCGGAGCCTCTCAATGAGCCTTGACCTCTCCACCAAGCCGCGTACCCGCCTGGAGCGCCTGATCGCCGCCTGCGCCCAGGGGCTGATCCGCTGGCGCATGCCGATCGGGCTGCTGCTGCTCGCCCTGACCCTGGCGCTCGGCTATGCGGCCACCCGCACCCGCTTCGACGCCGGGTTCAACAAGCTGATCCCGCTGCGGCATGCGTACATGAGCGCGTTCCTCAAGCACAGCGATAGTTTCTCCGGCGCCAACCGGGTGCTGGTCAATGTCCGCTGGAAGGGCAAGGGCGACATCTACAACGCCGAATTCCTCCGGGTCCTGCATGCCGTCACCGACGAAGTCTTCTTCACGCCCGGGGTCAACCGTGCCCAGGTTTATTCGCTGTTTACGCCCAACGTCAAATACGTCGAGGTGACCGAGAACGGGTTTGTCGGCGAGGTGGTCATTCCCTCGCGCTTCACCGCCGACGCCAACGGGCTTGCGCAGGTGCGCAGCAATATCGGCAAGTCCGGCCAGATCGGCAACCTGGTGTCGAACGACCTGAAAGCCGCCATGGTGCGGGCCGACCTGCTGGAAGTCGATCCGCAGACCGGCAACAAGCTTGACTATGGCGCGGTGGCGCGCAGGCTGGACGAGATCCGTGCGCGCTTCGCCAGCCCTGATATCGAGATCAATATCGTCGGCTTTGCCAAGGTGGTCGGGGATGTGATGCAGGGCATGACCACGGTGATGACCTTCTTCCTGATCGCGTTCGGCGTGACCGCCCTGATGCTGTGGGGCTATTCGCGCTCGCTGCGCCTGACCGTGGTGGCGCTGCTGGTGGCGCTGCTGCCCGTAGTGTGGCTGCTTGGCATCCTGTCGTTGCTGGGCTACGGCATCGATCCCATGTCGGTGCTGGTGCCGTTCCTGATCTTCTCGATTGGCGTCTCGCATGCGGTGCAGATGACCAATGCCTGGAAGCGGGATGTGGCCGCCGGCATGACGCCGCAGCAGGCCGCCGGGCAGGCCTTCCGCAAGCTGGCGATTCCCGGCACGCTGGCGTTGCTCACCAATGCGCTGGGTTTCATGGTGATCATGCTGATCGATATCCCGATCGTGCATGAACTCGGGATGACTGCCTGCCTTGGCGTGATGCTGATGATCGTCACCAACAAGGTGATGCTGCCGATCGCGCTTTCGCTGGTGTCCCGCAAGGCCGCGGCGTCCGGCCGCCCGCCGGCGGCGCAGGCGGCGCGGACCGGGAAATGGTGGAAGCTCTCGGCGCTCGCCGAGCCCGGTGCCGGGCTTGTCACCATCGCGGTCGCGCTCGGACTGCTGGCGGCAGGCGTGCATTTCTCACGCCACCTGCAAACCGGCGATATCGGCGCCGGCGCGCCGGAGCTGCGCGCGGATTCGCGCTACAACCGCGACAATGCCCAGATCGCCAGCCAGTACTCGATCGGCATGGACACGCTCTCGGTCTACGCGGAGACCAGCAATCTCGACGAGGCCTGCCTGAACTGGCCGGTGATGAACGCGGTCGAGCGCTTCGACCTGTTCATGCGCGGCGTGGATGGCGTGCGCTCGGTCGCGACCGTTGCCGGGCTGGCCAGGCGGGCGGTGGCGGGCAATAACGAGGGCAACCCGCGCTGGGGCGGCCTGCCTCGCTCCGAGGCGGCGCTGCGCACCGGCGCCCATGCCGCCAACCCGGACCTGGGCCTCAATGACGAGGGCTGCGCCACGCTCAACCTGGTGGTCTTCCTGAAGGATCACCAGGGCGCCACGCTCAAGCACGTGGTCAGCGAAGTGCAGCGCTTTATTGCCCAGGAGCATACGCCCAACGTCACCTTCCGCCTCGGCGGCGGCAACGGCGGCGTGGCAGCGGCGACCAACGAAGCCGTCGAGCATGCCGAGATCCAGATGCTGGCCTCCATCTTCGGCGCCATTTCGCTGCTGTGCCTGCTGACTTTCCGCTCCTGGAAGGCGGTGCTCTGCATCATCGTGCCGCTGACCGTCGTGTCCATCCTCTGCAATGCGCTGATGGCACTGCTCGGCATCGGCCTGAAGGTGGCCACCCTCCCGGTGATCGCGCTTGGCGTCGGGGTGGGCGTCGACTACGGCATCTACCTCTATGAGCGGCTGCAGCATGAAATCGAACACAATGGCGCGAACCTGCGCGAGGCGTTCTTCGAAGCCATGCGCCAGCGCGGCACCGCCGCGGTGTTTACGGCGCTGACCATGTCGATCGGGGTCGGCACCTGGGCGCTGTCGGCACTCAAGTTCCAGGCGGATATGGGTGTGCTGCTGGCGTTCATGTTCCTGGTCAATGTGCTGGGAGCGATCTTCCTGCTGCCCGCCCTGGCCTGCTGGCTGGATGTGCGCGCGAAACGCGAGGTGCGTTTGCCGGAGGCCGTGCCGTCCGGGTTGCGCTGACAACATCGCGGGAACCTCGCCGGCGTTCTTCGGACGCCGGCGAGGCTTTGTCTTATCGGAAACAGCAGAATAGGGCAGGCAACGAAGCTAGCGGCTTACGCCTGCGTGCCGACCAGCTTGCGCGAGTGCGCGACCTTCGCGCCGATGCGGCTCCAGGTCGAGAGCTTGATCGGCATGCTCTGCGCGGCGTGCGGGAAATATTCCGCAGCCTCGCACACCTGGTCGAGGACCGCCACGGCTTCGTCCTTTTTAAGACCGGCCTTCGACGCCAGATCGATCAGGTGCGATCGCTCGATTCGCAGTGCTTCGCCGCAGACGTCCATCTGGTGGTAGCCGTCCGGCCCCTCGTTGAACGTGAGGTCGTATCCCGGCGCGACACACCACCTGCCATCGCGACGCATCAGGAACGACAGGTTTTTCGAGTGGTCGTCCCGGTTGTGGAAGACCACGTTGAACACGCAGCGCCGGTACATGTCGAGGACTTCGCGCTCGTCGGCCGTCAGGAAACGCGTGAGCCTGAGCACGGACAGGTAGTCGAGTGCCGGGTGCCGGAAGTCGGCTTGCGCCAGACCGGAAACCGTATGCACCGGGACGCGCATGCCGTCTTCGCGGTCGAAGCGTTCGATGCCGAACGCGGTCAGGTCCTTGGCGAGGGCGAAGAAGTGCGTCGCCGGCATCGGGATGCCGGCCCGCCGGGCCATGTCCGCATAGACGTGTTCGATCGCGCAGACCTCCGGGTCCTCGTTCTGCCCGGGGAACTTGACGAGCCACGGCGTGCCCGGTCCATCTTCCGCTCGCGAGGCGATGCCGCTGGTCCGATCGAGGTTCACGCGGACCTTCGGGCGGGCGCCTTGCGGGGAGCCGCCCATCAGCGCGAGGTCGCGCAGCATGTCCTCGCCGTCGCCGGACAGGACGCTGCGCACGCTGTTGGCGACCTGGAGCAGATCGACGTCGCGTTTCTCAAGCGCCTGCGGGGACGGCGGCTCGAATGCCAGCGCGCCCATCGCATGCTCCCCGATGAAGGCGAGCCGGTCGAGCGGCGAAACGGTGGCGATATCGATGCCGTTTTTGCGAAAGAGCCGGTCCATCATCAACAGGCCCCAGCCGTCCGGCAGCGCGTCGCTCACGAGGCCCGGCAGGCGTTGCTGGTGCTGCGGAAAATCGCGATACGCCTCGCGGGAGAGCTGGAGGTTGTAGGGCGACAGTTCGAGCCCGCGGGCCAGTGCCTCCGGGGTGTACTGAAACAGCAGATCGCGTCCGTCGTCGGCCAGCTGCGCCAGCGGGAAGCGTTCGCCCCAGCCGGCGTACATCACGGTAAGCCTCTTCATGCATCATCCTTTTTTGCGGCCGGCGCGGCGGCGCAAGTGGCTGGCGGCTTCCATCTGTTCGATACTGGCCGGGCGGGTGACGAACACCGGCTCGAGCTGCTGGATGACCCCCAGAGTGGTGGCCACGCGCAGCAGGACCTCGACGGTAACGAGCCCGGTCCGCTCGAGATTGCGCAGCGCGCCAAGCGAAACACCGGCCCGCGCGGCCGTCTCCGACTGTGACTGATTGAGGGACAGACGACGTGTCCGCAGGCGCTGTCCGAGTTCGCCCGCGACTTCCTGGGGGGTTGCCAGCTTAAAGAGCATTTAAATAGCTGTTATGTTAGAAAATATATGATAACTGTCATTATAGTGGCTGGTATCTGAAAATCAAAAGGCGCCGCGCACTCCCTGCCGCCCGGCGCCTGCAGGTTTTCCTTGCGCTCTGTAGGGAATTGGAATCAGCTGGACTACGTGCGCTTTTGCTGGACTAGAAATCCGGCATTGGCTGGATTGCCTTGCAGCCCGATGGGGGCGCGGCTGCTCCAGAGGTATGGTCCAGAAGCCCCGGACAGCGCACGACCGCTGTCGGCCAGGAAGCGACGTTCGCCCGGCCTCGACAAATGGCTGAAACTCGCCTTTCGGCCTTTCGGTCAATTTGCTATTGGATATGGCCTAAGGACATCCGTGTATAACCATCCGCTGTGCCTTGTGAATCGTGACGTCGAGCCCTCCTACGTCAAGTCCATCTCTGACTGGAAGAACGAGTATGCGACGGAATGCGGGCCTTGCATCAGGAAGTCGGACTGCGGTGGTTTCTTCTCGTCCGGCATTCAACATGGCTACAGCAAATCCATCCAACCTTTCCTCAGCCTGAGTGGTCCTCCACGATACTGACCTAGTGCGCGACAAACCCAGACATGCACGTCCTGGCAGCGGGAATCCTTCAAAGGCTTTGTGGGACCCTAGGTCGACGAGTTACCGTAACGCACGAAAATTCTACTAACGACGCAGGCATAGCCAGATCATCTGGTCGATTCACGATTCTAGCTCCGGGACGGGCCTTGTTTTCACAACTTGCCGAAGGGCGCGAACGACCGCTTCGGCACAATGTTCAGTCTTTTGCCCCGGAGCGCCCGAAGGGCGCAGAAGGGACGGTCACCGCCCTTCGCCCTCCGGCGCCGGTGTCAGCGCCGTGGCCTGGGCTTCCGCCAGGGTGGCCTCGCTAGCGCTTGCGCGGCCCGACGCAGCATGAGTTCGATCCACGGCCCTGAACGAAGATGTCGCCTTTGTTGTGCCCGTCGATGTTCGAAGTGAATTTGGCTCGCTAACATTGGCAGGGTCAATGTCAACGCAATGGGCATTCCCGATTCGGGCTTTGAGGCGCGATTTCGGCAATTTGTCCGTCTGAGAATTTAGCTTGGTTCCCCCGCGAGCTTCATAGCCTGGGCAAAGAGCGCCTGGGAAATGCGGTATCCGTTCGCCTGCATCCGATCCAGCGCCGGAGCGATGCGCTCAATCTTGCCGATGCGCTTGGCTTGCAGCAGCACACCCAACACGCCGAATAACTGCACTCCCTGGCGGGCAGCGGTCTGGCGGCCACGGCGTTCATCTATCAACACGCCGCACCCCAGCGCGTGCGCCAAGCTCAGCGCCTGCGCTTCGCCTTCGTCGAGGTAACTGGCTGTTGCGGCGTAGATGGCATCATTGCGATTGGGATGCACCTGTGCATGGGTCTGCACGAAGGCAACGATATCGGTGGCGCCTCGACGCGACCGATCCGTCGTGGTTTCGTCCAACACTGCCTGCGGGACATGAATGGCATCGAAAACGGCAACGAGCAGTTCCAGATGGCCACAACCGGCCAGCGCGATCAGCGGCCCGGAATCGGAAACGACGACGGGCCGACTCATTGCGCCGCATCGAAGGCGGCGAGTTCCTGCACCAGCTCAGCGGGATCGTAATCTACAACGGCGATGCCTTGTGCGCTTAGATGCGCCAGAAACTGCGGCAGACTCATCCGTGCCAGTTTGGCCGCGCGCGCGCAGGTGATATCGCCGCTCTTGAACAGGTTGACGGCCAGCGCCGTGTGGACGCCCATCTGCAACAGCTCGTCTGTGAAGGGCACGCTGACGAACAGCGGTTGCCCGTGGCGGGTGACGAGCGCAAGCCGCCCCTCCTCAGCCTCGCGACTGAGGTCACCGGAGCGTTCGCGCAGTTCGCGGATGGTGAAGGTTTGCATGGCGGCCACCAAAATTGTACCCCGATATTGGGGCACAAAATTCAGCTCGCGTCAAGCCAATTGCTGGGGCGCCAGCCCAGTGCAGCCACCCGGCATGCTCGCGCCCAGCTCCCCAGGTAGTGCAGCATGCCGCACCCATTTAAGTCATGACCGCACAGTGACGGCGCGGTCCACTAAAAAAATCCGGCAATGTACCTTCGAGCGAAAGCTCGAAGGTACATTGCCGGCAGCAGGAACCGTCCAGGCCCTTCCGTCAGAACGCGTACTTCATCGTCAACGAGATCTGGTCCCGGTCCGTCAGCAACCGCTGATGCACCAGATCCAGCGACGGAGACCCGAAGAAGCCCAGATACGTCAGCCCGATCTGGAAGTTGCTGCGGTAGGTGAAGTTGGCGCCGATACTGAAGCGCTTGTCACCCTGCCCGCCCACGCCCCCGGTTAGCGTGCGTCCCGCAATCTGCTGGGCATAAGAGATGGGTACGCTCATGTCCCAGTCGCCGAACAAGCCAGGGTAGCCCAGGATCAGCGTCGCGGATGCGGCCACGCCGTTGTTGGTGAAGCTGAGCTGGTTGCTGGCCGGGAAGAAGGCGGCGGCGCTGCCGAGCGCATCGACACCAGGCGCCTTGCGCGCATCGACGTTCGCCACGTTGACCCAGGCCACCTCGGCGAGGAACGTGGTCTGGTCGGACAACGGCGTGCGCCCGAGGTTGGCGAAGGTGTTGAGGTTGAGCTGGGCAACGTTGGCGCGGGTCGGGTTGGCGATGGTGGCGCCCGTGGCGGGATTCACCACGGTGTTGACCAGCGCCGGCGCGCCTTGCTTGTACGAGAACTCCCCCGCCATGGTCAGCGGGCCGAAGGTGGTGCTGAACGTGGCGCCAGTCAGCTTGATGTTGTCGAAATAGCGGATCTGGTAGGTCCCGCCCGGCGCAAAGGCATTGATCTCCGGGATGGGCGTACGGTCCTGGTAGTTCAGGTAGTACAGCCCCAGCTCGGTCTCGTTGGTGATGCGATAGCGCGTGCCCACGCCCCACTGCTGCGCGTTGGGCGGACGGATATCGCCCAGGCGCGAGCCGAACGAGCATTTGCCGTTGATGTAGGGCGACAGGCAGACGCCGCCCGGGCCGACGCCGTCTGAGCTGTTCAGATAGGAGCCCGGAGCCGGTGCCAGGGTCTCGTGGAAATTGAACTGGTAATGCGCCAGCACAGACCATTTCGGTGTCAGCTGCAACGTGCCGGAGATCTGGTCCTCGGGCAGCAGCTGGTCCTTGGTCTCGGTGCCCGGGATGCCGGTCTTGGTGCCATCCGCCGGCCCCTGTGCCAGCGAGATGCTGGGAAAGAACAGGGCCTCGCCCCAGCTCACCACGTGCTGCCCGAGGCGAACCGTGGCGCGGCTTGAATCGCCCACGTCGAATGACGTATAGCCATACAGGTCGAGCAGCCGCGTATACCCGCCATGGTAATAACGCGCGTCGCCGGTGAACGAGTCGACCGAACCTGCCTTGTTGACCGGGCCCGGATTGTCGTTGCCGCGGTGGTAGACATTGTCGTAGAAGGTGCTGCCGGAAAACACCAGGCCACTGTCCCCCTTGCTCAGTGCCGTTTCAAGCAGCGCGCTGACCCGGTTCGCGGTCAGCGCGCCCTTCCTGAAGTTATTGTCCCCGTCATTGGCGCCGGCGTTCTTTGCCCCCGTCAGCAGGCCGGACTGCCCTTCCACACGCGCACCCACCGTGTAGGTGGTGCTCAGGCGCCAGTCGAGCTTGACCCCGTTGTCAAACTCAATGGAATCGCCGGCATAGGCCGGACTCGCCAGGGCAAATCCGGCTACCGTAGCGGCAGCACCGGCTATCAGCCGTTCTTTCATGGTTTCCTCCTCCCCGGAAGGCTCAGTTGCCGATGGATCGCAGCGCTTCCGGCGTGAACATGCTTGCCGTCAGGTCACCCTTGTTCAGGATCGGACCCAGCGGTGCCTCCTGGAACAGGTTGTACGCAAGGTAGGAGCCGGAATTGAGATCGTGGTAGAACGACGAACCTGCCTGCCACGCCTTCATGTCATAGGCGTAGTAGTAGTTGATCAGTCCGAACTGCCAGAGCTGGCCGCGGGTATCGTAGAAGTCCGACATCACTGCCTGCCAGGTGTCCTCGTCCAGGAACAGCACGCGCCGGCCGTAGACATGGCGGAAGCCTTCCTTGAGCTTGCCTTCCACCACCCAGACCCGGCGCAGCTCATAGCGCATGTAATCGGGGTTTTCGTGGCCGGGCTTGACCAGGTCCGCATACTTCACCTCATTGCCGTGGATCTTGTAGGCGTTGGCCGGGATGTACATCTCGCGCTTGCCAATCAGCTTGAACGTGTAGCGCTCCGGCGAGCCGTTGAAGAGGCGGTCGGAATCGATCGTCATCTTGCCGCTGGTGCCAGCGGTCGGCTGGTCGAAGCCATACTCAGGCAGTTGCCGCACGCGGCGGGTGCCCGGGTCATACGACCAGGCCAGGCGCTTGTTGTGCGCGAAATTGAGCGGTTCGGCCGAATTGGCGATCGCGCCCTTGTCGCGCTCTGGCTTGAGCGTGCGATTCTGGCTGTAGGCCATGATCCCTTCCAGCGGCTGGCCGCGCTGCGCCGGATCGTTGGTCATGTCCAGGTTCATGTTGAGCGCACGGCCCCAGGTGATCTTGCCATCCGGGTTCACGTTGGCGGTATCGCGCGTGACCTTCTCGGTCCAGGCGCGTGCGGGCAGCAGGTTGTTCATCAGCGCTTCCTGCCCGCTCTTCGGGATGGGGAACGGGACCGCGCCCTTGCTCCCCTTGACCGCCATGCCGTCGTCGATCAGCTCGGCTTCGAGCGCATTCTTGCGTGCGATGGCGCAGATCGAGTCGTCGTAGCGGAAGTCGCGATGCCCCGGATAGACCGGCATGCGGAAGGTCTTGGGGTACTTCGCGAACATGGCCTTCTGTCCGTCCGACAGTTGGTCGGCGTACTGCGTCAGGTTCTCGGCGGTGATCACGAACAGCGGTTTCTCGCTGGCATAGGGATCGACCGGATGCTGGCCCGTGCCGTTCTGGTAGCTGATGCCCGGCGGCGTGCCCAGCCACTTGCCGGTGAACTCGGGGATGGTGCCCGCTTTGTTGCCGGCCTTCTCCGCACCCACGCAGGTCAGCTCCTTGCCAAGCTTTTCAACTTCGGCGGGCGGCGCCTTGGCCACCACGTGGCCTGACATCGTGATCAACAGGGCCGCCATGGCCAGCGGGGTGTGCAACATCGTACGACGCATCACAGTCTCCTTGCGGTTACGCACTAATTGGATTCGATCGCTGCCGCTTGCGCGCACGCCGTCATCCGTGCGGCGTCGACGAGTACATCAGCGATGCCTGCATTGTTGGTCGAGGGCGAGCGCTATCCATCGTCTGTAGGGACTAGGCAGAGACCCGATCCAGGCAAGTCGCGCAGGCACTGGCCGATGCCATGCGATGCGCCGGCTCACCGGGGCGCCGGCAGTTGGGTCATGCAGGAGTGGGAAGGGCTGACGTTGCCCTGACGTTACCCGTTGGGGGCGACGTGAACGGCGTCATACGTATGACGCCTCATGCCATGGCCGGGCATGGCGAGCACTCAGCGAGCGCCGAGTTCGCTCCCGCCCGGGCGGCACGGAAGCGCGTGGCGCGATGGCCTGTGGCGGCCACCGCATGTGGCTACCGCTATCCTCCAGCAGCCAGGTATTGCGCCTTCAGCACCGGCTTGAGCAGCTTGCCGGCCGGATTGCGCGGCAGCGGCTCGCTGCGCATGTGGATCTGCGCGGGCACCTTGTACGCGGCGAGATGCGCACGCACATGCGCCTGGAGTTCAGCCGCGGTGATGCCGCCATCAAGCCGGGCCACCACCACCGCGACCACCGCCTCGCCGGTATCGGGATCCGGCCGCGCAAACACGGCGGCGTCACGCACCATGGCATGCTGCAGCAGGCAGGATTCGATCTCCGCGGCCGCGATCTTCTCGCCATTGCGGTTGATCACATCCTTGATCCGGTCGACCACGAAGAGATAGCCTTCCGCGTCGACATAACCGACGTCGCCGGTGCGGAACCAGCCATCGTGCATGGCCTGGGCCGTGCCTTGCGGGTTGCGCCAGTACGCATTCATCACGGTCACGCCGCGCAGCCAGATCTCGCCCCGCTCGCCTGGCGGCAACTCGCTGCCGTCGAAGTCGCAGACCCGCAACTCGATGATCGGTGACACGGTGCCCGCGCTGTTGGGGCGCAAGCGGAAGGCGTCGCCCGAGACCCCGGCGCCGACGCCGTTGGTCTCGGTGAGGCCGAAGCCGACGCCGGCAATGCAATCGGGCCGCCTGCCGAGCACGTCGTCGATCACACGCTGCGGCAGGCCTGCGCCACCAAAGCCTATGCCCGCGAGGCTGCCGGTCCGGGCGGGATCGTCGAAACCCGCCTCGGCCAGCAACTGCATCACCATCGATGGCGCGCCGTTGAACTGGGTGATGCGCTCGGCCGCAATCAGCTTCAGTGCCGCGGCCGGATCCCAGCGCGGCATGAAGACCACGCGGCGGCCGTGGCGCAGGCTGGCCAGCAGTTGCGCATGCAGCCCGCTGACATGGAACAGGGGCACCACCGTCAGCGCAGCGGGCGCGACACCCCGGGCCATGAGCCCCGCGATGAGTTCGGGCGAGCTCAGCGCGGCGAGCGCGCCGATGTAGTCGATATTGAAAAGCGCCTGGCAGACCGCCCGCTGGCTCGACAACACGCCCTTGGCCTGGGCGTTGGCGCCCGACGTGAACAGGATCAGGGCGTCGTCGTCGGGTGAAACCTCCGTGGCCGGTGCGGCCGGACCGACATCCGCGGGGGCGCCGTCGAGCAGCGCCCGCAGCGACAGCACCGCGCTGTCCGGGCCGGGCTCGCCGTCGACCAGCACCGCGCGGCAACCGAGGCGCGGGAGGTCGCCCTCCACGCGTGCCAGGCGGTCCTGGTCGCAGATCAGCAGCTCGGCGTCCACCAGCCCCAGCGCGGCCACCAGTTCGTCGCGCAGGCCGAAGCTGTTGACCGGCGCCGGCACGCCGCCGAGCGCCGCCACGGCAGTGAAGGCCACGGCCCACTCGGGACGGTTGCGCATGGCAATCGCAACCCGCGTGCCGCGCCGGACCCCCAGCTTTTCGCGCAGCTGCCAGGCCAGTGCGTCGACGGCGGCATAGAAGCGGGCGAAGCTCCAGCGCTGGTCCTCGTAGACCATGAACGGCTTGTCGCCGTGGGCCCGTCCGGCCGCCAGGAATTCCGGCAAGGTGCGCGCCGCGTGGCGGAAGACAGCGACATCGCGCCCGCGCACATGGGCCTGCGCCAGTTCGAACGGTGCGCCGGGCGCGGTCAGCTGCGCCCGTCCCTGCACCAGCAACTCGGTGATATGACTCATTGCATTAGTCCCCTTGAGGTCTGTCGCCTCGTCAATGATTGCGCCGATGCGCGCCGCGAAGGAAGACCCGGATGCACATCCGGCATCAAAACCCCTTCAGCGTGGCATAGCGGGCCCGATGGTACACGCCGTCGCCCAGGCACTGCTGCAGGACCCTGCCACGCTTGAGGAACAGGCCGAGATCGAGCTCATCGGTCACGCCAATGCCGCCATGCATCTGCACAGCCTCGTTCAGCGCCTTTTCGCTGAGATCAGCCGTGCTGGCCTTGGCCAGGCTGGCGAGCAACGGCAGGTCCGCGGCGCCACGGTCGATGGCGTCGAGCGCGGCGGCCACGCAGCTTTGCGCCAGCTCGATCGCCGTATAGAGGCGCGCGGCGCGGTGCTGCAGCGCCTGGAACGAGCCGATCGGCACATCGAACTGGACCCGCTGCTGCAGGTAGGCCAAGGTACGCTCGAACGCCTCGCGCACCACGCCGAGTGTTTCCGCGGCCAGGCAGATGCGGGCGCGGTCGAGCACCGTTTCCAGCGCTGCGTGACCCATGCCCGGCTCGCCCAGCACGGCGTCCGCACCGACCCGCGCGCGCTCCAGCCGCACCCTTGCCGCATTGTGCGCATCCACCATCCAGGTTCGCTCCACGCTGACGCCCGGCGCGCGCGGGTCGACCAGGAACAGGCTGATACCGTCAGCGTCCCCCGGCTTGCCTGCGCTGCGTGCGACCACGATCAGGCAGTCGGCGACATGGCCGTCCAGCACGAGCCACTTCTCGCCGCTCAGCTCCCAGCCATCGCCGGCGCGTACCGCCTGCGTGGCGATGCCGGTCGGATCATGGCGTGGCTGCTCCTCCAGCGCCAGGGCCAGCAGCCGTTGCGCGCCGACGACGCCGGGCAGCCAGGCCGCACGCTGCGCGTCGGAGCCGGCCTCCAGCAGCAGGCCGGCCCCAAGCACGACGGACGACAACAGCGGCAACGCCGCCAGCGTGCGCCCTGCCTGCTCGAACACCGCGCCAAGTCCCTTGTAGCCAAAATCCAGCCCGCCCCAGGCTTCGGGCACCACTGCGGCGGTCCAGCCCATCGCGGCCACCTCGCGCCACAGCGCGGGGTCGTAGCCAAGCGGGTCGCGGGTGTCGCGCAGGCGGCGCAGCGCGGTCACCGGCGCCCGGGCCGCCAGGAACGCCTGGGCACTGTCGCGCAGCAGGCGCTGTTCTTCATTCAATCGCATCGTCATGGCTTCTCTTCCGGCGGCCGATCAGGCGGGTAGCCCAAGCACCCGCTTGGCAATGATGTTCAACTGGATTTCGGAGGACCCGCCGGCGATGGTCTCGGCCTTGCTCAGCAGCCACAGCCGGCAGATGTCGCGCTCGCGTTCGCTGAATGCGTCGCCTTCCCAGCCAAGCGCGCGCTGGCCCATCAGCTGGCTGAGCAGTTCCTGCTTGGCCACCTCCTGTTCGGTCTGCACCAGTTTCATGATCGACGCTGGTCCGCTCACGTCGTCGCCGGCAAGCGCCATCTCGCCGACGCGCCGGTGTGTCAGGGCAAAGGCGTGTGCCTCCATCAACAGGCCGGCCAGCCGGTCGCGCCAGACCGGCTCGCGTATCTGGCCCTGCGCATCGCGCAGCAACGGCAGCGCGACCTCGAGCGCGTCGTGCGACGGCACGCCGCCCTCGGCGAACTTCGACATGGCGGCGCGCTCGTGCTGCAACAGCGCCTTGGCTACGGTCCAGCCGCCATTGAGCTCGCCCACCAGGTTCTCGGCAGGCACGCGCACATCGTCGAAAAAGACCTCGCAAAAGCTGGACTTGCCGCTGATCAGCTCGATCGGCTTGACCGTCACACCGGGGCTGCGCATGTCGATCAGCAGGAAGCTGATGCCTTCCTGCTTGCGCGCAGCGGGATCGGTGCGCACCAGCGCGTACATCCAGTCGGACTTGTCGCCATACGAGGTCCAGATCTTGGCGCCGTTGACGACAAACGCATCGCCCTCCCGGCGCGCGGCGGTCCTCAGGCTGGCGAGGTCGGAGCCGGCGTTCGGTTCGCTGAATCCCTGGCACCAGCGCACCCTGCCCTGCGCCATCGGGATAAGGTGCTGGCGCTTCTGGGCCTCGGTGCCGTACTTGAGCAGCACCGGGCCAAGCATCCAGACGCCCAGGTTGTACTGCGGCTGGCGGCAGCCGAGGCGCGCCATTTCCTCGGCCAGCACGCGCGCGCGCGCCGCCGAGAGGCCGCCGCCGCCATATTCGGCCGGCCAGTCCGGCGCAAACCAGCCGCGATCGCGCATGCGCTCGAACCACAGGCGCTGGTCTTCGCTGCCGAAGGACACGTTCGTCCCGCCCCATACCATGTCGTCGGCGACGATGGGGGTACGCATCGGGTGCGGGCAGTTCTCCTCAAGCCATTGCCGCGTCTGCGCGCGGAACAGCTCGATCTCGGGTTCGATCTGGTTCACCTTGGTTTCCTTTCGAATCGCTCTGGCTCAAATCGCTCTGGCTCAACTGTGCAGCAGCGCCTCGCCAGCGCCGTCGGCTGCCTGTGCGGAAGGCGCGATGAAGCGGTAGACGCCACCGGCATCCAGCGTACGCATCACATCGCCGTCATGACGCAGCCATGACAAATGGGCAATCGTCTCGCCAAGTGCCAGCAGGGTATCCATGGGCTGGCTGACGTGCGGAAACATCCACCTCATCGCCTCGTAGGCATTGCAGCCTTCCTCGCGATTGATGAACGCCCGCAGTCTCGCCAGATGCCGGGCATGATGATCGCGCAATTCCTGCACGCGCGGGTGCACGCCGCGGAAGACGGACTGATGTGACGGCAGCACCAGCGTATCGGGCGCCAGCTGCTCCAGCCGGCCTAGCGACTCCAGCCATTGTTGCAGCGGGTTCTCCTCGGGCTCCACGCTGGTGACCTGGATGTTGGAACTGATGCCCGGGAGCAGCTGGTCCCCGGCAATCAGGATCCGGTCCTCCTCGCAATACAGGCAGGCATGCTCGGGCGAGTGCCCTTCACCGATCACCACGCGCCAGTGGCGCCCGCCAATCCGCAATGCCTGGCCGCCGCGCAGGCGCCGGAACGCCATCGGCTGCGCCGGCAGGAAGGGGTCCGAACGCAGTGCGGCGAGCATCGCGCCGAGCGCATCCCCGGGCATCCCTGCCTGGCTGTAGAAGGCCTGTTGCGGCCCCGGCAGCGGATCGGGCAGGGGATTGTACGTCGCCCGCAGCATGTAGTACTCGCCATACGTCATGTACAGCGGCACCGCGAACCGTTCACACAGCCAGTGCGCAAGGCCGGCATGATCATAGTGGAAGTGCGTGCACAGCACGGCCTTGACCGGCAGGCCCTGCAGGTGCTCGCGCGCGATTTTTTCCCATAGCTGCCGCGTCGTGGGCGTGCTCAGCCCGGTGTCGACCAGATACCAGCCATCGTCATCGCGCAGCAGATAGACATTGATATGGTCCAGCGCCATCGGCATGGGCATCCGGGCCCAGCCGATGCCCGGTGCCACCTCGACCACGCTGCCGTCCGGCGCCGGCGGCGCCAGCGGGTAGGTCAGTGCGGAGGGCCGCGCGGGGCGTCTGGGCCTGTCCTGGATTTCGGCCATGATCGTTCTCCTCAGGCGCCGAGCGCGCGTTGGACTGCATCGGCCGAGACCGGCACGTAGGTGCTGGCGCGCTCGTCGCGTACATAGAGCGGATCGCGCACCAGCGCGGGGTCGTAGCCCTCGCGTTGCAGGTCGACCTTGCGCAGTTTGAAGGTGGAAGTCAGGTCCGCGGTGGCGGCAATGCGCACGAAGACCGGCGCCGCGTAGCGCGGCACGCGTTCGCGGACCAGCGCATAGAAGGCGCCCGGATCGAAGGCGCGGTCAGGCTGCATCACCAGCGCCGCCATGCCTGCGCGTCCTTCCATGCCGGGCACCGCCACGCCATAGACGGTGATGGATTCCAGGCCCGGCAGATCGCCCAGGCTGTCCGCCACCTCCGTGGTGGAGACGTTCTCGCTCTTCCAGCGGAAGGTGTCGCCAATACGGTCAACGAAAAAGCAATAGCCGTCCTCGTCGTAGCGCAACAGGTCGCCCGACGCCCACCAGCTGTCGCCGGGACCCAGCACATTGCGCAGGATCTTGCGCTCGGTCGCCTCGGCCGAGGTATAGCCATCGAAGCGGCTGATCAGGTTGCCATTGCCATCCTCGATCATGCCGAGCGCCTCGCCCGCTTCGCCCGGGGCGCAGGGGACCATGAAGCCGTTGGCATCGCGCGGGTGGCTATCGGTCTCGACGTCATAGCGCACGATGCGCAGGCTGGTCTTGTTCCAGAACGGTACCCGGCCACACGACCCGACCCGGTTATCCACATTGATCGTGTTGACATTGGCTTCCGTGGCACCCCAGCCTTCGTAGATGTCGAGCTCGCCGAAGCGCCGCACAAAGGCCTCCCAGGTCTCCGTCGACATGCCGGCACCAACCAGTGCACGCAGCGAGTGGGTGCGGTCGTCGGCACGCGGCGATTCGCTCAACAGGTAGCGGCAGATCTCGCCCACGTACTGGCAGATGGTGATGCGGCAGCGGCGCACCTCGTTCCAGAATTCCCGCCTGCTGAACTTGCGCCGCAGCACCAGGCTGGCACCGGCGGCAAAGGCGGTGGCCGCTGCCGACAATGCCG
The DNA here is from genome assembly GCF_056398885.1 of Cupriavidus sp. 01T418. Lineage (NCBI taxonomy): Bacteria > Pseudomonadati > Pseudomonadota > Betaproteobacteria > Burkholderiales > Burkholderiaceae > Cupriavidus > Cupriavidus sp. 01T418. The sequence continues at coordinate 164,654 of NZ_JBFTQG010000005.1, forward strand.
CCGCGCCGTGGTAGAGCGGCAGGAAGCAGTAGAAGACATCGTCGGGCCGCACGTCCATGGTGGCCTGCATCACGTCGCCGGTGACCAGCCAGCGCTGGTGGCTGATCACGGCGGCCTTGGGCAGCCCGGTCGTGCCGGAGGTGAAGATATGCACGGCCGCCTGCCCTGCCATCAGGCCGGCGCGCCAGGCAGCGGGCGGGTCGTGGTCCGGGGCCGCGTCGGCCAGCGCCGCCAGGTCGAGCGCGCACAGCGCGCGCAATGCCTCGCTGGCCGGCCGTTCATCGTCGGGCCACAGCCAGCATGGCACCAACTCGCGGCACTCCGGGTTGTCGAAACTGGCCAGGCACTCCTCGCCCACCACGACCAGCCGGGCACTGGTGGCCTGCAGCGCATGCCGCAAGGGCTTGCCGGGCAGATTGGTATTGAGGAAGGAAACCGTCGCGCCGGTCTTGGCCAACCCCAGATGCAGGATAAAGAAGGCCGGCCGGTTCTCCATGCAGATCGCCACCGTATCCCCGCAGCGCACGCCCTGGGCATGGGCCGCGTGCGCGACCCGGTTGGCGAGCGCATTCAGTTGGGCGTAGGTGAAGGTGGTGTCGCCGTAACGCAGGCAGACCCGCCCGGCATGGTCCCGCACGCTCTGCTGGAAACGCTCGGCGACACCCCGGCTGTCATCGCTGCGATGGCGCTGCGCGATGGCGCTGCGCCGGTCGAGCTTACGCTGGGTCTCTTCGCGCGACGGCCAGGCCGGCGCCTCGCGCGCGTCTTGTTGCGCGTCTTGTTTCCTGATCACATTGTGATTCATCTGGTCGGGTCCCATAACCGGATCTTCGGATCTTCGATTCTTCTTGCCACGGGTCAGCGCAGCGGACGCGGCATCCGCAGGCCGAACTGCGCGATCAGCTCGCGCTGAATCTCATTGGTGCCGCCGCCAAAGGTCAGCGTGGTGGCAGCGCGCGTCTCATACTCGAGTTCGCCCAGCAGCAGCGACGCCGCCGAGCCCGCGCGTACCAGGCTGCTGCTGCCAACCACTTCGGTCAGCAGCCGCAACACCTCAATGGCGCTCTCCGAGCCGAATACCTTGGTGATGGACGCCAGCGCCACTTCGACATGGCCTGCCTCAAGCTGGGCCGCGATGCGGAAGTTGATCAGCCGCATGGCCTCGAGCCGCGCATAGCATTCGGCCAGCGCGCGCCGCACCCAGGGCCGGTCGATGGCGCGCCGCCCCTGTTCGTCCGGGGTGCGCGCCCAAAGGAACACCCGGCGGAACTGAGCCACCACCTTGTCCGACCAGGATCCCAACCCAAGCCGCTCGTGGTTGAGCTGGGCCGTGATCAGCCGCCAGCCACCGTGCAGCTCGCCCACCAGCATGTCCGCCGGCACCGCGACGTCGTCGTAATAGGTGGCCGCGGTCGGATTGCTCAGGGTCTCGATGATGGTGTGGGAGAAACCGGGCGAGCGGGTGTCGACGATCAGGATCGAGACCCCCTTGTGGCGCGGCAGCTCGGGATCGGTACGGGCCGCCAGCCATACGTAGTCCGCGGACTCCACGCCCGAGGTCCAGAGCTTGTTGCCGCTGACGACGAAACGGCCGTCCTGCAAGCGCGCCTGGGTCTTGAGCGCGGCCAGGTCGGAGCCGGCGCCCGCTTCCGAGTAGCCGATCGCGAAGACGATCTCGCCCGCGGCAATGCCGGGCAGGAAGCGCGCCTTCTGGGCCGCGGTGCCGTACTGCATCAGCGCCGGCCCGACCGTGCTGATGGTCACGAAGGGCAGCGGCGCCCCGGCGATATTGGCTTCCTCGAAGAAGATCAGCTGGTGGGTGGCGGCATAGCCCTGCCCGCCGAATTCCTTCGGCCAGCCAACCGCCAGCCAGCCGTCACGGCCCATCTGCCGCACCAGGCGGCGATAGTCCTCGCCGCTTTCCGCACCGCGCATGCGCAGGCGCAGCTCGGGCGTCATCAAGGCATTGAAGTAGTCACGCACCTGGTGCCGCAACCGATGCTGTTCTGCTGTCAGGTCTGCAAACATGGCGTTATCCCGTCAGGCCTGGCCGAGGATCAGGCCGCTGGTCGGAACGCCGGTGCCGGCCGTGACCAGCACATTGCGCGCGTTCCCGACCTGGTTGACGGCGGTGCCTCGCACCTGGCGCACCGCTTCGGCAATCCCGTTCATGCCATGGATATAAGCTTCGCCGAGCTGGCCACCGTGCGTGTTGATCGGCAGCTTGCCGCCACGGGCATGATGGCCGGCCCGCACGAAGTCCTTCGCCTCGCCGCGCGCAACGAAGCCGAATTCCTCGAGCTGGGGCAGCACGAACGGCGTGAAGTGGTCGTAGATGACGGCGGTCTGGATATCGGCGGGCGACAGGCCGCTTTGCGCCCACAGCTGCCGCGCCACCAGGCCCATCTCCGGCAGGCCGGATATATCGTCCCGATAGAACGAGGTCATGCTCTGCTGGCCCGGCGCGATGCCCTGCGCCGCGCCCTTGATGACGACCGGCTTCTGTTTCAGGTCGGCGGCGCGCTCGACCGAGGTAATGACCATCGCCACCGCCCCGTCCGACTCCTGGCAGCAGTCAAGCAGGCGCAACGGCTCGCAGATCCAGCGCGAGGCCTGGTGGTCCGCCAGCGTGATCGGCTTGCCATGGAAAAAGGCTGCCGGATTGGTCGCGGCGAAATCGCGCGCGGCAACCGAGACGCGGCCGAAATCCTCGCTGGTCGCGCCATAGGCATGCATGTAGCGGCGCGCGAACATGCCGACCCATGCTGCCGGCGTATGAAAGCCATGCGGCATGTACCAGCCGTAGTTCACGTTGTCGAAGATGGGCGTGGCGGCAAAGCCGTAGCTGCCGGAACCGAAGCGGTACCAGGAACGCTCGTTCATGGCGCGGTAGACCACCACGGTCTTCGCCACCCCGCAGGCGACCGCCATCGCGGCGTGCATGACCGGCGCGCAGGCAGCGCCGCCGCCATGCGGAATCTGCGAGAAGAACTTCACGTTGCGCGCGCCAAGCAGCCGCGCGATCTCGTATTCCGGCACCTTGTCCACGGCATACGAGCAGAAACCGTCTACCTCGCGCGGATCGATCCCGGCATCGCCGAGCGCCTGCAGCGTGGCCTCCATGGCAAGACGCAGTTCGGTACGGCCGGAATTCTTGGAAAACTCGGTGGCACCCAGCCCGGCAATGGCCGCGCGCCCCGGCAACAATGTATCGCTCATCTCTATCTCTCCTTTGCCTGCGCGCTCAGGGCAGCTGTACGCGGACCGTGCCGGTGACATGGTTGCCCATGCCGTTCTTGCCCTTCAGCGTCACCTCCACGGTGCGGTCTTCGGCGCGCCTGTCGCTGACCTCGCCGCTGAACACCATGGTGTCGCCGGGATAATTGGGCATGCCCAGGCGGATGCGGATGGACCGCACCAGTCCGTCGATGCCGGCCCAGTCTTCGACATAGCGCTGCACCAGGCCGTTGGTGGTGAGGATGTTCATGAAGATATGGGGCGAGCCCAGCGCACGCGCGGCTTCCTGGTCGTGATGCCCCGGGAAGAAGTCGCGCGTGGCAATCGCACCGCCGACGATCTGCGGCACGGTGATGGGAATCGACAGCGGCGGCAGGGTATCGCCGACGCTGACTTCGTCAAACTGTCTGGTCTTCTGCGAGGTCATATTTCCAGCCCAGGGTATCGTTGTCCGCCAGCCAGTCGCCCAGCCGGGCCAGGTTGTATTCCGCCCCGCCCAGCGCCAGGCCCAGGGCCCGGCTCCAGAGCAGGAATCGATGAATCGGGAAGGTCACGTCGACGCCCATGCCGCCGTGCACGTGTTGCGCCATATGGCCGATGCGGTGGCCGGCCTGGCAGGCCAGGGCACGGGTCGACCAGGCCTGCGGCAAGGCGCCCTGGCCGGCGTCGAGCCGGTAGACGAGTTGCCACAGCGGGCCGCGCATTGCCTCCAGCGCGATCTGGCAATCCGCCATTTCACCGGCCACCAGCTGGAACGAGCCGATCGGGCGCTCGAACTGGCGCCGCTCGCTGACGTACTCGACGGTGCGCTCGATCTGCCGCGCGGAGACCCCGAGCTGCAGCGCGGCCAGGCACGCAATCGCGCGCGGCTCCAGCCAGCGCAGCCCGCGCTCGCCCAGCCAGACGCCGGCACCGGCACGGCCGTCGAAATGCAGGTCGGCCACGGCGAGGCGGTGTTGCGCGACGCCTTCGGTGCGCGCGACCCCGGCCTGCCCCAGCGCCACGAGCAACAGGCCCTGCTCGCCCGCGTGCTCGGCCACCACCAGCGCATGGGTAGCCTGGGCGCCCAGCGGCACCGCGCAGACGCGCCCTTGCACGCGCAGGCCGTTGCCGTCATCGTGCACGCGCGGCACGCTCCCGGGGTCCTGCAGTCCGGCCAGCGACACGGTCAGCAAGGCCTCTCCGGCCAGCGCCGCGGGCAGCAGCCGCTCGCATACGTCAGCCGGCGCGAAGGCGGCAATGGCGGTCTGCCCGAGCTGGTGCTCCCACAGCGGCACCAGCGCCAGCGCGCGGCCCTGCTGTTCCAGGACGGCCATCAGCTCGGTCATGCCGAGGCCAAGCCCGCCGGCGGTCTCCGGCACCGTGATCGCATGCAGGCCGCCGGCGATGCATTGCTGCCACAGCGCCTGCATATAGGGCGCCCCTTCCAGATCGTGGGCCCGCAGCTGCTCGTCGCCGCAATAGTCCGCGAAGATGGACTGGGCGCTCTGCGCAAAGGCGCGCTGGTCTTCGGTCAGGTCGAAGTTCATGGCGAGCCTCAGGCCTGGACCGGGCGGAACTGCGGCAGCACGAGGTCACCGTCGAAGCGGTTGAACTCGACCTGCACGGCCTGCCCGATCTCGATCCCGGCCGGTTGCACGCCGACCAGTTGCGCGACCAGCCGGGTCCCCTCCTCCAGCTCGACCAGCGCGATCGGGTTGGGGTGGTCGAAGGGCGCCACCTCGGGGTAGTGCATCGTCACGAAGGAATAGACGGTGCCGCGTCCGCTGGCCTGCACCGTGTCCCATTCGAACGAATGACAGGACGGGCAGACCGGGCCGGGCGGGTGCCGCAGCGTGCCGCAGCCCTTGCAGCGCTGGATCAGCAGCTTGCCCTCACGCGCGCCGTCCCAGAAAAAGCGGGTGTCATCGCTGATGCCCGGTGCGGGCCGGCGCGGCGCCGGCTTGCCGGCGGCCGCGGCTGCGTCCGGCTGGCTCGCCGCCGGCGCACTCGCCTGGACGGTGGCCGGGCGGAACTTGAACACGCGAAACAGCAGGCGGCCAACCTCTTCGTCCCCGGCCCTGCTGCCGGCGCTGTGCTGCGCATGGTAGGTCATCAGGAACGTCACGAAGTAGCCCGTGCCGAGCGCGGTGCTCTTCTCTTCGCTGATGGCGTCGAGGCGGGTGGTGTAGTACAGCTTGTCGCCCGGACGCAGGTAGCGATCGAATTCCAGGTCGGAATTGACCGCGACCACCGACGGATAGCCGTGCGCCTCGATCAGCTTGAGCGCCTCGTACGGATACTCGCTGGTGGATCCCGGTGCGTAGTGGTTCAGCAGCGGCCCCGTTTCGCACCACGCCTGGAGCATGGCCGGCGGCGCGACCAGGCCCCCGTGCACCGACGCGGCGGCGCGCTCGGGATCGGCGTAGACCGGATTCTCGATGCCCATGATCTCGCACCACTGGCGCGCCATCGGGGTATTGACGGGATCCCAGGCGTAGACACGGCCGTACTGCTTGCCTACCAGCGCCCGGATGTCGTTCATCCATGCATGATCAGCCAAGAGATTGCTCCTCGTTGTGTTGGGTACGCGCGCTGCCTCGGGCAGTGTCACGCAGCGTGGGTTGGGGACTGGCCGGCCGTGGCCGCCACCAGGAATGCAGGCCGCTCTCCGCCCCCATGCAGCAGCAGGTTGGTGCCGCTCATGTAGGACGCACGCGGCGACGCCACGTACAGGCAGGCTTCGGCGATCTCGCCCGGTTCCGCGAGGCGGCCGGCCGGGATGGTGGCGCCGACGGCCGCAATGCCGGACTCGTCGCCGTAGTGCAGGTGAGACTGCTCGGTGCGAACCAGGCCGGGGCTGACCGCCACCACGCGCACCCTGGGCGCCCACTCCACCGCCAGCGAAGCCACCAGGCTCAGCACGGCGGCCTTGGCCGCGCCATAGGCGGCAGTGCCGGGAGACGGACGCAAGGCGCTGATGCTGCCGATGAAGACAATGACGCCGCCTGTTTCCTGCTGCTGCATCAGGGCGTTGGCGGCTTGCGCCAGGTGCAGCGGCGCCAGCAGGTTCAGCCGCATGACGCCTTCATGAAAGCGCGGCGAAACGGTGGCCGCATCAGCCATCGGGCTGCCGCCGGCATTGTTGACCAGCACGTCGAGACGTCCATGTTCGGATCGGATCCGTGCCACCAGCGCTGCCACGGCCTCCGTGTCACGCAGGTCGCAGCCGACGAAGCGGGCCTCGCGGCCCGCAGCCTGCGGCAAGTCGGCCGGTGCGGTGCGCGCGCAGACGATCACGTTGGCGCCGGCGGCGAGAAAGGCTTGCGCGATGGCCCGCCCGATGCCCTTGGTGCCGCCGGTCACGAGCACCACCTGGTCACTGAACTCTGATTGCTGCACCATCGGTGCCCCCGAAGACAAGTTGCGTTGGGAGCCAATTTAGGCGAATTGCACAGCCCCTCACACGTCCAAAAGGACGATGCCCGCGCAGTGCCTATCGCCGAGGATGGCGCGTATCACAATGACCCGAGGAGTCAGTCGTGCCCGAAGCCGCTGAGCAGGAAGTACTGGTCGAACAACTCGATGGCGGCGTCGCGGTCGTGCGCCTGAACCGGCCGTATGCCACCAATGCCCTGAGCCTGAGCCTGCAGGCGGCGCTGTCGCAGGCGTTCACCACGCTGAGCGCGGATGAATCCGTACGCGCGATCGTGCTCACCGGCGGCGGGCAGGTGTTTGCTGCCGGGGGCGACATCAAGGGCTTGTCCGAGGCCAGCCCGATCGACATCATGCTGCGGCACACCGAGCGCGTCTGGGCACCGCTGGAGCAGTGCCCCAAGCCCGTGATCGCGGCCGTGTGCGGTTATGCCTTCGGCGGGGGCTCCGAGCTGGCGATGCACTGCGACATCATCGTCGCCGGCGAGAGTGCCAGCTTTGCCCAGCCCGAAATCCGCATCGGTATCATGCCGGGCATTGGCGGCACCCAGCGACTGGTGCGCGCCGTGGGGAAATTCAATGCCATGCAGATCCTGCTGACGGGACGCCCGGTGAGCGCGCCCGAGGCACATCGGATGGGGCTGGTCAGCAGCCTGGTCGCGGATGCCGAGGTGATCCCTGAAGCCATCCGCATGGCACGCCTGATCGCGGCAATGCCGCCGCTGGCCGCGATGCAGATCAAGGAAGTCGTGCTGGCGGGCATGGACGCGTCGCTGCCCGCGGCGCTGATGCTGGAGCGCAAGGCGAACCAGCTCCTGTTTGCCACGCGCGACCAGAAGGAGGGCATGCAGGCGTTCATCGAGAAACGACGCGCCAGCTTCGAGGGGAGGTAAGCCGGGAGGTAAGCCGATTTTCGGCAGCCAGACGCATGGCGGCCGCTGCCGCCATGCCTGGCGTTGCTCAGAACGCGGTCGGTCGCATCATCGCATCCACGCCGCCATCGACAACGAACTGCGCGCCATGGACGAAAGCCGCCTGCGGCCCCAGCAGGAAGGCAATCATCGCGGCAATCTCCTGCGGCTGCGCGCGGCGCGGGATGGGCGCGACGAAGTCCCGGATGGCCTGGCCATAGCGCGGATCCTCCAGCCCCTTCTGCAGCAGCGGTGTCTCCACGGCGCCAGGCGCCACGCTGTTCAGGCGCACGCCCGCGGCGCCCCACTGACGCACGCGCCGGCGCACCGCCACCGTCACCGCGTTCTTGGAACCGGCATAGGCAAGCTGGCCGCATTGCGGGCCAGCCGCGGCAAGTACGGCGGCCAGTTCGGCCTCATCGTATTGGCTGCCGTCGGGGCTGGCCTCGAGCAAGCTGCGCAAGGGGTTGCGCTCCCAGGTCAGCTGCATCGAAGCCACCGAGGACACCACCACGGCGGCGGGGTCGCTGCCCTTGGCCAGCGCCGGCAGCAGCCCGTCCAGCAGGGCCACCGCGCCCAGGTAGTTGACCGCCACGATGCGTGCGGCCGGCTCCACTTGCGGCCCGAGGCCGGCGCACAGCAGCAGCCGGTCGAGCTTGCCGCCGCAGCGGGCCAGCACGCCATCGATGGCACGCGCGCGGCCAGCGGGCGTGGACAGGTCGGCCTGGATCTCGGTGCCGTGCAGGTCGATCCGGATCAGCTGGTGGCCGGCGGCCTCCAGCGTGGCGCAGGCGGCGGCGCCGATGCCGGAGGCGGCCCCTGTGACTGCTGTGATGGGCATGGCAGAATCTCCTCTATACATGGCGTGGTGCGGGTTATCCGTCGAATGTGCCGTGGGCCGGGGCCACCGGATACGTCCAAACGGACGATTGAGGCGCTCGCGCCAGGGGCAACAATCCCACTGTCCGCTGCCATCATCCACTTGTCGCAGCCCATTGCGCCACCGCCATCGGCCTCTCCCTATCAGCAAGATGACCAATCCCTACGCTCCCCTGCTTGAACCGGGCCGCATCGGCAAGCTCGAACTGCGCAACCGTATCGTGATGGCGCCGATGGGGTCCAATTTCGCGGAAAGCGACGGACACTGCGGCGAACGGATCCAGGCCTACTATGAGGCGCGCGCCAACGGCGGTGCCGGCATGCTGACCATGGGGGTATGCGCGGTGGCGTATCCGCACGGGACGGCCGAGCCCTACCAGGTGGGGGTATCGCGCGATGACTTCATTCCGGGCCTGGCCGCCGTCGCCAGCCGGGTGCATCGCCACGGCGCCAGGATCGCCATGCAGCTGCAGCACGCCGGCAAGACCGCCGTGCGCGACCTGGCCGAGGGCCGCGAGCTCTGGGTGCCGTCGCTGCCGCCGGCCGCCTCGCGCGACATCTTCGGCGCGCTCACGGATGAGGAGATGGCGAAATTCGTCAGCAGCGTGGGCCGCCAGAAGCCGCGCATGCGCGTGATGGACCGCGCCGACATCGCGCAGATGATTGAATACTTCGCCGCCGCCGCGGCGCGCGCCCGGGAGGCCGGCTTCGATGGCGTGGAGTTGCACGCGGGGCACAGCTATATCCTGGCGGGCTTCCTCTCGCCCTGCTACAACCAGCGCGATGATGAGTACGGCGGCCCGCTGGAGAACCGCGCCCGCCTGCTGCTCGAGACCATCCGCGCGGTCAAGGCGCGCACCGGCACTGACTTCCCGGTCTGGCTGCGCCTCGATGGCGCCGAACTGCACACGCCGGGCGGGATCGTGCTGGCTGACGCGGTCGCCACCGCCCGGCTGGCCGAGCAGGCCGGGGCGGATGCGTTCAGCGTCTCGGCTTATGCCACCATCCACCGTGGCTCGGACTTCACCGATGCGCCGCTGCCGCAGCAGCCTGGCGCATTCATCGACTATGCGGCCGCGGTGCGCGCCGCCGTCAAGGTGCCGGTCATCGCCGCCGGCCGCATCGAGCCGGAGGTGGCAGCGGCGGGCATTGCGCGCGGCAAGTTCGATTTCGTCGCCATGGCGCGCAAGATGCTGGCCGACCCCGATCTGCCGCGCAAGCTCGCCGAGAACCGCCCGCAGGACATCCGCCCGTGCATCTACTGCTATGCCTGCGTGAGCGAAATCTTCATCAACCAGCGCGTCAAGTGCGCAGTCAATGCCGCCACCGGGCATGAATTCGAGCTGCCGCTGACGCCCGCGCAGCCGCGCCATGTGGTGGTGGTAGGCGGCGGGCCCGGCGGCATGGAGGCCGCGCGCGTGGCAGCGCAGCGCGGGCACCGGGTGACCCTGCTCGAGCGCAGCGACCGCCTGGGCGGCACGCTGTTCTTCGCTGCCCTCGCCTATCCGGAAAATGGCCGCCTGCTCGACTACCTGGTCGCGCAGATGCGGCATGAACGCATCGAAGTGCGCCTGTCAACGCCTGCTACCACGGCGCTGATCGCCGCGCTTGAACCGGATGCCATTGTGGTGGCAAGCGGGGCGCGCCGCCCGGCCCCGGCCATCGCGGGCGCGGGCCAGTCCCATGTCTGGAGCGGCGACGAACTGCGCCGGCTGATGACCAACGACGACGCGGAGCCGATCGCCCGGGCCAAGCTGAACCTGGCCGAGCGCGCCCTGTTCAAGGCCGGCGGCGTGCTGCGCGTGACCGACAGTACGCAGGCGCTGCAGGGCTTGTCCAGGCTGTGGATGCCGCTTGGCAAGCGCGTGGTGATCGTCGGCGGCGGCCTGGTCGGCCTGGAACTGGCCGAGTTCCTGATCGCGCGCGGCCGCGAGGTCACGGTGCTGGAAGCCAGCGACAAGCCAGGGCGCGAGCTGTCGATCGTACGCCGCTGGCGTGTGCTCGAAGCCGTTGAAGCGCACGCCGGCCTGCATCGCCGCGCGCAGGTGCGCGAGATCACCGCGCGGGAGGTATTGTGGACCGATGCTGAAGGCCAGCCGCGCAGCACGCCGGCCGACTCCGTGGTGCTGGCCAGCGGCGCGGAACCCGACACTCGCCTGGCTCAACTGCTGGCAGACCTGGACCTGCCGGTGCACACCGTGGGGGATTGCCGCACGGTCGGCTATATCGAAGGCGCCATGCACGATGGCTACCGGGTGGGGCGGCTGGTGTAGGCGCTCAGCCTTTCATGGCGATGCCGGGCCTGAACCATTCAGGCCGCAGTTGAGCATTCCTGCTCGATCCTGGACAGGGGGCGCATGTCACGCAAGCTGGTCGGCATTCAGGAAGCCGCCGCGTTCCTGGGCGTCGCGGCGCAAACGCTGCGACGCTGGGAGCGCGAGGGCAGGCTGATCCCGGACGAGCGCACGCTTGGCGGGCGCCGCCGCTATGACCTGTCGCGGCTGCGGCCCGAACAGTTCCGCGCCGCGCAGGACGCGCGCCGCACAGTGGGCTATGCCCGCGTGTCGGGCGACAACCCCAACGACGATCTCGAGCAGCAGAAGCAGGCACTCGAACGCTACTGCACCCGGCAGGCCTGGACCTTCGAGGTGATCGCCGATCTTGGCCCGGGCATGGATTACCGGAGAAAAGGCCTGAAGCGCCTGCTCGACGGCATCATCGAAGGGCGGGTCGGGCGGCTGGTGATCACCCGCAGGGACCGGTTGCTGCGCCTTGGCGCGGAGCTGGTGTTCGCCCTCTGCGAGGCACGCAACGTCGAGGTGGTCATCCTCAACCAGGGCGAGGAGCCGGCCTGCGAGGAAGAACTGGCCAATGATGTCCTGGAGATCGTCGCCCTGTTCAGTGCCCGCCTCTATGGCAGCCGCTCGCACAAGAGCCAGATGCTGCTGGATGGCATGCGCCAGGCCGTGGAGAATTCCCGGTCAGGCTGAAGGCCGCGGGAAGGCGCGTGGAAAGTGGCCGCCGTGTTCAGGTCTGCGCAGGAATGCGCAAGTCTGGCAGGAAACGGCGGCCGCGGTAACCGTGCCGGTCAACACTACTGCTGCCCGTCAGCCATCCAGGGACCGGGCGGCCGGTGGTTGCTGGGCCTTGAGATTGCCGCAGAAGAGGTCGACGCTGCCGTTCCAGGGGGCGGACCGGACAACCAGGGCGTAGTCGCCCGAGCGGATCTGCTCGAAGCTGACAGGCGCCGTGTTGTACAGCGTCCAGGGGCCGTTCACCGTGATCTCGTCGGAACGCAGGCTCCGGTTCATCTGGTACGCCGGCTGCGTGCCCAGGTTCCCGCAGGATCCCGGGTAGATGTACGTGTAGAGACGCACGGGAATCGTCCTCAATACCGGCGACACGCCGCCGACCGAGATCATGAAGCCCGTGCCGTTGCCGTGCCTGACCATGGAGGCCATGGCGGCCCTGCCCGTGTTTTGCGGCGCGGCGGCCAGCGGGACATTGACCACCTCGCGCGCCTGGCCATTTCCGGCGCTGGTCGCGCACCCCGCGATGCACGCCGACATCGCGCCCATTATCAGCCCGTATCCAGTTTTCATGACACATACCTCCTGCCGTATCGGAAGGCCTTGAGATCCTCTCACTCTAGGTCACCCCGGGCAAAAGCCCAGGGATTCGCGGCAGTCCCGAAACAAAACGGCCGTGACGGCAATTGCCGTCACGGCCGTTTTGTTTCCGGCGTGAGGATGCAGCCAGCGCGCCGATGGCCTCAGGCGCGCCGTGTCAGCACCAGGTCGTGGTTTCCGCTCCGCCGTCCACGCCGAGGATCTTGCCGGTGATCCAGCGTGCCGCCGGTGACACGAGGAAGACGGCCGCCGCCGCGATGTCCTCCGGCTGTCCGAGGTTCCCCATCGGCGTCAGGCGCAGCATGTTGGCCTTGCGCTCCGGCGTCAGGTGCGGCGCCAGCGCGTCGGTCATGATGGTGCCGGGCTCGATGGCGTTGATGCGCACATGCGGCGCCAGGTCCTGCGCGAGGTTGCGCGTCATCTGGTTGAGGGCGGCCTTGGCCGCGCCATAGGCACTGAAATGCTTCTGCGCGTAGCGCGCCGCCGTGGAGGAGATATTGACCACCGCCCCGCCCCCGGCCTCGCGCATCGGTCCCGCCACCTTCTGGATCAACGCATAGGCCGGCGTCACGTTCCAGTTCAGCACGCGGCTGAAGTCATGCGGGTGCATCCTGAGCGGATCGTTGGGCCCGGCCCCGCCGGCATTGTTCACCAGCAAGGTGATTTTGCCGAGTTCGGCCAGCGTGCGGCCCACCAGTGCATCGAGCGCGGCGTCGTCGCCGACATCGCAGGCCACGGTGATGGCGCGCCGCCCCATTGCACGGATTTGTCCGGCCACGGCGTCGAGATCGGACTGGGTGCGCGCCGCGAGCGCGACATCAGCGCCGGCCTGCGCGAATGCCAGTGCGCAGGCACGGCCGATACCTTTGCCGGCCCCGGTGACGATGGCAACCTGGCCGTGCAGCGAGAACAAAGCGGGAACATCTGTCATGGCTTTCCTCGGGAGATTGGATGGGAACGAACATGGTGGCCCGTCCGCCGCGGCGGCAACACCCGCAAACGGACGAGGCAGGGGCAGGTTTTGTTCAGCGCGGACTAGCCCTGCTCACGGCGTGACGGCGCCGCGCACCATTTCCACGAACTGCGGCCGGTATGGTGGCAGCATGCCCCACTCGCGGCGAGGGTCGTGGTCGCCCGCCTTGTACACCGCGCGCGCATGGCTGAAGGCCAGGAAGCCCTCGCGGCCATGGTAGTGCCCGATGCCCGAGGCGCCGACACCGCCGAACGGCGCATCGTGCAGCGCGGGATGCATGGCTACGTCGTTGATGGAGACGCCGCCCGACAAGGTATGGTCGAGCACCCAGTCCTGCTCCGCAGCGTCGGTACCGAAGTAGTAGAGCGCGAGCGGGCGCGCACCGGCATTGATGGCCGTCACCGCCTCGGCGATCTCGCGGTAGGCGTGCACGACCATGGCCGGCCCGAAGATTTCATGCTGTGCGATCGCGCTCTCCGGCGGCGGATTGACCGCTACCCGCAACGGCAGCCGCCGCTCTCCTGCGCCGGCCCGCGCGCCGGCGCCGAGTGATTCGATTCGCACGCCGCGTGCTGCCGCATCGGCCAGGTAGCCCTCGATCCGCTCCAGATGGCGCTGGTTGACCACGGCCACCACGTCGCCATTGCCGGCCTCGGTGGGAAAGAGACCCTGCCAGACCGCACGGGCTTGCGCCAGGAATTCCTCCAGCCGCTCATGCGGCACCCACACCACATCCGGCGCCACGCACAGTTGCCCGCCGTTCAGGCTCTTGCCCACCACGATGCGCTCCGCGGCATTGGCGATGCCGGCGCTACGCCCGATGAGCACCGGCGATTTTCCGCCCAGTTCGAGCGTCACCGGCACCAGGTTGGCGGCGGCAGCTTTCATGACTTCCTTGCCGATCGCGGTGGATCCGGTAAAGACCAGGTGATCCCACGGCAGCGCGCTGAATGCGGCCGCCACTTCGGGGCCGCCGGTCACGACGGCCAGCTCCTCCGGCGTAAAGAATTCCGCCACGGCGCGCGCCACGGCCGCGGCGGTGCGCGGTGTGATCTCGGAAGGCTTGAGCACGGCGCGGTTGCCGGCTGCCAGCACGCAGGCCAGCGGTGAAAACAGCGTGAACAGCGGCGCATTCCAGGTGCCGATGATGCCCACCACGCCCTTGGGCTGGTAACGCACCCAAGCGGTGGCCCCAAAGCCGTCGAACGGCGCAACCGCGGCACGCGGCTGGTCGTCCAGCCAGGCTTGCAGGTGATCGCGCGCATGCTTGAGCGAACCGAGCGAGCCCAGGATGTCATTGCCGAGCGAGAACACCGCGGGCCGCCCGCCGAAATCCTCGTCCATGGCCTGGCACAGCGCGTCGCTATGGCTGACCAGCATGTCGATCACGCGCTGCAGCCTGGCCTTGCGCGTTGCTGCGCTGACCGGCCCGGCCACGACGAAGGCCTCGCGCTGGGCAACCAGCGCGAGGCTGGCGGCACTGATCGTCCCTGGTTCGGGGGTGTGGCTCGGCATGCTGGTTGTCTCCTCTGTCAATCGGTTTGGCCGGATCGCATCCGGCGGGGGCTTCCCTTGACGCCACGGGGTGAAGTGTCATGGAACACCGGAGCTAACGTAACGCCGGACGGCGTCATGCTCCTCGTCCAAAGGGACGATGCCGCGACCCCGGCGAGCGGCAAGGATTGTCCGCCAGGACGCTCTTCCACCCAACCCGGAATACTCCCAATGCGCAATCCCCACGAACCGGCTGTGACGGCACGCACGCATCTCAGCCTCGCGCTGCTGGCGCTCGTCTACGTCTTTTCCTATATCGACCGCCAGGCGATTGCCGTGCTGATAGAACCGATCAAGCACGAGTTCGGGTTATCCGATACGGCCATCGGCATGCTCACCGGACTCGCTTTCGGCTTGCTGTACGCGGGGCTGGGGGTGCCCATCGGCAGGCTGGCCGACCGCGGCGTGCGGCGCAACGTGGTTGGCGTATGCGCGATCCTGTGGAGCGTGGCCACCGTGGCGTGCGGGCTCGCGGGGCAATTCTGGGTCCTGCTGCTGGCACGCATGGGCGTGGCAATCGGCGAGGCGGGCGGCATGGCGCCTTCGATCTCGCTGGTCTCCGACCTGTACCCGCGCAAGCACCGCTCGCTGGCAATCAGCCTGTTCATGATGGGCCCGAATGTCGGGGTGCTGGTCGGGCTGGCAGTGGGCGCATGGATCGCCCAGCAATACGGCTGGCGCGCCACATTCCTCTGGTTTGGCCTGCCCGGCGTCGTGCTGGGCGCGCTGGTGCTGTGCCTGGTCCGCGAGCCGAAACGGGGCGGCTTCGACGCATTGCCGGGCGGCACCACCGCACCCGCCCGCCCGCTCTGGCAGCAACTGCGGCACCTGTGGGCCATCCCGGCGCTGCGTTACCTGTGCCTGGCTTGCGGCGTCGCCGGGGTTTCCAGCTATGGCTACGGCGTGTGGGTGCCCAGCTTCCTGGTGCGCATCCATGGCATGTCCCTGGCACAGGCCGGCCTGTTGTTCGGTGTCACCAGCGGCATCGGCTCGATGGCCGGCGCCATGTTCAGCGGCTGGCTGTGCGACCGGCTGGTACGGCGCGACAGCCGCTGGCAGCTGGCGCTGCCGATGGTCGGCGTGGCACTGGCCATCCCCGCGGCGCTCGCCTTCCTGTTGTGGCCTGCTGCCGGCCACTGGCTGGCTGGCACGGTCAGGGTTCCGCATGCGCTGGTGTTTGCGTTCGCCTTTGGCTTCTTCGCAAGCTGGTTTCCCGCGCTGTCCTACGCCGCCACCAGCCAGATCGTGCCGGCACATGAGCGCAGCATCGCGGCTGCATTGCTGAATCTCTTCATCACATTGTTCGGCGTGGGGCTGGGCCCGCTGGTCACCGGCTTCCTCAGCGACGTTCTCAGCCCGCTGTACGGCCCGCAGGCGCTGCGCTACGCGCTGGTGGCGGCGATGAGCCTGCTGTGCCTGACCGTGATGCTGTACGGGCTTGCGCTGAATCCCTATCGCCGGCGCCTCGCGGTGCTGGCGATGCCCATCCCGCCTGAACCCGCCCTCCCTGTTTTCGCTGCTGCAAGGAGCTGACTTGACGCTGTCTTCCACTACTTTTCCCGCCACTTTTTCCGATCCTGCTCGCGCCGGGTCTTCCCCTGCTGCGGCACCGGTCGTGCTCGTGACCGGCGCCAGCCGCGGCATCGGCGCCGCCGCTGCGCAGGCCTTTGGCCGGGCCGGCTGGCGCGTAGCCATCAGCGCCCGCACCCAGAGCGCGGGCCAGGCCCACGCGCACCAGCTGCGGCGTCCCGACGGCACGCTGCTGGCGGGTAGTCTCGCCACCACCGAACAATCGCTGCGCGACTGCGGCGCGCAGGTGTTCTCGCATCCGATGGACCTGATGGATACCGCGTCGCTGGACCGCGCCGCCGATGCCGTGCTCGCGCACTACGGCCGCATTGACCTGCTGATCAACAACGCGGTCTATCAGGATCGCGAAATGAATGGCCTGCTGCTCGACACCGACGATGCGGCGCTCGAGCGGACCCTGCTCGGCAATGTGATCGCGCCCTTCCGCCTGACCCGCAGGCTGCTGCCCGCCATGCTGGCCCAGGGCCGCGGGACCGTCATCAATGTCTGCTCCGGCGCCGGCAAGAAGGATCCGCCCGTGCCGGCCGACCAGGGCGGCTGGGGCTTCCCCTATGGCGCATCCAAGGCGGCACTGGCGCGCCTGGCGGGATGCCTGAACCGTGAGCACGGTGGCCAGGGCATCCTTGCCTTCAGCGTCAACCCCGGCGTGGTCACCACCGAGGCAGTCACCGCCACGCTGGGCGACGGCGGCTGGCTGGAGCGGCGCGTCGGCGCCATGAAGCCGGCCGCGATCGCAGCTGCGCTGCTATGGCTGGCCACCGACGCGCGCGCAGCGGCACTGGCGGCCTCGCCGGACATGATCGACCTGCAGGACCTGGCGCGCGCATACGGACTCGCCGGAAACGACTGAGCGTCCTGGCCGCGGGCGCAGCGCGCGCGTGCGAGGCACGGGCTATCGTCCGAACGAGGTATGCGGGAGTGGCTGGCGCGGCGAAAAATAGGTCCGGCGCCGAGCCGTGCCGGACCGCATCCATCCTTCATGGCGGCGGCATGGCTCCCCATCGATCCAGGAGACCTCATGGCAACCACAAAAGACTATCGACTTGGTGATTTCACCTTCCCGCGCGGCTGGTTCATGATCGCCGACGCCGCCGAACTGGACACCCACAAGCCGCTGGCGGTGCGCTTCTTCGGCAAGGACTTTGCGCTGTACCGCGGCCGCGCCACCGGCCGCGTTGTCTTGCTCGACGCGTACTGCCCGCATATGAAGACCCACCTGGCAGCGCCCAACAATACCTCCTATGTGGTCATCGACGGGGGTGGCAGCAACGTGGAAGGCGATGGCATCCGCTGCCCCTACCATGCCTGGCGCTTCGGCCCTGACGGCAAGTGCGACGACATCCCCTATCACCAGGGCGCGATTCCGGCGGCCGCATGCGTCAAGTCGTGGACGGTCGTTGAAAGCCTCGGTGCGATCTGGGTCTGGCACGATCCGGAAGGCGGCGAGCCGGAATGGGAACACCCTTCGCTGCCGCAGTGGGACGATCCGTCCTGGGTGCGCTGGAAATTCGATCATCTGGGCGAGCTGCGGCAGCACCCGCAAGAGGTCATCGACAATATCTGCGACAACGGCCACCTGGGTCCGATCCACGGCTCGACCGTGCAACGGTATGAAAACGAACTGCGCGGACATATCGCCACCCAGCGGCAATGCGGGCCGCACCGCACGCTGGTGGGGGCGGACGGCGTCAGCCCGATCCTGCACACGGTCACGTCCTACCATGGCCCTGGCGTCCTGCTGTCGGAACTGACCGGACTCTATGACTCGGTCCTGCTGATCACGCACACGCCGGTCGACGACGGCGTGATCAAGGTCTGGCACGCCGTGCTGGTCAAGTCGCCGGGCAATAACGCGGTGGCGACCGTGCCGGATTCCGTCGCCGCGCGCCAGTTCCAGGAGGCCAGCCGTCTCGCCTTCATGCAGGACTTCGAGGTCTGGACCAACAAGGCGCCGTGCCTGAACGGCATGTTCCTGCCCAGCGACGGACCCTTTATGAAGGCACGCCAGTGGTACAAGCAGTTCTACAATCCGCGCGCGCGCCGGCGGGAATTCCTCGATGAGTGCGAAGGGGTGTATGTGCCGCGCGGCGCGGTAGCCTATTCGGATCCGCGGCGCGGCCCTGCCCAGGGCGAGTGATCGGTCATGACGCCGGGCGCATGGCGCGCCCGGCGCCTATTCGGCCTGCAGCCGCGAACCGAGCAGCACCGCGCTGTTGAGGAACATGCGCACCAGTTCAGTCTGCCGGCGCACGCCGGTCTTGGAAAAGATCGAACGCAGATGGGCGCGGGCCGTGTTGCGGCGGATATTGAGCGCTTCCGCCGCTTCCTCCAGCGTATTGCCATTGGCCAGCTGGATCGCGAGGGACGTCTCCGCCGGCGTCAGGTCGAACAGTTGCTGCGCCAGGCGCAGCGGCGGTTGCGATGCCTCTTCCGGGTCGCGCACGAAGACGGCGATCGTAGGCCGCCGCTTGCCTTCGGCCCATTCATCCGGCGACAACGCACGCACGACCAGGCTCCAGCTGGCCTTGCCCGAGGGCCGGCTGATCGACATGGCTTCGACCACCCCAAGCCTGGCGGGCGCGCGCAGCATTTCCCGCACCATGCGCTGCAGCTTGTGGTTATCGTTGGGGTAGCTGGAGGTCAGTTGATTGCCGGTGATCTTGAGCCCATCCGCCTGCTCCAGCATGCCCTTGGCGATCCGGTTCACGTCGAGCACGAGGCCGGCCTCGTCGAGCACCAGCACGCCCACCATCATCTGGGCCATGGCCTGACTGTAGAGCGAACCGATCTGGCGGTCCTGGTGCACCCGCTGATAGACGTTAAGCGCGCGCTTCAGATGCGACACCAGGCGCTCGCATAACTGGCGGTCGCTGGCGGAGAAAGCGGGGGCATGCTCGGGGCGCGTCAGGCGAAACCCGTACACCGATTGATCCTCCGCGGCAAAATCCACCGCCATCACGTGGAAGACTTTGTGCGGCGCGCACCAGTCGGCGTAGTAGGCCGAGGCCCGCCACTCCGCCTCGGTCAGGAGGTCGCCGATGGTCGCCACTTTGTCCAGCGGCAGGCCGGTGAACGGACTGAGGGCCGGGTAGGGATGGTGATTGGCGACATTGCGGCGGTCGTCCGCTCCCGAGTAGATCAGGCCGGTCGCCCCTGCCTTGCCGGCGCGCACGATCAGGGAAACATAGTTGGCGGAGAACGCGCTGCAGATTTCCTCGAAGCACCGGGGCCATCGCTCAGGCGCAACGGCAGCGTCATAAATCAGGCCCAGCAAAGCGCTGAACCGATCGATCGTCATCGCCGGCGTCTGGCCGGCATCACATGCTGCCTCCACAACTGTCCCCACCTGTCTATTGATTTATGCATTGCATCTTACTGCAGGCGATGGACTTTTTGATACAGCGCGGACATGGGCATTGCCCTTAGCTCAAACGGACGATGACGCGCTGCCGGCCATGTAAAACACGGCGTCTGAAGGACTGGCGACGCACAATGCCGGCCTCTGCGATTGCCGCCGGCAGCTTAGCGGCTGCGCCTGGCCGGAGCGCGCTGCGCGACCAGTCCCTCGAGCAGGATGCGGGTCTGGTTCTGGATCACTTCGTGCACGCGCTCAGTTTCACGCATGCCGAATGTCTCCCAGCCCAGTGCGGCGACCACATGCCGCCGCATCAGCTTGAGGGCGCTGATCTGGCTGTCGATCACGATGGTTCGGATGCGGGTCTCCTCATCCGTGGCGGGGCGCCCTGTCAGGCGGCCGATGATCGATGAGGTGAGCGCGAAGACGCGGCGATTGATGCCTGTATCGATGCGCTCGAATGCCATCGCCGGTCCCTGCCCGGCGCGTTCGCGGGCCATCAGCTGGCGCCAGTGGTCGTCATCGGGCCGTTCGTAGAGGAAGGAGGCAAAACGCGCCTGCAGCGCCAGATAGGCGTCCACCAGCTCTGCATCCGTGGCATCCGCCCGGGCCACCACACCCTCCGCCGCACCCACCGCGTCTTCCAGGACGGCCCAGACGCGCTCGACGAAACAGTCGATACACGCCAGGTACACGCCCTCCTTGTTGTCGAAGTAATACTGCAACGCCGGCGCGTTGACCCCGGCCTCGCGCGCGATGTCACGGGTCGAAGCACCGTCAAAGCCATGCGCGCCGAACAGTCGCAGGGCCGCCTCGACGATGCGGGCGCGAGTCTCCTCGCCACGCTGGTAGCCACCTTCGGCAGCAGGCCTGTGTCGCGCCATGTTGCTTTCCCCCATTTATTGAGCCAGGCAAAAATATATCACTTGACACATTTTTTCCAATTGGAATATTTTATCGATGTTATCCCTGACCGAGCTTGCGCCCCCATGCCCCCCCACATCAACGCCGCGTCCGCTGCCGATGCCGCGACAAGCTTCCCGGCAAGCCCGGGATCCGTCTCCCACGCGGCACGCCTGCGCACGATTCTTGTCGCCGCCGGCGCCCTGGTGCTGCTTGGCGCGCTGGCGCTGGGCCTGCGCTGGTGGCAAGTCGGCCGCTTTATCGAGACCACCGATGATGCCTACCTGCAGACCGACAGTGTGAACGTGGCGCCCAAGGTCAGCGGCTATGTCGCCGAAGTCCTCGTGCAGGACAACCAGGAGGTCACGGCGGGCCAGCCGCTGGTGCGGCTCGACAGCCGTCAGTACCAGGCCGCCTGTGACGAGGCGCAAGCCAATGTGGCGTCCCGCCAGGCCGACGTGGCGCGTGCCGATGCCGACCTCGCGCAACAGAAGGCACGGATCGCCCAGGCCTCGGCGGAAGCGGAAGGCGCGCGTGCCAACATGCGCCATGCTGCGTCCCAGGTGGATCGCTACGCGCCGCTGGTCCGGTCCGGTGCCGAGAGCGAGGAGCGCGTCGCCGACCTGCGCAATGCCAGTATCCGCGCCCACACCGCGCTGACTGCCAATGAAGCCGCGCTGCGCGTCGAGCAGGCCCAGGTCGTCACCCTGCAGACGCGCCTGCAGCAGGCCCGCGCTCAGCTCGAGCTGGCGCAGGCCAGCGCGGTCAAGGCAAGGCTTGACCTGGAAGACACCGCGGTCCGCGCCACCACGGCGGGCCGCGTGGCCGACCGCAGCGTGCGCGTTGGCCAACTCGCGCAGACAGGGACGCGATTGCTCACCGTGGTGCCGGTGCAGGTCCTGTATCTCGTCGCCAATTTCAAGGAGACACAGGTAGGCCGCATGCGTCCGGGCCAGCCGGTGGTGATGCATGTCGATGCCCTGCCCGGCCACACGCTGAGCGGCGTCGTGGAAAGCCTCTGTCCAGGGACGGGTTCGCAGTTCGCACTGCTGCCTGCCCAGAATGCCACCGGCAACTTCACCAAGATCGTCCAGCGCGTGCCTGTGCGAATCCGCGTCGATATCGTCCCGGAAGCCAGGACCGTGCTGATCCCGGGGTTGTCGGTCGTGGTGGATGTCGACACACGTGAGCTGAAGCCGGTCAGCGCGCAAGCCCACTCCGGAGCCCACCGTGGCTGACGCCAACCCGGTGCATGGCAGGCCAGTCAATGCGGGCACGAGCGACTGGATCGCGGTGGCCGCCGGCTCGCTCGGGGCGTTGCTGGCCACGCTCGACATTTCCATCACCAACTCGGCCCTGCCGCAGATCCAGGGCGCGATCAACGCGGCAGGAACCGAAGGTACATGGGTGTCTACCGGCTACCTGATGGCCGAAATCGTCATCATCCCCCTCACCGCGTGGCTGACGCGCGTGTTCGGGTTGCGCCGCTTCCTGATGTGGAACGCGCTGCTGTTCACCGGGTTTTCCCTTGCGTGCGCGATGTCGCACTCGCTGATGGCCATGGTGATCGGCCGCATCGGACAGGGCCTCACCGGCGGCGCGATGATCCCGACGGCACAGACCATCGTGCGCACCCGGCTGCCACGGCATCAGATGCCGCTCGGCATGACGATGTTCGGCCTGATCGTGCTGGTCGGACCGCTGCTCGGCCCTGTCCTCGGCGGCTGGCTCGCTGAGAATGTCAACTGGCGCTGGTGCTTCTTCCTGAATGTTCCGATCACCGCCGTGCTGGTGCCGCTGCTGTATTTCGGCCTCAGGCCGGAGCGCGCCGACCTGGCGGCTCTCGCGAAGGCGGACTGGCTTGGCATCGCCGGCCTGTCCATCGGGCTCAGTTCGCTGACCATCGTGCTGGAGGAAGGGCAACGCGAACACTGGCTCGAATCGCCGTTGATCGTATACCTCCTGGCGCTGGCGCTGCTCGGCATTGGCCTGGTCTTGCTTGGGCAACGCACGGCCAGTACACCAATCGTGCGGCTGCGCCTGTTGATGAACAAAACCTATGCCAGTGTGATCCTGATCGTCTCGACGGTCGGCGCAGGCTTGTACGGAGTGTCGTACCTGCTGCCGCAGTTCCTCGCCACCATTGCGGGCTACAACGCCGCGCAGGCGGGCGGCATCATGCTGCTGTCCGGCCTGCCTGCGTTCCTGCTGATGCCCGTTCTTCCCTACCTGCTTGGCAAGTGCGACGGGCGCTGGCTGGTAATCAGCGGACTGCTCTGTTTCTTTGGCAGCTGCATGCTGGACATCCAGCTGACCGCCAACAGCGCAGGGCATGACTTCACCGTCTCACAGTTGCTGCGCGGCGTCGGCCAGTTGCTGGCGATGATGCCGCTGAACCAGGCCTCGATGGCGGCCGTCGCCACGGAGGAAGCTGGCGATGCGGCGGGCCTCTACAACATGGCGCGCAACCTGGGAGGCTCGGTTGGCCTCGCGCTTCTGGGGATCCTGATCGAACGTCGCAATGCGTACCATGATGCCGTCATCCGCGAATCGGTCACGGCCAACAGCGCGATCGGGCAGGACCATATGGCGTCGACCATTGCCGGCTTCATGGCGCAGGGCGCCGACCACGCGCATGCCAGCCTGCAGGCAGTCATGCAGCTTAGCCGGGAGATCGCACGCCAGGCTGCCGTGATGACATTCTCCGATACCTTTTTCGTACTGGGCGTGGCCCTGCTCTGCTGCGTGCCCCTGGCCCTGCTGCTCAAGCCGGCCCGTACGGGCGCACCCGTTTCCTTCGAGCATTGACCATGGGAGGCCTGCGCTGCCAAACCCCAGTTTGAGGTTGGGCGGAAATCCAGGCGATTAATTGCATTTTTATCATCGAGGGAAGTCTCGGCCAGGCCTGGCCGTCAGGACCGAACGAATGCCAGCAAGGGCGCGATGGCTTTTGCATCGGCCGCTTGAAGGGCGCTGATATAGGCTGCACGTGTGGCGGACTGGTTCGTCAGATTGGCACCGCTGCCCCACGAAAAAACTTGCCCGCCCTGACTGCGTAGGAACATGTCGGAAAAGAGCCGCGCATGCCGTCCATTTCCATTTGGGAAAGGGTGGATCAACGCCAACCGGTGGTGCAATCGTGCTGCAATCTCGTCCAGTCCGAAAGTTTCGAACTCTAGCTGAGCTTTCACATCCTCGAGCAGGTTGTGCAAGCTCACCGCGATCCGTTCCGGCGCAACCCCGATCGACTTCTCTGTCGTACGAAATGTCGCCGCCCACCTCCACGTCTTGTTAAACATGTGTCGGTGCAGCTTGCGGACATAGTCTTCCGACAGGACATTGCTCCCTTTGTGGGGGCGTCCCAGAGCCCAACCCTGACCTGCGCGGATGTTCTCTGCCTCCCACTCGTTAAGTTGGCTTTGCAACGTAATATGTGCCGGAATCAGACCAGCTACCTCATCCGGATCGGTCGGCGTCGCACCGGGTGCATGGACGCTGCCTATCGCTCCCACAACCTGCTCCAGCGCCCCGCAAGCGCGTTCTCTATTTCCGTCTGCGTCATTTTTTTGGCGCGCTCCGATGACGGGGTCTGATCTTCCAGACTCATCGTGTGCATCACACTACTGACAGCCTTTTTCGCAATATAGCCTGCGCGCTGCTCGACCAGTTCCGTGAGGGGCCGACGCGGAACGAGTACATAGTGCAGTTCACAGTCCAAGGCTTCGGCAGCCCGCCTCAGACTCTGCAGGGTAATGCGGTCGTTCGCCTCCGATTTTTCGAGCGCGACGGCCGTGCTTTGCCCGACACCCAGTCTCTCAGCGAGCTGGCGGGTTGTCATACCCAAGGTCGTTCGGATCGCGTGTATCCATCCAGTGCGGGGACGATGCGGAACATGCGCGACCTTCAGCGTCGCGCTGAGCTGCTCCAGTTGTAGTCTTTTGAAGTCCATGTGAACGATTGAGCCCGCTAAATGTTCCCACCGATGATCTACTATGATAGATCAAATGGTCAACTGCCGATCGACTAACATCGATCTATACAAGAATCGGTGATCTATCATAATGCATCATAGGGCATACCGTTGAGCCAGTATAGTCGATCATTTTTTCTCGTTGTGAACGATTTTAAGCGATCAGGCGCCTAGGGCTTTGAACACCTATGAGCATTCAAGATGCGCTGTATGTGCCCGTCAGGACAGAGCGCAAAGCTGTTCCATCCCCTGGCGTCACATCTGCGCACCGCCAAAAGACGAATCACAGACGGACCGCTTTTGTTCCTCGCCCCGACGCTCACTCCGGAAAGCTACAATGAGGCGCGATCAGACGGCACGAAATGATGAAGCCAGACATCAAGCGATGCGAGGGGTATGGCAGTTCGAGAAGACCCATGTTGCCTTCTGCGCCGGCGGTAGGGATGCTGCTTGCGGCCGGCGCGGACCCGACTTGCCGGACGGGCATTGACTGTAAAACCTCGCGCGAGATGGCCAAGACCCTGGGGTTCTTCGAGATTCCACGGCTGCTGGCCGCCCATGAAGCGAGGCGACTGCGGCGGTATCACATTCGACGACTTGAATGTGGGCCAGGGTGACATGGCCCGGCGCGGATCGGTAGTCGAGCTGCGCTACAGCCTCTGGCTCAACCATGGTGAACAGGTGCAGGAGAATCAGCCATGCAGATTCCAGCTCGGCGAGCGCCGTGTCATTGCTGCGCTTGAGTATGGCGTGGAGGGCATGCGTGTGGGCGGTGAGAGGCGCGTCCGGGCCGGCCCGCAGCTAGCCTACGGGGCGCTCGGCGTCCCAGGCGTGATTCCGGCCGATGCCTTGATCGAGCTACGGATTGTCCTGCTCGCTGTTGCGGATTCCGCCCCCAAGGCCTGATTACGTCCTTTCCCTTCAGGGTCAGTGCGGCGGGGAGGCAGGGATGCCGCAATGGGATGCGGCCGCCACCCCATATCCCTGCCCCGGGGCCTTAATTCCGCCCACCCCCAAACACCCGCTTCACCCGCTCCCAGAGCACGCCCAGCATCATCGACACCGGATTCATCTGCGTGACCTGGCTGCGTTCACTCTCCGAGAGCGATGGGTCCATCTTGCGCGTCACGTTCTTGCCGAAATCGGCCATCATGCGACGGACAAAATCGCGCACCAGCCCGGAGCGGGAGAACTGCGCCAGCGGGCCTTGCAGGGAATACTGCAAGTCGATCAGCACTTCGGTCTCGCCCGCCGATACCGCCTGAAGCACGTAGGTGATATCGCCCGCAGCCTTGGAGTTGCTCAGCGAGTCCTGGCCCGCGCCCTTGAGCACGCCACGCCGGTTCTGGTCGTCCCGTTCCAGCCGCGCCGCGCCGTTGAAGCGCGCCGCCATCGGCCCGAATTTGATCGCGACGTGGCCCTTGACGCGGTCGCCGTCCTGCTCGGTCAGCGCGGCACCCGGCAGGCAACTGGCCACCGCGGGCAGGTCGGCCATGAAGCGCCAGACGTCATCGACCGGAAACGGCACCTTGAAGCCGCCATCGATGCGCGACCAGCCTTTCTTGTCGGCGCTGCGCTCGGTCTCCTCCGTGGCCGCAGCAACGGCTTGCGCCTGGCCGGTGCTATCGGCGGCAGGCGTGAAGCAGACGAACGGGCGCGGCGCCGGCGCGGTTGCCTGCGCGGTGCCGCCGCCTTGCGGCCGCCGTTGTTCCAGCACCGAGCGGATCGCGGCCACGATGCCCATATAGCCGGTGCAGCGGCAGAGGTTGCCGGAAAGTTCGTGGCGGATGGTGGCTTCGTCGGCATCCGGCAGCCGCAGCACGATGTCGCGCGCGGTGGCGAGCATGCCGGGCGTGCAATAGCCGCATTGCAGCGCGTGGTGCTTGTTGAACGCGGCGCGCAACGCGAACATCACGGGATCCTCATCATAGCCTTCGATGGTCACCACCTTGCTGCCGGCGCAGGCGCTGGCGAACGTGATGCAGGAGCGTACGGGCTTGTCGTCGACCAGCACGGTGCAGGCACCGCAAACGCCGTGTTCGCAACCAAGGTGGGTGCCAGTCAGGCCCTGCCCGTCCCGCAGGAAATCTCCCAGGTGCGTGCGGTGCGCGCAGGGACCGGCGGCGGCGCGGCCATTGATCGTCAGTGCGATGGTTTCCACTGCGGCCCTCAGTTAAAAAGTTGTTCGATGCAGCGCGTGGCGGCGGTGCAATAGAGTTTGCGGTCGATCGCATCCTTGCCGGGCGTGGCTTGCGTCACGGCTGCCAGGACGGCTTGCGGAGTGAGCGCGGCGGGGCCGCCCGCCGCAATGCCGCTGGCCAGGCCGTGCAGCAGCGCCGGTGCGCCGTCGAGCGCGCCCAGCACGATGTGCGCGAAGCGCGCGGACGGATCGAAGTAGGCGGCGCAGCTTGCCTCGGCGAACTCTCCCGTCTTGCGGCAGAGCTTGTGGTAGCCCCAGCGCACGGCGTCGTTGTGGCGCGGCACATGGACGGCCGCGATCACTTCGCCCTCCGTCAGCGCAGTGGTATAGGCGCCCAGCATGAACTGCGTCATGGGTACCCGGCGCGTGCCGGCCTTCGACGCGAGTTCAATCTCGGCGCCGACAGCGGTCAGCGCCACCACCCAGTCCGCCGCGGGATCGGCATGCGCCAGGCTGCCGCCGATGGTGCCGCGGTTGCGGATGGCGCGGTAGGCGATGCCGTGGGCCACGGACTGCAGCATGGTGCCGCGCAACGCCGGGAACTCGCCGTCCTCGATCTGCGCGTGGGTGACGGCGGCGCCGATGCGCACGCGGTCCTGCCCCACACTGACCGTGCGCAGCTCGGCCAGCTTGGACAAATCGTAGACGGCATCGGGCCGCGTCAGGCGCAGGTTGAGCATGGGGCCCAGCGACTGGCCGCCGCCCATGACCTTGGCGTTGTCGGTGCGTTCCGCCAGCGCGGCGCAGGTCGCGGCCAGCGTGGGCGCCGCGTGATAGATGAATGCAGCTGCTTTCATGATGGTTCAGGCCGCCTCTCTGGTTTGCGTGGTCTGCGGCTCGCTTCGCGCTTGTTCTGCGCGGGCCAGTGCTTCGAGCACCTTGCGCGGCGTAAGGGGAGTCTCGAGCAACTCCACGCCGAACTGCGCCAGCGCATCGTTGACGGCGTTGAAGATGGCGGCCGGGGGCGCGATGGCGCCACCCTCGCCCATGCCCTTGGCGCCGAACTCGGTGTGCGGCGACGGCGTCTCGAAATGGTGGATGCGGATCGCGGGAATCTCGGTGGGCCTCGGCAGCATGTAGTCGGCCAGCGTGGAGGCCAGCGGCTGGCCGTTGCCGTCGTAGCGCATTTCCTCGAACATGGCGGTGCCGATGCCCTGCGCAACGCCGCCGTAGGTCTGCCCTTCCACCACCATGGGATTGACCATGGTGCCGCAGTCTTCCACCACCACGTAGTCGAGGATCTCGACGTGGCCGGAATCGGTGTCCACTTCCACCAGCGCGGCGTGGGTGGAGTACGTGAAGCTGCCGGTATCCACATTGGGCTTGTAGCCCATCGTGGTTTCCAGTCCCGCGGGATCCACATCGGCGGGCAGTTTCTGCGGATTGATATACCAGGCGTTGGCGATGTCGGCGATGGGCACGGCGGCGTCACCCGCTTTCACCGCCCCTGCTTCCAGCGCCGCCCCGCCCTCCGGGCGCTGCAGCATATGCGCGCCGATCTTCAGCAGGCGCGGCACCAGCGCCTTGCAGGCGCGCGACACCGCGCCGCCGGACATCACCAGCGAGCGCGAGGCGTAGGTGCCGGTGGAGAACGGCGTCACGCCGGTGTCGCCATGCACCACCTTGATCCGCGCCACGTCGATGCCGAGGATCTCGTGCGCGATCTGGGCGAAGGTGGTCTCCATGCCCTGGCCATGCGAGTGCACGCCCACGCGCACCTCAAGCCCGCCGTCCGGCGTGATGCGCACGGTGGCGGAATCGAAGCCGGGAATCACTGGCGTGCCCCAGGCGGCAAACACCGAGGTGCCATGCGCCGATTGCTCCGTGTAAGTGCCGAAGCCCACGCCAAGGTAGCGCGATTCCGCCGAGGCATCGCCGTGCCGTTCACGCTGCTGCGCGCGGATGCGCGCCAGCCCGATCATCTCCGCTGCCTTGCGCACGCTGGCGGGATAGTCGCCGCCGTCGAAATGCTTGTTGGTGACGTTGACGTAGGGCATGGCCTCGGGTTGCACCAGGTTCTCGCAGCGGATCTCCCACGGCTCGCGCCTGACAGCGCGCGCCAGCGCGTCGATCAGCAGTTCCATGGCGAAGCACACGCCGGTGCGCGCCACGCCACGGTATGGCACGAAGCCGGGCTTGTTGGTGGCGACGCATTCGGTGATGCAGCGGTAGCCGTCGAAGGCATACGGCCCGGGCAGGTTGCCGATCGCCTGGCCCGGCTCAAGGCCGATGGTGAAGGGCCACACGGAATAGGCGCCGCCATCGATGGCGATCTTTGCGTCGAGGGCCAGCAGCCGGCCGCGCGCGTCGGCGTAGGCCGTGACCTCGTAATGGTGCTCGCGCGAGTTGGCACCCGCGGTCAGGTGCTCGCGACGGTCCTCGATAAAGCGGAACGGCTTGCGGTACGTCATGGCGAGCCACGCGATGCACAGCTCCTCCTGCTGCAGCACGCACTTGTAGCCGAAGGCGCCGCCCACGTCGGGCGAGATCACGCGGACCTTCTCCTGCTCCAGGCCCAGGCAGTGGCTCAGCACCGTGCGGATCATGTGCGGCACCTGGGTGGCGCTGTAGA
Source organism: Cupriavidus sp. 01T418 (assembly GCF_056398885.1). NCBI lineage: Bacteria > Pseudomonadati > Pseudomonadota > Betaproteobacteria > Burkholderiales > Burkholderiaceae > Cupriavidus > Cupriavidus sp. 01T418. Next base: position 193,841 of record NZ_JBFTQG010000005.1, read on the forward strand.
CGATCAGCTGGTCGAACTGGTGATCCCAGTAGGCCAGCACGGCCTTTCCTTCCATCGGCACCATGCACTGGCGAGCCAGGTCGATCTTGCGGGTGACCACCACCGCGGCGGTCCTGCTGAGCGCGTCGAAATTCTTGTCGGCGGCAAGTGTGAGGAAGTGGTTATCCTTCCAGTGCTCATGGACACGCGTGGTGCCGCTGGCCTGCCTGGCGCCGTCCACGTCGGTGAGCGCGGGCAGTTCGTCCAGGTCCGCGACGATGCGCTCGGCAATGTCCTCGGCCTGCGCGCGGGTCGGCGCGAAGGCCATGGCAATCGGCTCGCCGACAAAGCGGACCTTGCCGCTGGCCAGCGGCGGCTGCGCCGAGGGCTGGTAAGAGGGAAAGGCCGAGTCCGCCACGATGTCGAGCGCGCCATGCATGTCGCCGCGCCCGATTACCGCGTGCTCCAGCCCTTCGGGTTTGTGCAGCGCCAGCAGCCGCGCATGCGCCATGGGGCTGCGCAGGAAGGCAACCTCCTGCAGGCCCGGCATGGCGATGTCGGCCACGAAGCGGCCCTTGCCATGCAGGTGGCGCGCGTCTTCCTTGCGCGCCACGCGGGCGCCTACGCCCTGGCCGCCTTCCTTCTCGATGTGGTCTTTGTCCATACATTTCTCCAGTCCGGGCTTGCCGCTGTCCGAGACTGCCTTGGGGGTTCGTGGATCGCGGTCATCTCGGCAACCGGCTGGTCGATAAGCCATTTCCATGCACTTGCATGCCGCACATATTCGGTGCACCGAACCTGTCGCCAGATTGGCGAAAGGTCCGGCAACGGTCAATTGGGGCTTTAGCCAATACAGTGCGTGATGCGGCGCGCGAGCGCGCTCAGAGACGCCTCAATGCCGCGAGTGCCTGCTCGCGGGGCATCACGGCGGCGTATTTCTGCTCCATGTCGAACAGGTTGGCCTCGTGCGGCTGGATCGCGCGGTCGCCCACGCAGTCCGAGACCACCAGCGGGCGGAAGCCGTGCGACATGGCATCGACCACGCTGGCGCGCACGCAGCCGCTGGTGACCGCACCGGCCACCACCAGCGTGCGCACGCCGCGCTGYGTCAACCAGGCCGCCAGCGAGGTACCGAAAAAAGCAGACGGCACGGTCTTGCGCACCACCAGCTCGCCCTCGCCCGGCGCAAGCTGCGGCACAATCGCGCTGGCCGGCCCGTGCTCCTTCAGCGTCAGCATGCCGGGCACCTTCAGCGTGAAAATGTTGTGGTCGCCGTCGTCGTCGGCAAACACGATGCGGCTGTGCGCCACGGCCCAGCCTTGCCCGCGGGCTGCTGCCAGCAGCGGCACGGTGTTGGCAATGGCCTGCGCGATATTGCCGCCGCCGAACATCGCCGGATCGGCGAAACCGTTGACGAAATCGACGATCAGCAGGCCCACGGGGGCTTGCAGCGGCAGCGGCGTGCCGAAGCCCTGGCGCTCGTAAGTGGGGAGTTCAGTATGTCTCGTCATTGGCTGCTCCAACCGTCCAGTACCTTGCCTTGCCTGACCACGTCCTCGCCATCCAGGCGCACCGTGCAGTTGCGCAGCGGGATATCGATATGACAGGCGGTGGTGCGGCTGCCACCCGCTTCGTTGTTGGGGCCGAGCGAGAACAGGAAATTGCCCTCGTAGGCGCGCGCGTCCATGCCGATGGAGGCTTCGCGGTCGTACAGGCCCAGCGTCGACCAGCGTGCGCGCGGCTGCAGGCCCCAGCCGATATGCGAGATGGCATAGGCTTCCGGGTCCTTGAAGGAGGCCATGTAGTCGTTCAGCAGCTCGGCATCCAGCCCGCCTTCGATGCGCGTGGCATAGCCGTTTTCCACCGTCAGCTCGACGCGGTCCGCCACGTAGCCCTTCTGCGGCAGCAGGATGTCGCCGCGGTCCAGCACGATGCGCCCGCTGGCGCCGCCTTCGTTCGGCCACGTCAGGACGAAGCCGCTGGGCCAGTGGTCCCAGCGTCCCGGCTCGTCGACGAAACCGTACTCGCTGATGGCGGGAAACTCGCCGAGCGGGCAACGCAGGTCGGTGCCCGCAGCGGATGTCACATGCATTTCCCTGGCCCGCGACAGCCGCGCGTTGGCGCTTGTCACGCGCTCGCGGTCGGCTTCGGTCGGCACCATGCGCACCAGGACTTCCGGCGGCTCCACCGCCAGCAGGATCCTGGTACCGGTTTTCAGGATGTCGTGCTGTTCGGGCGAGAACAGCAAGGTCATCAGGTCCAGCACCAGGTCGCTCTCCTTGAGCGCAGCGATGGCGGCGCGGTTGCCGGTAAGCGCCGTGGTGCCGAGGTAAGCCAGCGGGTCGCGGCTCAGGGCCTTGTCGCCATTGACGGGCGGCAGGTCCAGGCGGTTGACGATGGCACCCATCGCCTGCGTGGCGACCAGCGCGCACGACAGCGTCTGCGGATGGGTGGCGGCGCTGGTGAGGATGGTGACGGTCTGCCCGGGCGCGAGGCGGGACAGCGTGAGGACCTGTTTCCAGGCCTGGATCAGGGCGTGATCGCTGACTGGCATGTTCTTTCCTGGTGAGCGGCGGCTCAGGCCGCAGCCTGTTGCCGTGGGCGTGGGACAACTTCAGCGCCGAGGAAGCCACCCAGCGCGCGATAGAAGCCGGCCTCGTCATCCCAGGGGATCATGTGGCCGGCGCCCGGCACGTGGCTGACTTCGGTCTGCGGCAACAGACCACGGATCTCGTCAATATCCTCGGGACGCACCACATCCCCGCGGCCGGCCACCATCAGCAAGGCCGGTACCGCGACATGCAGCAGGTCGGCATGCACGTCGTCGGAATGGAAGCCCTGGAAACTGGCCAGCACGGCGCGTTCGTCGCAGGTGTGCAGCCATTCGGCACGCAGGGCCAGTTGCGCGTCGGTCCAGGTGGGACAGAAGCGCCGCATGGTCTCGATATCCACGCCGTGCCGCGCCACCGCCATGGAATCCACATACCAGGCGAGTTGCGCGGGGTAGGCACGGCGGCCCGGGCCGGAGACCGGCGGATCGACCATGACCAGCCGCGCCAGCCCCGACGGCCGGCTGCGCGCGGCACGGATGCCAATGCGCGCGCCCATCGAATGTCCGACCACGCTGTAGCGTTGCAGGCCCAGGGCCTGCGCGAAGGCCAGCACATCGGCGGCCTGCGCATCCAGGCTGTAGTCCAGCGTATCCGACGCGCTGGACAAGCCGCGTCCGCGCACGTCCAGCACATAGGTGTCGAACTGCTCGCCCAGGCGCTCGCCGACGAAGCCCCAGGTGATGGCGGGGCTGGTGATGCCCGGCACCAGGATCACCGGTTCGCGCGTGGCGCGCGCACCGGCATTGCCGCCATAGCGCAGGTAGTGCTGCCGGATGCCGTTGGCGTAAACGTTGCCGCCGCAAACAAAGGTACTCATGTCATCGCTCCTTGGCCGGGGCGCTCAGTAAGCGCCGGACAGCAAAGCGCCGGCGCCGGGCACGACCGGCTCCAGGTCGAGCTGCTTGAGGATGGCGTAGGTGGTGGCGATGGCCGCGGTGATCACGGGCTTGCCGGTCATCGCTTCCACCTTGGCCACGGCCGGCAGCGAAGGCATCTGCACGCAGGCCGACAGCACGATGGCGTCGACGTCCCTGGTGTTCATCTGCGCGACGATGCCGGGCAGCCTGGCGGGATCATGACGGCCCACTTCGAGGTTGTCGGGGATTTCCAGCGCGCGCCAGTCCACCACTTCGAAGCCCTCGTTGCGGATGTAGTCCACCACCAGCTCCGTCAGCGGCTTCATATAGGGCGCGACCACGGCGATGCGCCTGGCGCCGATCACCTTGAGCGCATCGATCAGTGCCCCGGCGCTGGTGACCACCGGCGCGTCCGCGCCATTCGCGGCGGTATGGGCCTGCAGGCGTTTCTCCGAGACGCGGTGGTAGCCGTGGCCCATCGCCATGATCGCTACCAGGCAGGCGTAGCCCAGCACGTCGACGCGGGCGTCGCTGAGTTCAAGCGCGCAGCGGTCGGACTCGGCGTCCATCGCCGCCAGTTCCTCCTTGACCACCTTCTTCATGCGCATGCGGCTGGAGTGAAAGGTGAACCGCTCGGGCCGCACCTGCTGGCGCGCCAGCAGCATCGCGGGGATTTCGGTTTCCATCGTGGTGTTCGAGCTCGGCACGATCTGGCCGATCCGGAAGGTCTTTTGCACGGGGCGCTCCGTTATTTCGGGGTTCAAAGCTTGAGAATACGTTCGGCGTTGCCATGGCAGACGAGGCTTCGGGTCGCGTCGTCCATCGGTGCCTGCTCGATAAAGTCCGCGGCGATCGCGGTGGATTCGTAGGGATAGTCGACCGAGAACAGCACGGCCTCGGCGCCCATCTCGGCAATGGCGCCGCTCAGCGCGGCCGGCGAGCACACGCCGGAGGTGGTGATCACAATATTGCTGCCGATGTATTCGGAAGGCTTCTTCGCCAGCCTGATGCCGTGCGAGTACACAGCGAAACGGCTGTCGAAACGCCAGCGCTGGAACGGCAGTCCTTCGCCCATATGGCCAAGAATGATCTTGAGCCGGGGGAAGCGGTCGAACACGCCGCTGAATACAAGGCGCAGCGCATGGCTGGCCGTTTCCACGCCCCAGCCCCAGGCCGCGCCGCTGATCTCGGGATGCCCGGCGTACACATGCGGCATCACATAGGCGTCGGTCGGATGCAGGTACATCGGCACGTCCAGCTCCTGCATGCGCTCCCAGAACGCGTCGTATGCGGGGTCGTCGTAGTACATGCCCTGGGTGTGGCCGTTGACCAGCGCCCCCTTGAAGCCGAGCTGCTTCACCGCGCGCTCCAGTTCGTCCGCCGCCGTCACGGGATCGTGCATCGGCAGCGCGGCAAAGCCAGCGAAGCGGGTGGGATGGCGGGCCACTTGCGCGGCCAGGAAATCGTTGTTCTCGCGGGCGCGGCCGATGGCGGCGGCACGGTCCGTTTCGCCCTGCACGCCGGGACCGGTCTGCGAGAGCACGGTGAAATCGATGCCGGCACGGTCCATCTCGCCGATGCGGATGTCGTCGAAATCGGCGAGGCGCTTCGCGAGATCGGCCATCACCGCCGCATCGATATGCTGGAGATATCCCTTCGAATAGGCCTGGAAACCGGGGGCCATGAAGTGTTCCTCCAGGGCAATTTTCCGTATTCTCGTCATGCTGTGGCGACTCCTGATGTGGTGGGGGCGTGCTTCGAGACAGGCCATGAGACGGGGACGGCGAAGGTGCGTGCCGTTGTCCTTGCGAAGCCTTGCCCGTTTAATTGTTCAGTATGCTGAGCATTTTTAATATAGCAACGAGGTTGTGGAATGTCTAGCCGGAGTCAAAAGGGTTAACCCCCATAACACTTCCAAATTCTGCTCAGTACACTGATTGAAATTACTCAGCATACTGACAGTGTGGCGCACACACACGCACTAGCTGGGACGCCCCCAAGGAGAAATACGGCCATGACAATCAGCCTGACCAGTGACAGTGCCGCCGCGCGCAAGCAAGGCATGACAAGGGAAGAGCGCAAGGTGATCCTTGCGTCGTCTTTCGGGGCGCTGATGGAGTGGTACGACTTTTATATCTACGCGGCGCTCGCTGTCTACTTTGGTGCATTGTTCTTCCCGCCCGGCAACGAGACCACCGCTTTCCTGGCCAGCCTGGCCACCTTCGGCGCGGGCTTCCTGGTGCGCCCCATCGGCGCCTTGCTGTTCGGCCGGCTGGGCGACCTGATCGGCCGCAAGTACACTTTCCTGGTGACGATCCTGCTGATGGGAATCGCCACCGTGGGCGTCGGATTGCTGCCTACGTATGGCCAGATCGGCATCACGGCGACCATCCTGCTGGTGCTGTTGCGCCTGCTGCAAGGGCTGGCGCTGGGCGGCGAGGTGGGCGGCGCGGTGACCTACGTCGCCGAGCATTCGCCGGTCGAAAAGCGCGGCCTCTACACCAGTTCGCTGCAGACCACGGCCACCCTCGGCTTGCTCTCCTCGCTGCTGGTGGTGTACCTGCTCAAGACCTTCCTGAGCGAGGCGCAGTTTCGCGAATGGGGCTGGCGCCTGCCCTTCCTGGTGTCCTTCCTGATGCTGGTGGTATCGGTCTATATCCGCGGCAAGCTGCACGAGTCGCCGATCTTCGCGCGCATGAAGGCCGGCAACAACACGTCGAAATCGCCCATCCTGGACAGCTTCACGCACTGGGCCAACCTGAAATATGTGCTGCTGCTGTTCGTGGTGGCCGCGGGGCTCGGGGCCATCTTCGGGACCGGGCATTTCTACACGATGTTTTTCGTCAACAAGACGCTGCACGTGCCGCTGGAACTGGTGCATCTGCTGATCGGCATCGCGCTGGTGATCGCCACGCCCTGCTACCTGTTCTTCGGCTGGCTGTCCGACCGGATTGGCCGCAAGCACATCATGATGGCCGCCTGCCTGCTGGCCGCCCTCACCACGCAGCCCATCTTCAAGGCGCTGACGCATTACGCCAATCCGGCGCTCGAACAGTTCCAGCAGCGCAACACCGTGCAGCTGCGCGCCGGCGATTGCCACTTCCGCCTGTTTGCCGAGCCGGCATCCGCGTGCGACAAGGCCAAGGGCTACCTGACGGATCTCGGCGTGGGCTACGAATTCATCCAGGACGAGCGCCGCCCGCAGCCCGAACTGCGCATCGGCAACGCCACGCTGCAGGGTTTCGACAGCAAGGCAATCAAGCAGGCCCTGCTTGCCGCTGGCTGGCCCGAGCGCGCCGACCCGGCCGCCATCAACCGCCCGATGCTGTTCCTGATGCTGCTGATTCCCATCCTCTTCCTCGCCATGGTGTACGGCCCGCTGGCGGCGTTCATGGTGGAGTTGTTCCCGGCGCGCATCCGCTACACCTCGCTGTCCCTGCCCTTCCACCTTGGCGCCGGCTGGGTCGGCGGCATGCTGTCCTTCGTGGTGACGGCGATGAACGTATCCAGTGGCAGCGTCTACTTCGGCCTGTGGTATCCGGTCTCGATCGCCGCCTTCGCGTTTGTGATCGGCATGCTGTTCGTGCCCGAAACGCGGGGCCGCGACCTGGATGCCTGAGCCGGGCCGTGCCCCCTCTTCCTGCTTTCCGTTTTTCATCCACCCTGTCTGGAGCGCCCCAATGAAGTCTCTGCACAAAACCCAACGCATCGCCCTGGTGCCTGCCCTGATTGCCCTGATATATGGCACCGCCGCCCTGGCGGATGCCAGCGGTGTCAAGGTTGGCGTGATTACCGACATGTCCGGCTCCTACGCCGATCTCTCGGGCCGCGGCTCGGTGCTCGCAGCGCAGATGGCGGTGGAGGAATTCGGCGGCAAAGTGCTCGGCAAGCCGGTCACGGTGCTGTCGGGCGACCACCAGAACAAGGCGGATATCGCCTCGTCGCTGGCGCGCCGCTGGTTCGATACCGATGGCGTGGACATGGTGATCGACTTCCCCAACTCCTCCACCGCGCTGGCCGTACAGGAAATCGCCAGGCAAAAGCAGAAGATCAATATCGTCTCGACGGGCGGCGCCATGGCGCTGACCAACCAGAACTGCTCGCCCACCGGCTTCCACTGGGGCTGGGATACCTACTCGGTATCGGCGCCGCTGGTCAAGCGTCTGATCGCCGACGGCAAGAGCAGCTGGTACTACATCACCGTGGACTACGCATTCGGCCAGTCTCTGGAATCGGATTTCCGCAAAGAGGTGGATGCCAGCGGCGGCAAGAATGTCGGCAGCACCAAACACCCGCTCAATGCCAGCGACTTCAGCAGCCCCATCGTGGCGGCGTCCGCGTCCAAGGCCAAGGTGGTAGTGCTGGCCAACGCGGGCAATGACATGATCAACGGCGTCAAGGCGGCCGGCGAATTCGGCCTGATCAAAGGCGGCCAGACCGTGATTACGCCCTCGACCTTCATCACCGACCTGAAGAGCCTGGGGCCCAGCGTGGCGCAGGGTCTGACCTATGTGGACCCGTTCAAGCTGGATCTCGACGCCAGGTCGAAGGCCTTCGTCGAGCGCTTCTTCGCCAAGCAGAAGGCCTACCCGACGCATGGCCAGATCGGCGTCTACTCCGGCGTGCTGCATTACCTCAAGGCGATCGAGGCGGCCAAGACGGTGGATGGGCCGGCCGTGGCGGAAAAGATGCGCGCCCTGGTGGTCGACGATGACTTCGTGCATGGCGGCAAGGTGCGCGCGGATGGCCGGATGGTGCATGACATGTACCTGGCGCAGGCCAAGTCGCCGACGGAGTCGAAGGGCCCGTGGGATCTCGTCAAATACCTCGGCACCATTCCCGGCGACGCGGCGTTCCGCCCGCTGTCCGCAAGCGAATGCGCGCTCGTGAAGAAGTGAGGCGCGATGGCGACACGATGCAATGACACCAACGCGGAGCGCGCATGAGCCAGGCTGACGTCATCCTTGAAACCCGCGGACTCACCAAGGAGTTCAAGGGCTTCACCGCCGTCAGCAGGGTCGATTTGCGGGTACGGCGCGGCGCCATCCACGCCCTGATCGGGCCCAATGGCGCCGGCAAGACCACCTGCTTCAACCTGCTGACCAAGTTCCACACGCCCTCCGCCGGCGCCATCCTGTTCAACGGCGAGGACATCACGCGGGAGCGCCCGGCCCAGATCGCCCGCAAGGGCGTGATCCGCTCCTTCCAGATCTCGGCGGTGTTCCCGCAACTCACGGTGATGGAAAACGTACGCGTGGCGCTTCAGCGCAAGCTGGGCACCGCGTATCACTTCTGGAAAAGCAAGCGCTCCCTCGATGCGCTCAATGACCGCTCGATATCGCTGCTGAAGGCCGTTGGCCTGGAAGGCTTTGCCGACCTGCCCACCGCCGAACTGGCGTACGGGCGCAAGCGCGCGCTGGAAATCGCCACCACGCTCGCCATGGACCCGGAGCTGATGCTGCTCGACGAACCCACGCAAGGCATGGGGCATGAAGACGTGGAGGTAGTCACCGCCTTGATCAAGCAGGTTTCAGCGGGACGCACCGTGCTGATGGTAGAACACAATATGAGCGTGGTGTCATCCATCGCGGACCGCATCACCGTGCTCCAGCGCGGCGCCATCCTGGCCGAAGGGCCTTACGAGGAAATGGCGCGGAACCCGCAGGTGATGGAAGCGTACATGGGCACGGCCGATGCCGCACTGACGGAGGCAACGCCATGACCCACCCGACCCCTGCCCTGCAGATCAAGGACCTGCACGCCTGGTATGGCGAGTCCCACATCCTCCACGGGGTGGACCTGAGCGTCAATCCGGGCGAAGTGGTCACGGTGCTCGGCCGCAATGGCGCGGGCCGCACCACGACCATGCGCGCGATCATGGGGCTCGTCGGCGCCCGCAAAGGCTCGATCCGCGTCAACGGCACCGAGACCATCGGCATGAAGACGCACCGCATCGCGCCGCTGGGGCTTGGCTATTGCCCCGAGGAACGCGCCATCTTCTCCAGCCTGTCGTGCGAGGAGAACCTGATGCTGCCGCCGGTGTTCAAGCCGGATGGCGCAACGGCGGGCCGCGAGCCGATGCCGCTGGACGAGATCTATGCGATGTTCCCCAACCTGTGGGAGCGCCGCAAGAGCCAGGGCACCCGGATGTCGGGCGGCGAGCAGCAGATGCTGGCGGTCGCGCGCATCCTGCGCACCCGCGCCAGCGTGCTGCTGCTTGATGAAATCTCCGAAGGCCTCGCGCCCGTCATCGTACAAACACTGGCAAGAATGATCACCACCCTGAAGAAGCGCGGCTACACCATCGTGATGGTGGAGCAGAACTTCCGCTTCGCCGCGCCTCTGGCCGACCGCTTCTATGTGATGGAGCACGGCCGCATGGTGGAGAGCTTCGACGCCGGCGCGCTCGGGCACAAGATGCCCACGCTCAACGCCCTGCTCGGCGTGTAAGGAACCATCGCAATGGATTTTATTGGCATACCTGTGTCCGCCCTGCTGAGCCAGTTGCTGCTCGGCCTCGTCAACGGCTCGTTCTACGCCATCCTCAGTCTCGGCCTGGCGGTCATCTTCGGCCTGCTCAACGTCATCAACTTCGCCCATGGCGCCCTGTTCATGCTGGGTGCCGTGCTGGCATGGATGGGCATGAGCTACCTCGGCCTTGACTACTGGCTGATGCTGCTGCTCGCGCCGTTGGTTACCGGCGCGCTGGGCGTGGTGCTGGAACGCACCATGCTGCGCCGCCTCTACCGCTTCGACCACCTCTACGGGCTGTTGCTGACGCTGGGCATCTGCTTGCTGATCGAAGGCCTGCTGCGCTCGGCCTACGGTGTGTCCGGCATGTCCTATGCCACGCCCGAAGCGCTGAGCGGCGCCACCAGCGTGGGCTTCATGGTGTTGCCCAATTACCGCGCCTGGGTCGTCGTGGCCTCGCTCACGGTGTGCTTCGTGACCTGGTACGTAATCGAGAAGACAAGGCTCGGCGCCTACCTGCGCGCCGGCACCGAGAACCCCCGCATGGTGGAAGCATTCGGCATCAACGTGCCCCTGCTGGTCACGCTGACCTATGCCTTCGGCGTGGGGCTGGCCGCCTTTGCCGGCGTGCTGGCCGCGCCGGTGATGCAGATCTCGCCGCTGATGGGGCAGAACCTGATCATCACCGTGTTCGCGGTGGTGGTGATCGGCGGGATGGGATCCATCCTCGGCTCCATCTTCACCGGCCTCGGCCTGGGGGTATTCGAGGGCATGACCAAGGTGTTCTACCCGGAAGCCTCGGCGACCGTCGTCTTCGTGGCCATGGTGTGCGTGCTGATGGTGCGCCCCGCCGGCTTGTTCGGAAAGGAAAAATGATGATCAACGACTCACGCGCGCGCCTGATTATCGCCCTGCTGGCGGCGGCCGTCGCGCTGGCGCCCTTCCTCGGCGCCTACCCGGTGCTGGCGATGAAGCTGATGTGCTTTGCCCTGTTTGCCTGTGCCTTCAACCTGCTGCTGGGCTTTACCGGCCTGCTGTCCTTCGGCCATGCCGCCTTCTTCGGCGGCGCGGCCTATGCCTGCGGCTACGTGATGAAATCGCTGCACGCGACGCCGGAGCTGGGCCTGCTGGCCGGCACAGCCTTCGGCGCGCTGCTCGGCCTGGCCTTCGGCGCGCTGGCGATCCGGCGCCAGGGCATCTACTTCGCCATGGTCACGCTGGCGCTGGCCCAGATGTTCTACTTCTTCTGCCTGCAGGCGCCCGTCACCGGCGGCGAGGACGGCTTGCAAGCGGTGCCGCGCGGCGCCCTGCTCGGACTGGTTCCGCTGGAGAGCGACCTGACCATGTATTACGTGGCGGCGGCCGTGACGGGGGCCGCGCTACTGTTGATCGCGCGCGTGGTCAACTCGCCGTTCGGGCAGGTGCTGCGGGCGATCAAGGAGAACGAGCCGCGCGCCATTTCGCTAGGCTACGACACCGACCGCTTCAAGCTGCTGGCCTTCGTGCTGTCGTCGGCGCTGGCCGGGCTGGCGGGCGCCCTGAAGACGCTGGTGCTCGGCTTCGCGACGCTCACCGACGTGCACTGGGCCATGTCCGGATCGGTCATCCTGATGACGCTGGTGGGGGGCATGGGCACCCTCTCCGGGCCCATCATGGGCGCGTTGGTGATCGTCGCGGTGGAAAACAAGCTGGGTGATGTTGGCAGCAGCCTGGCCGCGCTGACGGGCGTCGACTGGTTCAACACGCTGGGCGAATCGGTCAGCATGGTCACGGGCCTGATCTTTGTGGTCTGCGTGCTTACCTTGCGGCGCGGGATCATGGGCGAGGTGCAGGTGCTGCGGGCCCGCCGGGAGGCGCCGGCGCGGCCTGGGCCCGCCTTCCACGGCCATTCCGCCACCTCGACCACAGCCAAGGGTTAACGCTGATTCAGTCGGCAATTTAAATCAGTACACTGATCATTAATACTCAGCATACTGATTAATGGAGATGCATCATGGCTTGGACCAAGATCGCCACTACCGGCCAGCTTCAGGACGATGAAGTAATGCCGCTCACGCTCGGGGACGCGCAGCTGGCGCTGTACCGCAGCGAAGGGGAATACTTCGTCACCGACAATGTCTGCACGCATCAGTACGCGTTGCTGTCGGACGGCTACCTGGAAGACGGCTGCATCGAATGCCCGCTGCACCAGGCGCGTTTCGACATCCGCACCGGGAAAGCCATGTGCGCGCCTGCCACCCAGGGCATCCGCGTCTATCCGGTCAGGATCGTCGACAGCGACGTGATGGTCGACGTCATGGTCACCGCCTGAGCCCCCGCCATGCCACAAGACGCCCCCATCCTGATCATCGGCGCCGGCCAGGCCGGCGCCACCGCCGCAGCCGCGCTGCGCTCGCTAGGCCATGACGGCGGCATCGTCATGGTCGGCGGCGAGGCCCATGCGCCCTATGAGCGCCCGCCGCTGTCCAAGGCCGTGCTGGCGGACGAGCAGCAGGACGAACGCATCGGCGTGCACGCGGCGGGCTTTTATGCCGAGCAAGGCATCGACCTGCGTCTGGGCACGACCGTGACGTCGCTCGATCCCACCAGTGGCACGGCCCGCTGCGCCGATGGCCAGGCGATTGCCTTCAGCCGCTGCCTGCTGGCCACCGGCGGGCGTGCCCGCACCCTGCCCGCCTTGCCGGAAGGCATGGCGCGCGTGCACTACCTGCGCTCGCTGGGCGATGCGCGCGGCCTGCGCGCCGCCCTGCGCCGGGAGCGCTCCGTGCTGGTGATCGGCGGCGGCTTCCTGGGCCTGGAAACGGCCTCCACCGCCCGCGCGGCGGGACTGGAGGTCACGGTGATCGAAGCTGCGCCGCGGTTGCTGCAGCGCGCCGTGCCTGCCGTGTTTTCCGACTGGCTGGCGCAGCGCGTGCGCAGCCTCGGCATCGACCTGCGCCTGGGCTGCGGGATCGCCTCGATCCCGCCGGCCACGAACAGGGTTGCCGTCACGCTGACGGACGGCTCCGCCTTGCACGCACCGCTGGCAGTGGTCGCCATCGGGCTGCATCCCGATGTTGGCCTGGCGCAGGCCGCCGGGCTGGCGCTCCATCCGGGCAACGGCGGCATCCAGGTCGATGCGCACTGCCGCACCAGCGCGCCGGGCGTGTTCGCCGCCGGCGATTGCACCAGCCAGTACCAGCCGCTGTTTGGCCAGGAAGTCCGGCTGGAGTCGTGGCAGAACGCCAACGAGCAGGCCCGCATCGCCGCCGCCGCCATGCTCGGCGTGGAGACGGCACCGGCCGCCGTGCCCTGGTTCTGGACCGACCAGCTCGGCTGCAACATCCAGATGCTGGGCGCGGTGGACCCGACCCTGTGTTACACCCTGCGCGGCACGGCGGACGGCGACGCCCCCCGATTCCTGCTGCTTGGCATGGCCGGCGCGCAACTGCGCCACGCTATCGCCGTCAATGCGGGCGGCGACCTGCGCCAGCTCCGCAACCTGATCGAACAGCGCACCGCCTGCGACATCGGCCTGCTCTGCAACACCGCCCGGCCCCTGAAGCAAGCGGTACGCGAGGCCGCCGCCGCGCTCGCGGGCCAGACCGAATCCTGAACGATCCCGAACGATCCCGAACGAGGAACCGACATGTACCAGACCCACGCGGTCATCAACCGCACGCCGCGCGCCAAGGATGCCGAACTGGCCGCCTGCCAGTGGCCGCAGGACGCCCTGCATTTCATCCCTGACTGGGTGTACACCAGCAACGCCGTGTACGACATGGAGCTGGAAAAGATCTTCCGCGGCCGCTCGTGGAACTTCGTCGCGCTGGAGGCCGAGATCCCCAACTCCGGCGACTTCAAGCGATCCTATGTCGGGTCCACGCCAGTCGTCGTGGCGCGCGCCGAGGACGGCTCGATCAATGTCTTCGAGAACCGCTGCGCCCACCGCGGCGCGGAGTTCTGCCGGCACGGCCAGGGCAATACCACGGAGTTCGTCTGCCCCTATCACCAGTGGTCTTACGATCTCAAGGGCAACCTGCAGGGCGTCCCGTTCAAGCGCGGCGTCAACCGCGCCGGCGGCATGCCCAAGGACTTCCGCAACGAAGACCACGGCCTGTTGAAGCTGCAGGTGGCCACGCGCAACGGCGTGATCTTCGCCTCCTACGCCAGCGATATGGAGAGCCTGGAGGCGTACCTCACGCCCGAGATCCTCAAGGATTTCGACGTGGTGTTCAACGGCAAGCCGCTCAAGATCCTCGGGTACTACAAGAATGAGTTGCCGTGCAACTGGAAGATGTACCACGAGAACCTGAAAGACCCCTACCACGCCACGTTGCTGCATTCCTTCCTGGTGGTGTTCGGCCTGCTGGTGGCCGGCAACGACTCCGCCATGATCGCCGACCCGGTGCACGGCCGCCACGGCACCATGGCCTCGGCCAAGAAGGAAGACAAGTACGCCGCGGTGAGCGAAGAGAACAAGAAGGAAATGCGCTCCTTCCACGAGGGCATGCGCCTGCAGGACGACCGCTTCCTGGAATACATCAAGGAGTTCGACTCGCCGTGGTCCGTCACCATGCAGACCATCTGGCCAAACCTGATCGTGCAGCGCGAGATGAATACGCTGGGCGTGCGCCAGATCGTGCCCAACGGCCCGGACAGCATGCTGATGCAATGGACCATGTTCGGCTATGAGGACGACAGCGAGGAGATGACGCGGCACCGCCTGCGCCAGGGCAACCTGATGGGACCGGCCGGCTTCCTCGGGCTGGAAGACAACGAAGCGATGAAGTTCGTGCAGGAAGGCGTGCGCCGCTCCAGCACCGACCGCAACGTGCTGAAGCTGGACCCCGGCCACGTCGGCACCGCCAACTCGCTGATCTCGGAATCCGCGATCCGCGCCATGTACCAATACTATCGCAGCGTGATGGGGTTCTGAACAGCATGACACCAACCATGACACCGACGGCTCATACCCTCTACCGTCCCTGCAAGCTGGAGCCCGCGCGCGCACAGGCGCTGCGCATGGAGATCGATGCCTTCCACGCCGAATACTGCGCCGTGCTCGATGCCGGCCTGGTGGAATCGTGGCCGGATTTTTTTACCGAGGATTGCATCTACCGCGTCACGGCAAGGGAGAACGTGGAACTCGGCATGCCCGTGGGACTGGTCTACGCCGAAGGCCGCGGCATGATGCACGACCGCGCGGTGGCGATCGCACGCACCCAGATGTTCGCGCCGCGCCATATGCTGCATCTCGTCACCAACACCCGCGTCACCGAGGAAACCGCGTATGGCGAGATCCATGCGCAAGCCAGCTTCCTGCTGCTGCAAACGCTGGTCGAAGGTCCCACCACCATCCACATGGCGGGCACCTATCACGACCGTTTTGCCCGCACCCAGGGCCAGCTGCTGCTGGCCGAGCGCCAGGTCGTGTACGACACCACCATCATCGCCAACGACCTGGTCTACCCGGTGTAACCCGCGCGCACGGTGCTGCGCATCAAATGATGCGCAGCACCGTGCGGCTGTAGTCGTTGTTGGCCTCCACCAGCGTCGCCAGCAGGTCCATGAACACCTTGCGCTGCGCCGGGCGCAGCGGCGCCAGCATGCGCTCCTGCGCGCGCTCCATATCGGCGCGCAGCGACGCCACCACCTTCTGGCCTTCCTTGGTCAGGTGCACGTGACGCGTGCGCCGGTCGGCCGGATTATCCTTGCGCTCGACCAGGCCGCGCTCTTCCAGCCGCCGCACCACGTCGGCCGTGGTGGTGCGGTCGAAGCCCACTTCCTGCCCCAGCGAAGTCTGGTCCAGCCCCGGCAGCACCGACAGTACCGTCAGGATGGCGTACTGCACCGGCGTGATGCTCGCCGACTTGCATTCCTCGAAAAACATGGCCACGTGGATCTGGTGCAGGCGGCGCACGAGAAAACCTGGCCGGGCCCAGAGAAGTTCCTTGGCCGGGTCCGCTTCGGATTGCGCTTGATCCTCGACCGGGGGCGCGGTGTGCGCCGTTTGACGTTTCTCGGTGGACATTCCACTCACCAAATTGTTAGCATACTGACAAGTATAGACGACTCGCCCCGGCATGGGGCCAGAACGGGCTCGGGTGCAAATAGCGATGTCGAATTGGCTAGCGATTGAGAGCCGACGATGAGCAAGTGCAAGAGCCTGGACAAGCTGTTTGCAGGCCATCACTTTGAGCCAGCCCGCCGAAGACCATCACGCTCGATGGCAAATGAAAACCGACGGCCCGGTGTATGGCAAGGCGTAGCCGTTGCGTGCTCTATACTGCTCGTAATGTATCTTCTCTGCCTCCCTGCCATGGTTTCCGTGCCGCTGCCTCCCGACTATGCTGATTGGCTTGCCTCACTCAAATCCCGCATCGGGCGTGCGCAGCAACGCGCGGCGACTGCCCTCAACCAGACCTTGGTCACGCTGTACTGGGATATCGGCAAGGAGATCCTTGAGCGGCAGGCTAAGCAGGGGTGGGGTGCCAAGGTAATCGAGCGCTTAGCGCAGGATCTGCGGCAGGAGTTTCCCGACATGAGAGGGCTCTCGCGCTCCAACCTAATGGCGATGCGCGCATTCGCCGAAGCGTGGCCCGATGCAGCAATTGTCCAACAGCTTGTTGGACAATTGCCCTGGGGGCACAACCAGGCGCTGTTGCAGAAGCTCAAATCGGTCGAGCAGCGCCAGTGGTACGCACAGCAAGCGGCCGCGCACGGCTGGTCCCGCGCCGTACTGGTGGCGCAGATCGAAACTCGCCTGGTCGACCGGGCGGCACAGGCGCCAAACAACTTCGCCGCCCAGTTGCCGTCGCCGCAGTCGGACTTGGCGCGGGCCACACTCAAGGATCCCTACGTCTTCGACTTCCTGAGCTTGCGTGCCGATGCGACGGAGCGAGACCTGGAGACAGCGCTAGTCGATCACATTACCCGTTTTCTGCTCGAACTTGGGGCCGGTTTTGCCTATGTTGGCCGCCAGGTCCATCTCGAAGTGGGGGGCGAGGACTTCTATCTCGATCTACTCTTCTACCACCTAAAGCTGCGCTGTTACATCGTAATCGAACTGAAGACAGGCGCTTTCAAGCCGGAGTATGCGGGACAGATCAGTTTCTACCTGTCGGCGGTCGATGCCGAGATGAAGACAGCGGCCGACAATCCCACTATCGGGCTGCTGCTATGCCAGGAGCACAATCGGCTGGTTGTCGAGTACGCACTGCGCGGCATGGGAAATCCGATTGGCGTGGCCCAGTATCAGCTGGTGGCAGAGCTGCCGGCCGAACTGCAGGAAAGTCTGCCGAGCGTGGAAGCGCTGACTCAGGAATTGGAGCCTGAAGCCAGGGGTAATGGGGGCGATTAAGCCTGCGAGGCGTCGGCTCTCAATTCGTTCACCCCGGCACGACCAACTCGACATCGCTATTTACTGAGATGCACCAGAGCTTCCATTCTGCTCGCGTACGCCGTCTTCCAGGTTGACGGGCGTATGTGCCTTGACGGTGGCTCAATGGACAGGGCCGCGTCGTTGTCATGAGAAGTTAAGTTCGAGACATCCAATGTAAAGCGGGAAGCGGTGCCAGGCCAGATGATTCACTCATTGTCCTGGACCGTGGACATCAACGCTTTAAGGAGACTTCCATGCACCTCATCGACGTATCTTTGCGGCCTGAAAATCACAGCCTATGATCATTCAGGCCGCGCCCTACGGACTGCAATGGCTGCCCGGCGATTCGGACGATGTGCCAGTGACGGGCTCCAAGCGCATGTTCATGTTCGACGAAATACTGAATCGCCTGCGCACCGGCCCTGCCGAAGATAGTGCTGCAAATGGGGTGCTAAAGCTTTCTCATCTAGTTCGACATTCTAAATATTCACATTTCAATCTGGAGATCCCACATCATGAACTTCCTTGACGGCCACCTGTATCCCGAGAACCAGCAGCCCCTGATCATCACAGCCGCTCCCTACGCGCCGGGCTGGATTCCTTCGGACTTCCCGGAAGATATCCCAATTACGATGGAGGAGCAGATCCAGAAGGCGGTGGATTGCTATGAAGCCGGTGCCACCGTGCTGCACCTGCACGTGCGCGAACTCGATGGCAGGGGCAGCAAGCGCCTGTCCATGTTCAATGAGCTGATCGCCGGGGTGCGCAAGGCCGTGCCCGAGATGGTCATCCAGGTGGGTGGCTCGATCAGCTTTGCGCCCGAGGACGATGGCTCTGCGGCCAAATGGCTCTCCGACGACACGCGGCATATGCTGGCCGAACTCGATCCGAAGCCCGACCAGGTGACGGTGACCGTCAACACCACGCAGATGAATGTGACGGAGCACGCTGGTGAGGATGACTTCAGGGGAGTTTCGCGGGGATTCCCGCACCTCTATGGAACCTACAAGGACATGATCGTGCCCTCGAATCCCAGCTGGGTCGAGGAACACATCCGACGCCTGACAGCCGCCGGAATCCAGAGTGAGTTCCAGTGCTACAACATCAACAGCTTTGAAACGATTGAGCGGATGATTCGCCGCGGCGTCTACAAGGGGCCACTGGTGATGAACTGGGTCGCTATCAGCGGCGGCATGGATCAGGCGAACATCTACAACCTGGCCAACTTCCTGCGTGCTGCGCCGGACGGCGCGGTGATTACGGTGGAGAGTTCGGTGCTGAATGTGCTGCCCGTGAATATGATCGGCATCGCTTTGGGCCTGCATGTGCGCTGCGGCATCGAGGATGTCCTCTGGAACCAGACCCGCACGGRCAAGGCCACCTCCGTCGAGCAGATCAAGCAATTGGTGCGTATCTCCGGCGAATTTGGTCGCCCCATCGCGACAGCGAAACAGGCACGAGAGATCATGCAGATCGGGGTCTTCTACGATACGGCGGAAGAAACGCTCCAGGCCAATGGCTTCGCGCCCAATCGTAAGGGTGGCAACCAGGGCTTCCTGCGCAAGCCGGCCTACTAAGGTTACGCAGAACAAGCCAAGTGTATTGAGGCGTTCAGACCGATAAAAAGTGTTCAGTCGGGAAATACGCCCCGCCGCGCCTCCCAAATGGGGTGTGTTGGCGGGGCGCTCGCCCCACATTCGCCCCACACTCGCCCTTTACGGGCGGACTACAGTACCGTCAGGATGGCGTAGTGCAGCGGCGTGACGCTCGCCGCTTTTCATTCCTCAAAAAACATGGCCACGTGGTCTGCCATTGCAACGAGACAAGCGCGCTCCACAATGCATGAACGTGCTACCCGGTTGGCAGCCGGCTCTCTACGTGGAGACGGTCATCCATTCTGAAGCTGGCACCCAGCGATACAGTGTAGGGACGGACACGCCTAGGTTTTTGGCCACGTCCTTGGGCGGGACGCCGCTGGCCAGCAGCTTCTTGGCCGACGCGATCTTGCTGTCGGTCATCTTGGGCTTGCGGCCGCCTTTGCGGCCGAGCTGCCGGGCGACTTCCAGCCCGGCGCGCGTGCGCTCCACGGTCAGCTCGCGCTCCATCTCGGCGAGGCTAGCCATGACGTGGAAGAAGAACCGGCCCGACGGAGTGTCGGTGTCGATGGAGTCGGTGAAACTCTTGAACTGGATGYCTCGCTTGTGCAGCTCGCCAACCAGATCAACCAGTTGCTTGACGCTGCGACCCAGGCGATCCAGTTTCCACACGGCCAGGGTGTCGCCCTCGCGCAGCATTTCGAGGGCCTTGCCCAAGCCGGGACGGTCGGCCCGCGTGCCGCTCACCTTGTCCTCAAAGACCTTTTGGCATCCGGCCTTGGTCAACGCTTCGCGCTGAAGATCAAGATTCTGGTCTTGCGTCGAAACGCGTGCGTAACCGATCAACATGACAAGGGGGCAATCCGGTGAAACGGTTCAACAATCGTCTTCGCACGATTATCCTCGATCAGGCCGGGTTCCAGACCACAGCCGCGCTCAACCGATAGCTCAGGGCCGCGCGTTCCTTTGGATTCTCGGTCATGGCTCCATCCCATCGTCATTGCGGTCGTCATCTTCGGCCTCCTGGCACGCGGTGGGAAGTTGTTTCAATAGCTCCGGTAGCGCCGTTTGCACGGTGTCCCACACCACATCGAGGTTGATATCGAAGTAGCCGTGAGCGATGCGGTTGCGCATGCCGCGCATGCTGCGCCACGGCACTTCAGGGTGCGCCTGCGCGAAGTCGGCATAGCCGTCCATTACCTTCGTGGCGGCCTCGCCAATGATGATGAGGCTCATGATGACGGCCTGCCGGGTGCGCTTGTCCTCAAGGAAGTCAGCCTTGGCCAGCCCCTCCACGAAGCTGCACGCATCGGTTGCGGCTTGCTGCATGTGGTCGAGGTAGTCGGGCAGGCGGTTCTCGCTCATACCGGTTGCGCCTCCGCAAGCACCTTGGCCCGGAACTTCGGCGGCAGGTCGGCCGGGGTCAGCAGATCGACATGGACACCGAGTAGCGCTTCCAGTTCGTCCTGCAAGCCACCCAGGTCGAACAGCGTCGCACCGGGCAGCGCATCGACCAACAGATCGAGGTCGCTGCCGTCCCGGTCGGTGCCGTGTAGCACCGAGCCGAACACGCGCGGGTTCGCCGCGCGGAAGCGGCTTGTCGCTTCGCGCACGGCGCTGCGCTTCAACTCGAGCACAACGGACGGTCGCATGGGCATCCTTTCTTATCGAAACTCATTGAGATGATATTCAATCAAGAATGTAGTTTCAAGAAGCATTTTCGAGAATCGCAATGCCTTGATTTCCCGTGCTGCGCCGGACGCACTGGCGGGCCTGTAGTCAGAGCTAGGGTATCGACAGTTTGGCTATCTTGAAAATCGAATCCAATGACTTGAGTCCGACTTTGTGAAGCGTTGCCACATGCACCAGGCAGTGCTCTCCTGGCGCTCGCAGATGCACTTCCACCTGACGGCGATCCGCGTCACTCTGCAAACGGATCACCAACCGCGCGGCCTCACAACGCGACACAAGGGCGCCCACACCGTTTGGCGCGGCTTGCCAGCGTTCCGCCAATTCGCCAATGGTGGCCCAATCGCGGTCGTGGAAGCCCTTGATATGTAGAAGCAGCAAGTACTGCAAGCGTGATGCCCTCCGCGCGCGCCGCTATTTCGGAGAATCGCGGGTAGCGGCGCAGCGCATGGCCGAACTCGGACAGGGCTTCGAAGTTCTGCTTTGAAGCCCTCCTTACGCCTACGACCGCGGGCGTTCATCGCGGCGGCAGGTGGCAGGCAGATGCCGGGTTCCATGCCCTCCTGCGCTCAATCGTCTGCCGTAAAGCCGGAAGCCTCCACGATGGGCTTCCACTGCGCGCGCTGCGCCTTGATGGTCTTGCGGGCTTGCGCGCCGGGCTGTCCCGCCATCTCCATGCCGAGCGCCGCCATCTTGGCGCGCACGTCGGGTTCCTTCGCCGCGTCCAGGAATGCCTTCTCCAGACGTGCGGCCGTCGCGGCAGGCGTGCCCGCGGGCACGAACGCGGAATACCAGCCCGAAGCCATGTCAAAGCCCGGTACGCCAGCCTCACGCAGCGTCGGTACATCGGGAAGCAATGCCGAACGCCTGGTGCCGGTCACGCCGAGAAAGCGAATCTTCCCCGCCTTTTGCAACTCCATCTGGCCGCCGATCGCGTCGACGCCGATGGGCAGCGTGCCCCCGATCTCGTCCGTCAACATCATCGCCGCGCCACGGTAGGCCGTTGGGGTCAGCGGCACATCGATGGTTTTGCGCAGCGTAAGCACGCCGAAGTGAACGGTACCGCCTAGCGTAACCAGGCCAAATCCGGTGGAGGCCGGATTGCGTTTCACCCACGCGATGTATTCCGCCATCGTCTTGTAAGGCTGGTTGATGCTGGCAGAGGCGACCAGGGGCACGTCGGCCAGATAGGCGACTGGCATGAGATCCTTGTCGGGATCGTAGGGCAGCCGTTTATAGGTCAGCGGGAAGATGGTGAACGGGGGCGCGGGCGAGATGAGGATGGTTTTTCCATCCGGCGCGGCGCGCTTCACGAATTCGAGTGCCAGCCGGGCGGAAGCCCCGGGCCGGTTCTCGACCAATATGGTCTCGCCGAGCGAGACGCGCAATTTTTCCGCGAGCGTGCGCGCGAATACGTCCAGTGCGCCGCCCGGTGCAAACCCCACGACGATGCGCGTGGGGGTGTCGGCGCTGGCGGCACCGGCTGCGGCCGGTACGGCCGCCGCGACGACGGCAACGGCGGCGGTGAGCGCGGTTGCCAGCTTACGCAAGGAGAAGCGATTGTGCATGACTGAGTCCTGAGTTGTTTGTTGGCCTACGCCGCGGCCGGCGTCAGCGTGGTGTCCAGCTCCAGCGGATAAATCGGCCGCCTGAGGTTCTTGAATGGAAACAGGCTGTAGTCCGAACTGCAGACCCCCGGTCCGGCTACCAGCACGATATGCCGGGCTATCGGGCCGAACCCGGCGCGGAAGTGCTGGCGCGACTTGATCAGGATGTACTTCTTGCGCGTCAGGTCGATGCCCGCATGCGTGAACACACCCGTATCGAACGGCTCCTGCGGCTTCTCGCACACCATCACCAGCACGCCGCCCACATCCAGCACCGCGACCCGGCCAAGGCTGAGCCGTACGCCGGTAAACATCGGGCCGGTCACCTGGTAGTTGCCATCGGTGATGCACTTCACCCGCCCGGTCAGCGTCAGGGGCTGGCCCTTGAGATCCAATGCGGGCATATCGGTCCTGCCGCCCACCGCGACCGTGATCTGCTGGCCGACGCCTGCCTCGATCATCTGCGCCACTGCGGCCGGGTCCCAGTACGGGCCGGCCACGACATCATCCAGGCCCTGGCGCATCACTTCGGCCAGCACGCTCATCTGGTCGGTGGGGCCGCCGGCGCCGCAATTGTCGCCATGGTCCACCAGCACCACGGGGCCGCCGTCCAGCGTCCTGGCGCGCGCCACCGACTCCGCCATCGGCTCGATCGGGAACACGAAGTCAGCGCGGCGCGCCCAGGCCATCGACGTTAGTTCGTCCAGCAACTGCCGGGCAGCCTGCTCGCGCCCGGCATCGGCCACGATCACCACGGTCAGGCCAACGTGGGGGATATCGGCGAGGGGAAATCCGCCGAACACCGAGGCATTCAGTACTTCGCCGTCTCGTTCCGCCGCCATGGCGCGCTCCATGATGTCCTTCATGGGCTGCTCCTGCGGGGTCTGCCGCAGCATATGCGTGAGCATCGGCAAGGTGCGCGACAGGATGACCGGCCGGGCCTCGCCCCGCAGGGCGGCCATCAGCGTGCGCGCGGCGCGCGCGCCGGTCTCGTAGATGTCAATGTGGGGATAGGTGCAGTAGCCTGCGATGGCCGTTGCATTGCCTACCAGGTCGTCGCTGAAGTTGGCGTGAAAATCCAGCGCTACCGCAATGGGCATGTCCGGTGCCACCGCACGGATGCGCCGGAGCAGTTCGCCCTCGGCATCGGGATAGCCCTGCGCCACCATCGCACCGTGCAGGTCGAGCATGACCGCGTCGCATCCCTCGCGAACCGCCGTCACGATGGACGCGCACATCAATTCGAACGCCTGTGCGGTCACGATGCCGCTGGGCACGGCACTGGCCAGCAGCGGCATGACGAACTCGTCGCCCTGGCTGCGCACCATGTCGATAAAGGCCGCGGCGGCATTGTTGGTGCCTTCGCAGGCGCGGATCGCAGCCTCGCCGGAAGTCGGCCCGTCCACGCCCGTGCCCCGGCAGAATGACGACAGCGGCGTCGCGATCGGCGAGAACGTATTGGTTTCATGCCGCATCTGGGCAATGACAAAGCGCATCTTCTTATCCTTGGCGTGATTGACTTCAGTTGGCATCGAGGTTGACTGCCTTCGCGATCGCCCCATAGCGGGCGGACTCGGCCTGGAGAAATTTGCGAGTCTGCGCGGGCGGGGTCAGCACAGGCTCGTAAGCCAGCGACTGCAGGCGAGCGATGAAGTCGGGCTCTTCCACACTGCTCTTCACCTCGTTGTACAGCCGCTCGATGATGGGTTGGGACGTGCCTGTCTTCACCACCAACGCCAGATTGGCGCGCACCAGCAGTGCATCCTGGCTATCGGCCTTTTGCGTCTCCAGCTTCGGGTATTGCGTGACGGTGTGGTCCTGCAGGGTTGCCAGGGGCTTGACCTTGCCGTCGGTGACGTAGGCCACCGAAGAACCGATCACGTCGACGTGTGCGTTGGTCTGGCCGCCGATGAGATCGGCCATTGCCGGCGGCGAACCGCGATAGGGGACGATGGTGAAGTCCAGGCCGTTCCTCTGTTTCCAGCTCGCCAGCCCCAGGTGAGCCGCGCCGCCCACGGTATTGATACTGATCGAGACCTTGCCGGGATTACCCCGGATATAGGCCTTCAGATCGGTCAGGTTCCCTTCCTTGCGGTCGGCGCGCGTGACGATCCAGTGTGGCACCGTGGTCAGGATGGTGACGGGCGTCAGGTCGGCATCGGGGTTGTAGCGCAGGCCCTTGATGACATGCGGGTTGATGGTGAGCGAGCCATCGCTGGCGAGCAGCAGGGTATAGCCCTCCGCCTTGTCCTTCAGGGCCGACATGACGCCGGGCACAGTGGCGCCACCCGCGATGTTCTCGACCACGACGGGTTGCCCAAGCCTCTTCTCCAGCTTCCGGGAAAGAATACGCGCGACGATGTCGTAGGATCCGCCCGCGGGGAATGGCACGACCAGCCGTAACGGCCGCTCCGGCCAGGCTGCATGGACCGCAAAACTTGCGGAGCAAAGACTGGCGCCGAAGATGGCCGCCCTGAATACCGCACCGAACTTCCTCACGTTGTCATCTCCTGACCTTGGGTCTTTGTGCTTCCCGGTGTCGCAGGGACGGCGGCGCGGCATGGCGCTCGCCTGTACCGGAAGGGACTGCTCGTGGCGGCAGCCCGGAGACCACTATAAAGGAGCACCATATCAACCAAAAGCGAATTAAAATTGACAGTAGTTGATCATTTGGTTAATGCTGTGGCACGCTATCCATCGTGATGAATCGCCATGAATCAACACAGATCACTGTAGGTCGCCGCAAATCACTGTAGATTGCCCCAGGAATCCGCTTCATGTCGTCCGCCGTCCACCCCGTTCATGCCCTCCTCGCCCGCCTCAAGTTCCGGCATCTGCGCGTCATCCTTGCGCTCGACGAACTGGAGAGTGCCGCCGAAGTCGCGGCACGGTTCCATATCAGCCCGGCGGCGGTGTCGAAGACCTTGGCGGAAGTGGAGGCCATCATCGGCATGCCCTTGTTCGAGCGCGGACGCCGCGGCATGCGCGCCACCGACATCGGCCGGGAGATGATCGAGGGCGCGGCCCTGGTAACGGCGCAACTGAGCCGCCTGGCCGAGACCTTGCAAGCCGTGCGCGAGGGCGCGCGGGGGCGGATGAGCATCGCCTACCGGACCACCTCGGTCCAGCCTGTGCTGGCGCAGTTGCTCTGCGCATTCCAGGCAGGCAATCCAGGTGTGGATATCAGCGTGATCGAGGGCGGGATCATGGATCTGGTCAACCAGCTCGACGAAGGCGAACTCGATCTGTTGTTTGCCTACGAGGATCCACGCCTGGAGCGCAAGGACTTGCGCCACGCGCCCATCATTCCGGCACAGAAACTGGTCATCGTCGCCAGCATGACGCATCCGCTGCTGCGGCAGAGACACATCACCGCGCAGGACCTGGTCGACCAGCAATGGTGCATCCCCGCGCATGGCGCGCGCATGTTGCACCACTTGCACACCGCATTCCGTGCGCTGAACATACCGCCACCGGAGCGCGGCATCCGAACCAGCGATGTGACCATGACGGTCAATCTGCTTCAGGCCGCGCACTTCCTGGCCGTGTATCCCGAGCGCATTGCCGCCCAGTTCGCGGCGGCAAACGTGGCCCGGGTACTGCCGTTCAAGCTGGCAAGCCAGGTCGAGCCGGTGGTCATGGTGTGGAACGGCGCGCTGGCGCCGCGCGCCCCGGCACGGGTCTTTCGCGACTCCATCCTGAGCCGCGCCGAGGCGATGCCAGCGGATTCGTCAGCATGGCTGGCGAATGTGGGAATGATGAAGCCGGTGTAAGGTGAAGGGAGATCTCCCGCCACGACAACACAGGGCTTCACACCAGCAGTGCGACCAGCCCGGAAGTCAGTAGCAAAGCGCTCACAACGTGCTCGAGCCCACGCGCGGGTAGCCGCTTGCATAGCCGCTCCCCGACAAAGACGCCAAAGGCGAACACAGGCACAAGCAGCGCTGTCGAATAGAGCTGTGATGTGTGGACCTGACGCTCGAGCACAAACAAAGCCACCACGCCCACATACAGCACCGCGAAATAAGCGAGGAGATTCGCGCGCAGTGTGGCGCCCTTCCCGATGCCATTGAGATAGTAGACGACCGGTGGACCACCGATGCCCCCTAATGCAGTCAGCGCGCCGCTTATGGCGCCGGCGGTAAAGGTGGGGCGCCACCCGCTATCGTGAAGCCAGCGCCAGCCCCTGATGTGCATCAACGTGGACAGGAGGACCGCGACCGCTACGATCCGACGCAGATCGACCGGGCTCTCGTTCACCAACCAACGCGTCGTCACCGCGGCGCAACCCGTTGCGATCAACGCGAGCGGAATCACAGTGCGCCAGCGCGCCGCGCCGGCCCAGTTCCGCACGCCCTGCAGCGATGTCGCCAAATGTATCAGCACGATCAGGACGCCGACTTCAGGTGCCGGGATCAGCAGTCCGAACAAAGGTGCCATGACGAGCGCACCGCCAAATCCGGTCATGCCTTTGGCCATGCCGGCCACCATGCAGATCAACGCAAGACATCCCAGTACGGCAGGGGAATCGACAAAACTCATGAGTCGCTTTATTCGCGGTAGTCGCGGTAGACAAGAAAATATGAAGGCAAAATCGATCGCTACCGGACACGCAAGACGACATACCTCCATGGGAAGGGCCAGAATGTTCTCAGCATTCCTGGCGCACGTATAGTGCCAGAGGCGTCATTTCGATGGTGCCAGCCGGGGACGCTTCAAAAATCGCCGCCGCTCCGGGTGAAGCCCAAATGCTGCAGGTTCAGGCGGGCTGGCTCCCTTTCGTCACTGAAGCGTGGCGCAGGCCTGGCTGCCAGACGCTTCCTCGAAGTTCGGCCATACCAGCCGTTCAAACCGATCAGGTGGAACCGGCTCGGAATACAAATAGCCCTGGGCAAAATCACAACCCACGGCGATGAGAAAATCGCGTTGCTCTGTTGTCTCCACTCCCTCGGCGATCACTTTCAATCCCAGCTTGTGAGCCAGCATGACCATTGCCTCGCAAAGCGCTTGATTGTCGCCGTCGGAGCCGAGGTTCTGTACGAATGAACGGTCGATCTTGAGGTAATCGATGTCAAAGCGCTTGAGATAGGCCAGCGACGAGTAACCGGTGCCAAAGTCGTCGATCGAGATGCCGATTCCCGCATCGCGGAAGGTCAACAGCTTCTTGTTCAATTCGGCGTCCAGCAACAGGCCCTCGGTGATTTCAACCACCATGCTCTGCCCCGGCATCCCTTCCCGAATGAGATATTCGGACCATTGCATGCAAACCTGGCTGTCTTGCCGAATCTGCATCGGTGACATGTTGACACTGATCTGGAAAGACGGATGGAATCGGCCGCGCCATTGACGGGCCTGCTGCACGGCCTGCTTGAACACCCAATCCCCGATTGGCACGATGAGTCCCGTGTCTTCGGCCAGGGGAATGAAATCCAGCGGACTGATCGTGCCGCGATCGGGGTGCAACCAGCGGATCAGTGCCTCGGCTTTGCGGATTTCCCCGGTCGCCAGGTCAACGATGGGCTGGTAGTAGACCTGGAACTGCTCGCCAGGCAGGGCAGCGCGCAGATCGCTGGTGAGACGCAGGCGCTTTTCCGCCGCTACGCGCAAGTCGGGCGTGAAGTAGCTGAAACGGTTGCGCCCAGCGTTCTTGGCCGCATACATGGCCTGGTCGGCATTCTTGAAAAGGACATCCAGTTCACTGGTGTCGTCGGGGTAAAGTGTGACGCCGACGCTGGCGGAAATGAAAGCCTCATCCGCGCCGAGTTCGAAGGGCTCGGCCAGCTTGTGGATGATGGCCTTTGCGATCCGTTCAATGCTTTCGATATCGTCCGTGTTGGGCAGAATGACGGTGAACTCGTCTCCGCCAAGGCGAGCGACGATGTCCGACTCGCGCACGCACGAAATGATGCGCCTGGCCGCCTCGATCAGCAGGATGTCTCCTGTGTCGTGTCCCAAGGAGTCATTGACCTCCTTGAAGCGATCCAGGTCAATCAGCATCAAGGCCATGCGCTGCCGGGAGCGATGCGCGATGCTGGCTTCGTGCTCGAGACGGCTGTGAAACATCTGGCGATTCGGAAGATGGGTCAGCGCATCGAAATTGGCCTGTTTCCAGATTGTCGCCTCGAATGCCATCCGGTCCGATAGATCGCGGCCCACGGCCAGCACCGAGTTCACCTTGCCCGACCGGTCAATCTCTGGCGTCAGGCGGATATGGGTGCAATGTTCCTGTCCATCCCTGCTGAGCCATCTCAGCTCGAATTGCCCACTTTTTCCGCTTGCAATGGTTTCGCCTATCTTCTCCTCATAGATCAGCGCATTGGCGCCACCAGGGACTTCCGAGGGCCGCTTGCCGAGCGACTCGGCGAGGCTGCACCCTGACGAGTTACAGAAGGCGGGATTGGCGTAAGTGCGGCGGAGGTCCCGGTCGTAGCGGGTAATCGTGTCCGGAGAGTTCTCAATCAACGTTCGCGACTCCTGCTCCCTGGTGACGAGTTCCGCTGTTCGCTCGTCGACGGTCTGCTCAAGGGAGGCGTTGATCTCGTTGATCTTCTGGATCTTCTGCTTGATCGCCCCACTCATCCTTTCAAAACGCTGCGCGAGCCGGCCTAGTTCATCCCTGCCGCCGGCATCGGTGCGCGCAAGCGCCTGCGCCTCGCCGCCCGCATCGTTGCCAGCGTCGTGCATCTTTCGCACCAGATCGTTGAGCGGTGCCGAAATGCTGTGGGAAATGAAGTAGGCCAGGAAGATCGAAAGCAGGAAGCCCGAGATGCCAACCAGTACGATCTGATTGCGCACGGACTGTGCCTCCGCCGTCAGCTTCTTTTCAGGGATTGTGCTGACCACGATCCATGTCGTGCCGGGAATGCCCGTGTACGCGGCCAGGTAGCGCCCCTTGCGCTTGCCCTCGAAGTCGACAAAACCGCTCGGCTCCCCGTTTAGATCGTTGTTCGCGATCTTCTTGATCAGGTCAGGCTCGGCCGTCCCGTCGGTGTTCGTGGAGATGCCGTCGGTGCGGACAACCAGCTTGTTGCTGCTGGCATCGAGCACGTAGATTTCCGTTTCGCTCCCCAGGGCGACGTCATTGAAGATTGTCGAGAATTGTTCGGGGCGAATGACCAGGACCAGATTGCCGATCCGCCGATTGTTGCTCTTGCCGATGATGGCACGCACCATGCCGAGGTTTTGCTGCCCGACACCGTTGTCGTAGCTGCCCCAGTAAGGCCGGCCATTCCGATCGGGGGCCTGCCTGACCAGACGCATCACACCCTGAGTCAGTTGCGCGAACGCCTGGGTGTCCATGATTCGGTTGTTCTTGTCGAGCAGATACTTCTGGTTGATGAAGTCAACCGATCCGTAGTGCTGCAGGAGCAGCCGGGTCATATCCTGGCGCGCCTCGTTCTGCTCCTTTGCGCTGCCATTGACAACGTTTGTCAGCGCGCCTTGAACGTGATCAGACAGTACAAGAAGGCTGCTCTCCGTCTCGACCTGCTCCATCCGCAGCGCGATGTTCTTGGCTACCTGCTTGACCATCTCCTTGGAGAATATCTCCGCCTTCTGCTTGATCGCGGCGGTCGACTCCACATACGATATGTAGCCCGAAATCAGTATCGGTATCAGCGACAGCAGGATGAACGCGGTCATCAGCCGGTAACGAATCTCGACACGGCGCAGCAGGTTCAGCGAGAGATAGGCGAAGGCGCTTCGCAGCGAACATATGATCGAGCTCATTTGTAATGCATCTTTGCTTCATTCTTGACAGATGCGTCGAGGAGTTTGGCTGCCTGTTTGGGCGTGATCTTCCTGCTCAGCACTTCCTGCATCAAACGATGGAGCTGCTCGATCGAGTTGGAGGGTAGAACCGAATAGTATGGGCTGGCGGTCACCGGATAGCGGCTGACCATGTCTGTGTAGTCGACCATCCTCCGATCGCTCACGAGCGATCCCGCGGCTTGCTTGAATGGGGGGATGTTCTGGCGTTTTCTTTGGAGAATGGAGAACCCCTTCCCGGCAATGAATTCGAGAAAACGCATGGCTGCGGCCTTGTTGGGCGTCTCGCACACCGCAAACCCGGTTTCGCTGCCGATCACAGGCACCACCCGCTTGCCGGGCGCGTTCCAGGGCGGAATGAACACGCCGACCTCGAAAGGGTTGCCGTGCAGCAAATGGCCGGCCGCCCAACTGCCGTGAAAAGCCATCGCGGTCTTGCCTTGCTTGAACAGTCGGATGCCTTCATCGTAATCCGTCGCCATGTACGCGTCTTGTACGTAACCACGTCGCGGTATCAGCGCCATCCAGGAAAAAATATCCGCTACCTGAGGCGTGTTCAGATCCAGCGTGCCATCGGCGATCTTCTGCTTCCAGGCCGGCTCGCGCGCCACCACATTGTTGGCAAAGCCGAAGCTGAAGGGGCCGTTGCCGAGCATGTTCGGGAAGCCACCGTTCCACATGATGGGTGTAAAGCCCGCAAGCTTGAGCTGCTCGCAAACCAGCAGGAACTCCTGGAAATTGGTTGGCAGTTCCCTGATCCCGGCCTTGGCGAACAGTTCCTTGTTGTAATAGATCAGCGTTGTCGCCACGCCGCCGGATATGCCAAAACGCTTGGACTGGCGACTGGTCCAGTCCCCCTTGAGCGGGCCGAGCATGTTGTTCCATGCCGATGTCGCGCTCACGTCCGTCAGGATGCCCTGATCGGCCAATTCGGCCGCATAGGCGTTCGGGTTGACACTCACCAGATCCGGCAGGTTGCCAGAGGCGATCCGGGGCTTGATATTCTCTTCGACCGAATTGCCGATCATGAACTGCACATTCACGTGGACGTCCGGATTGAGTTTGCTGAATTCAGCAGCAATCTGGAGCATCTCCTCCGGCCAGTCTGGCGCCCATATCAACGCGGTAATAGAGGTCCTGGCCGGCACGGCCGCACCCGACGAAGCGTTGTCTCGCTGTTGACAACCGCACAGGAGCAATAAAAAGAGGCTGACCAGGCCAGTGAGCAGGCGGGCAAGCCCAATGCGTCGCGCTTGCTGGTTCACTTTGCGGTTTCAGGATGAATTAGCAGTGCTTCATCAGGTACTTTTGATGTGCCGGAAAGCGGACCGCTGGAACTTGCATCGCGAAAGCACCGAAGGCAAGCCACGGTGGCGTCAGGGCCGCGATAGCTTGCAACGGCATCGAGAAGCATGAATGCGCAGCCAACCCGCATCGGGAAACGCATACGACGGCTGGGATGCGTATGTTTGGCCATGACAGCACATCGGGCGAATTGAGGGGGCGGTGCCTACACTGCATATCGACAATGAGCGCAAATACTTTACCGGGGTAAACCCTAGGTTCCTCGCCATGACGAGTGGCTGCCGGCATCGCCGGCGTCAGCATCATAGCCGAATGGCCGCCGCTGACCGGTGTTCCCGCCGTCTCTTTCAGCGAAGCGGACGGCAAAATCTATCCTTTGCAATGGCGTGCCGTACGCATCGAGCGGCCAGGCGCTGCGCCTGCGGCGAATTCGGCACATGGACGATTGCGATACCTGGTCCCGCCCTGAAGCACTTCAACAACCCGGTCACGTAGCAGCAAGGCCGCCTCCGGCTCTCGCACGCCAGGCCTTGCTGCGTCGCAGCACGAAAGACCCAACCTTTCGGTGGGCTGCTCATCCGCCTGCGCCTGTTGGAACTCACTGCTCTGACCCGTGCTGTCCGCGCGACGTCTACGACAAAAACTGGTGGCCGGCTACGGGCAATTCTGCCGGACGCCTGCTGCGACAAACCCGCCGGCAGCGCCCCGGCGAGGGGCCGCGGCTGTCCGGCGTACGCGTCGGTACTGCCGGCGGTAAATCGTCTTGCCTCCGACAATGGTCTCCAGCACCTGGATGTCCTTGATCTGCTCCGGCTTGCGTAGCGGGCTGTCGGACAGGATAACGAGATCCGCGAGCTTGCCCGGTTCGATCGAGCCACGGCTCTTCTCCTCGAACGACTGCCATGCCGGATCGATGGTCACGGCTCGCAGCGCCTGCGTCGGGCTGATGCGTTGCGCTTCACCAATTACCTTGCCGCTGCTGGAAACGCGGTTGACCGCTGACCACATCAGACGCAGCGGGTCCATCGGCACGACAGGCGTGTCGGTGTGGATCGTGAAGCGCAGACCGCGTTTGACGGCCGATTCGGCCGGGCTGATCCGCGCGGCGCGCTCTGGCCCGAGGAAGATGTCGCGGTGCCGGTCGCCCCAGTAGTAGGTATGGAGGACGAAGAAGGAGGGGATGATGCCGAGCGCCTTCATCCGGTCCAGCTGGTCTTCCCGCGCGGTCTGCGCATGCACGATCACGTGGCGCGCATCATTGCGCGGAAAGGCCTTCTGGGCCTGCTCGAACGCGAAGAGGATGTCGTCGATGGCCGCATCGCCGTTGCCGTGGATGGCAATCTGCCGGCCCGCCTTGTGCTGCTCCAGCACCAGGGCGGCGAGCTGCTCGCGCGGCATGGTCGGATAGCCGCGGTAATCCTCCTTCTTGCCCGGCGCGTGGATGTGGTAGGGCTCGCTCAGATACCCGGTGTAGCCCTGGATCGAGCCATCGTCGAACATCTTGGTTGCGCCGATCCTGACCAGATCTGGGTCCAGCGAGTGGAACTCGGCCTTGCCCGCGATCAGCGCCCTGGCGACCGGGAGCGTCGGCCAGATGACCAGACGGATCGAAAGTTGCCGCCGCGCGGCAGCGTCCTGAATCACCCCGAGTATCTTGGGATTGCTGAATGCGCCGTCCTGCGCGGTGGTGACGCCCTTGGCCGCATAGATCTCGGTGGCCTTGCGAATCGCATCGAGATTCTGCTCGGGGGTCAGGGGCGGAATCTTGCCGGCGACCGGATACAGCGCGGTTTCTTCCAGCACACCGTTTGGTTCTCCAGTGGCAGGGTCATGCCGGAATTCCCCACCCTGGGGGGACGGGGTGTCCCTGGTGATCTGCGCGATCTGCAATGCCTTGCTGTTTGCGACGGCGAAGTGGCCCGATACGTGGCGGATAAAGATCGGGTGATCGGTGGATGCCTTGTCGAGATCGAATCTCGTCGGATGCCGCTTTTCCGTAACCAAGGTGTCGTCATAGCCGTAGCCTGTCACCCATTCGCCAGCGGGCGTGCTTTCGGCCTTGTGCTTCAGGCGCGCGACCATCTCGTCAATGCTCTTGACGGTGCCGGCCGGCGCGCTTTGCAGTGCCACTGAAAAGGCTTCGCCCGAGCCGGTGGAGAGAAAATGGCTGTGCGCGTCGACAAAACCGGGAATCACGGTTTTCCCGTCGAGCTCGACCACCTGCGTATCTGCCCCGGCAAGCGCCTTGATCTCGCTGGTGCGGCCGACTGCCTGGATCCGACCGTCCTTGACCGCGACTGCCTCTGCCGTCCGGTTTTGCTTATCGACGGTGAGCACGGCGCCATGGATGTAAATGGCATCGGGTGCCTGCGCTGCGTTGCAAAGTGACGTGCAGAAAAGGCTGGCCGTGCCAAGCACAAGAGCCATGGCACTTGGGATGGATCGTACGGTTCTGATTGCTCTGGCTTGCATGTCTTGGGGTCTCCACCATGTTTCGTTTTCGTTGCAGGCAATACCCTGGTCCGGCCGGGCCCATCGGTGGCCAGTGCTTGGCGATCGGTTCCGCTGAACATGTGCTCGAGGGCAAGTGCCCCGCCAACCTGCGCTGCCGCAGGGAAGGGCCTCAAGATCCAGGTGATGTCGCAAGGCGTCGCGCGAATCACGCGCCTGAACATAGCGTCCGGGCGAGAACTTGCATAGGGCCAGTTCCCCGGAATCCATGGCGCCAGCCCTTCTTGATCGGGCTCCAGCAACGATTCTCGCGGGGGAAGCAGCAAGAATCTGCGACGAACGAGAGAGTTCGTCTCAGGCGGTCATCCGTTGCTTGCCCGTTTTCCTGGCGTCTTGGCGCGAAGTTGGCACTTTGGTAGCGCCAGGCGTCGATTTGGCCAGGGATTCCATTGCAACCGCGCGGATCGCGGCATCTCTCGCGTCGTCCATTCGCATTCTGGCGATGGAGAGGATCAAGTCGTCATCGCGCTTGACGATGGCAGCGTGCATTCCCCGCCAGGTCTTCAGCGATCCGGCAATGGTCTGGGGCGCAGCAACCCGTCCCAGCCGTACATAACGCAAAGTCCGCAGCGAAATGGACTGCAGCATGTCAACAAGCAGCTTGTTGCCGCACAGGTCGACAAGCGCGAAATTCAGCAGAAAGTTCTCAACGGAAAACGCATCTGCCGATTCGCCGGCAGCTTTGACAAGTCTGGGCATGTGTTCGTTGAACACCTGCTCGAGTTCGTCAGGATTTTCTCGCACCACTTGCTCCAGCAGCGTGACATAGAGCACGTTGCGCACCTTGAAGATGTCGCGAATTTCCGTTTCGTCAGGATTGGTGACGATGGCTCCGCGCCGGGCCTGAAACTCAACCAGCCGGTCGCGCTCCAGGATGCGCATCGCCTCTCTCACGGGAGCACGACTGACGTGCAGCACTTCGCTGATATCCTTTTCCAGCAAACGCTGGCCAGACTGAACCAGGCCAAGCGTAATCACCCCCGCCAGCCGGGCGGCGATCTGGTCGGCAATCGGCGCCGAGGCACGCTCCCAGTCCTGCCCACGCAGCACCGCCTGTTCAACCGCCAGCATGAGCTGGTTCTTGGGCGCGAGAAGCGCGGAGAGGTCTGGAAGGTTTTGCGTCTTGTTTCTGCTCATGGTGTCGAATCTCGGTGGACTGCCTGGCCGCGGCTAGCATTGGCAATCCATTTTCAATTTGTAGCACTTTTCTCAGCACCGCCCATGATGCCACGAAGTGACTAGTGTCGATCCTCGTCCTTGGTCGGGTCCCCTGCTTGCAGATAGTGTCGGACGATAGTCCCGTCTGCATCCCAGGCGATGAAATCCGAGAGAAGAATCGCCGTCCCGGCGTAGCTGAGAAAGTTGCCAAGCTGTCGCAATGCACCGAAAGCCTTCGAGAGCATTCCCACTTCGGCAGACTTGTCGGATCTTCGCATGCGTTGCTCCGTATGATCTCGCGAGTGAGCACAGCAAGATCGTTGGCATGCCGACCAGCACCGAGCCCTCATTCGTCTCGGCCAGGTCGGTCGGAGTCGGGGCGCGGACCTGAAGAGCGGGAAATACAGCTCAGGCTCGCGCTCCGCCGGCCGGCTTGCATCGGCCGCACCCGGCAGATATGGCCTGTAAGCTTGCGTCCAGATTGTACACCAGGCATATTATTGTCGACACCAATAAATTTAAGTGCGACACTTCAATCATTGGCTTCTGGCTCGATGCGTCGATGCACAAGTATGGAGAGGACAGCAGATGAAGGGCGTGGGGCGACCTCAACCCGATGAGGCGAGCCGACGGCATTGTCATGTTGCCGAGGCGGTCGCGTTAAATCGCTGCGCGTCGCTATCCGGCCGCCGAGGCCGGGATCCCCGAGCGCGCGCAGGTCAAGCCGCGGGGTTCGATGCGTGGCCTCTTTTCACCGGCCTCATCCAAAACCCATCCGCTGCCTTCCAGATCCCGACGCCGCCTGCCGATATCGCGGCCAGTGACTCAACTCGACAGCGCCCGCGGAGGTGCCGTCTGTCGGCGCGCGGTGCCGCGTGTGGCTCGGCTCTCCCTGGGGCTGCAACCGAATTGCGCGTGATACCAGCGCGAGAATCCGCTTGGCGCGGAAAAGCCGAGCAGGGTCGCCACCTCGGTCAACGGACGATCGCTCTCGAGGACATGACGCATCGCGAGTTCCGTGCGGATGTCGTTAATGATCGACGAGAAGCTGTGCCCCTGTTCCGCCAGCCGGCGCTGGACCGTGCGGCACACCACGCCCAGGTGCTCGGCCACCTGCTCGATGCTGCAGCGCCCACTGGGCAACAGCAGCAGGATCGTGCGCCGCACGTCCTCAAGCATTGTCGCCTGCTGCGACATGGCAGATGCGTCTATCAACTGCTGCGCGTAGCGCACCATGGCCGGATCCGCCGACGGGTTGCGTGCGTCGAGATCGGCCTTCGCGCAGATGATGCAGTTGAAGTCATAGTTGAACTCGACGTGAGCGCCAAAAAACCGTTGGTGCGTACTCAGGTCGCGCGGCGCCGGGTGCTCGAAGCAAACGCGCCGCGGCTCCCAGTCGGGCTTGAGGAGCTGGCGTATCAAGCGCACCATTACCCCCAGCGCCAGTTCAACCCTTTGGCGCGTTGGCTGATGTGCATTGCCGGCCATCACCGCTTCGCGAATAATGACCAGTCCGCCGCATTCCTCGACGGCCAGCGACAGCGCTCCGTTGAGCATCGCCTGGTAGCGCATCAGCATGCCAAGCGAGTCGCGCAGCGTCGCCTGGTCGCGGATCAGCAATCCTACCGCACCAAGATTGGACAACAGGCGCGACTCGGCCATGCACAGCCCGAAACTCTCGTTACCTGACATGGTTGCCGACGCCTGGAGCAGGCGTCCGACACGCTCGACTGGAATCATGAGGTCCGGCTCGCGCAGCACGCTCGGACTTAGCCCTGCGTCAAAGAGCATCCGCACCGGATCCAGTCCGGCGGCACGAGCGACCTCGCTGTAGTTCGTGAGGGCCGCGGCGCGGACAAGTGACGACATCGGGGGAACTGGCTAGAAGATTGACATAGAATGATAAATGCTTGTCATGTATTGTCAAGCGGGAGATACCCGCTACACCCAAACTCGCTAGGATCGAACGGCCAATCGGCACCAATCGGCAATGGGAGACAAACGTTCATGAATCAAAGCCTCAATGCGGCCCCCGAAGTGGTCCGCGCAACCTCTCTGGGCAACGCGATCCGGGTCGAGCCAGTCACCTGCACGATCGGTGCAGAGCTCAGCAATGTCAACCTGGGGGCGGCTGCCGAAGACGACCAGCTGATGGCGGAAATCCGGGCCCTGCTCTTGAAGCATCGCGTGCTGTTCTTCCGCGACCAGGACATCACCCGCGCACAGCACGTGGCCTTTGCGCGCCGCTTTGGCCAGCTGGAGGACCATCCGGTGGTGGGCAGCCATCCTGATTACCCCGGACTGGTTCAGATCTACAAGACCCCGGACAGCCCGCCCGAACGCAACGAGAATTCCTGGCATACCGATGCCACCTGGCGCGAAGAGCCTCCGTTAGGCTGCGTGCTGCGCTGTATCGAATGCCCGCCGGTGGGTGGCGACACGATGTGGGTCAACATGGTCGAGGCCTACAACCAGTTGCCCGAGGATATCAAGATAAAGATCGCTTCATTGCGCGCGCGCCACAGCATCGAGGCGAGCTTTGGCGCCGCGATGCCGATCGAAAAGCGTCTTGCACTGAAGGCGCAATACCCGGACGCCGAGCATCCGGTTGTGCGCATTCATCCCGAAACCGGGGAGAAAGTGCTATTCGTCAACGGAAGTTTTACGACGCACTTCACAAATTACAATGTGCCGGCCAACGTCCGCTACGGGATAGACAAGGCGCCGGGTGCTGCCAATTTGCTTAGCTACCTGGTCAGCCAGGCCACCATCCCCGAATACCAGGTGCGTTTTCGCTGGAAGAAGAACAGTGTTGCGTTCTGGGACAACCGCTCAACCCAGCACTACGCAGTGATGGATTACCCCCCGTGCCACCGAAAGATGGAACGCACCGCCATCATCGGTGACGCGCCTTACTGAAAGATCGATATGACCGCTACGACTCCGACCGTTCTCATCGTCCCTGGCCTGCGTGACCATGTGCCGGAACACTGGCAGACCCTGCTGGCGGCGAAACTGCCTCGCGTAGTCAGCGTCGCCCCGCTTGAGCAAGACAAGCTGAGTTGCGCTGCCCGCATCGACGCCATCGATCGCGCTCTGGCCACCATCGAGGGGCCCGTGATCATCGTGGCGCACAGCGCAGGCGCGATGATGGTCGCCCATTGGGCGGCCCGAGGCGCCACACGCGAGATCCTCGGCGCACTGCTGGCAGCGCCCGCGGACCTCGAGACGCCCATGCCGGCAGGCTACCCGACGACCGACACACTGGGCGACCACGGCTGGCTGCCGATCCCTCGCGGCACATTGCCATTTCCGAGCATCCTTGCGGCAAGCAGCAACGATCCTCTGACGCGTCTCGATCGCGCCCGTGACCTGGCGCAGGCATGGGGCAGCCGCTTCGTCGAACTCGGCGAGGTCGGGCATCTGAATCCGGCTTCAGGCTATGGCGAGTGGCCGCAGGCCGAAGCGTTCATTCGCGAACTCTCCTGACCGAACCGTGGCCGAGTGCCACCGGCCGGGAAAAAAGGGACCGGGCCTGCGGGATTTGAAAACGACAGTGCCCGACAGTACCCACTAAGGACGACCGGCCAAGCTCAACGATCACGATCCGTATGCCTGGCCGCGTCACGCAAAAAGCATGAAAACCATGGCGACCCCTGCCCATGCATCCAGTGCAAGGCGGCTGGCCTGATCCCTGCCAGAAGTCAGCAGGGGGCGAGAACCAGCCCCCTCCCCCCGATAAGAGGAAAGAGGAAAGAGGAAATCGCCAGGTCAACGATGCCGTATACGCTCAATCTGGCTGGTAGTTAATGGACTTCAGCAGCGCGGCCTGTTGCTGGTATGCCTGCTTCAGGTCCGCCATCATCTCTTCCGAGGTGGCGGCAGCCCCCTGCTCCATGCCAATGTCCTTGACGTGGTTCTGCACTTCCGGTTGCTTGAAATACGCCAGCGTCGCCTCGCGGACTTTTTGCTGGATTGCCGGAGCAACATCCGGGCGCGACCACACGGCGAACCAGCCTGCTTGCGCCAGCTGCGGGTAACCGAGCTCCTTGAAAGTAGGCACATCCGGCAATCCGGCGATCCGCGTCGGATAGTTCACCGCAATCGCTTTGATCTTTCCCGCTTTGATCAGCGGCAACGAGGTAGTCACCCCATCGAACATCAGGGGCACATGGCCGCCCATCAGGTCGTTCAATGCCGGGGGCGAGCCTTTGTAGCCCACATGCCGCATTGGCACATGCGTGAGTTGCCCGAGCAGTATGCCCGAGGTGTGGCCCTTCAATCCCGCGGCGTAAGAAGCGAAAACGAGTCCATCCTTTTGCGCTTTGCCGTAGTCCACCAACTGCTTCAGATTGGAGACGGGCACATCCTTGTTGGCAACCAGCACCAACCCCGTGCGACTGATCTGGGCCAGGGGCTTCAGGTCCGTAAAGGGTTTGTAGTGGACCTTGTAGGCCAACGGCGCTTCGCTCACGACGCCGCCCTGGATGACCAGGAGGGTATGTCCATCCTTGCCGGTGGACTGCAAATCGCTGATCGCCAGCGCGCCGGCGGCACCGGGCTTGTTTTCCACGATGACCGGCTTGCCCAATTTTTGCTGCAGGCCTTGCGCCAGCAGCCGCGCCAATGCGTCGGCACTGCCGCCGGCAGGCCCCGCCACCACCAGACGGATCGGCTTGCTGGGCCAGGCCTCCTGGGCCTGAGCCACGGGCATCCCACCGGCGACACCAACACCGATCGCCAAGGCGTAACCGCGCCACCAGAAGTTATTGGTCTGCTTCTTCATGTCTATACCTTTTGATTGCTGCGCTTTGCGTGTTTAGAAAGACTGGTCGCCAATGCAAATGATATCTATGCTGCACTTAACCTGCAGGCCGGCGATCTTCTTTGTTTATTCTGGGATCACACCGGGTCAACCGGCTTGACCGATCGCGACAAGTTGTTGCCAACTCGCGCAAACAGAGGGAAAACCCTAGCAAGATATAGCGGGCGCACTTTCAAAGACGTCTCTTGCGCCATCTTGCACTCCCTCATCAGCGTTAGCCGGCAACACCGTGCTGCAACGCTGCGGGGGACAAGCGACTCTTCAAGATGTGCTGAATCTGGCGCCCATGGTGATCCAGTGTTCCCTGCGTCAGCGGATTGCTGTCACAAAAGGCCAAGTTCAAGGCGTGCAAGGTAAAGCGGGAAGTAGCGCCAGGCTTGATGATCCGCTGCGAGAAGTCCTTATGAGCGTCAAATTCCAAAGCGCGCACGGCGACACAAAGAATGCGCCCGGCGATGCTGACGGCCAGCAGAAACCACTGCCGGCCCTGGCCTGAAGGCCAGGCTTCACACGGGTCACACGACAGCAGGCGGCACTATCAGTCATGAGTTTCGAGAATCATTCGAGGAGACAGAATTGAACACATATACGAGTACCGCGATACCGGCAGCGTCGGCCGCGGCTCCCACTGGCGCCCGACCCTACGCGTGGGTGGTATTTGCATTGATGTTTTGCCTGCTGCTGTCTGACTACATGTCGCGGCAGGCGATCAATGCCTTGTTTCCGCTATTGAAAGTGCAGTGGCAGATTTCCGATACACAGCTCGGTTCGATCAGCAGTGTGGTGCCGTTGACGGTCGGCATTCTGACGCTCCCATTCTCCATCATCGCGGACCGCTGGGGACGTGTCAAAAGCATTGCACTGATGGTTGCGGTGTGGAGTGTTGCCACGCTCGGGTGCGCCATTGCCAGTACCTACCACGAGATGTTCATCGCGCGCTTGTTCGTCGGTGTCGGCGAGGCTGCCTACGGCAGTGTCGGATTCGCGATGCTCGTGAGCGTCTTTCCGAAGCATATGCGGTCTACCATTGCCGGTGGCTTTACGTCTGCCGCTGCTTTTGGCTCCGTGCTCGGTGTTTCGCTTTCCGGCATCATTGCGACGCACTTCGGCTGGCGCTGGTCGATGGGTCTGATGGCGATCATTGGCTTTGTGCTGGTGATCATTTATTACTTCGTGGTCACGGAAGAAAAAATCGCAAGGGTGCAACCGGACAATGCGCAAGGAACTCCGGTGCACGGACATGTGAAACTGGCACCGCGTGCGTTTTTCTCTGGCCTGTTTCCGTCCCGTTCCGTCTTTTGCGCGTATCTCGGCTGCGCCCTGCAGATCTTCGTCCAGGGCACTCTTTTCGTGTGGCTGCCCAGCTACCTGAATCGCTATTGGGGCATGCCTGTCAGCCAAGCGGCCGTATTGGCGGCCGGCCTTGTCCTTGTCAGCGGCCTGGGCCAACTCATGTGCGGTGTGATGACCGATCGCATCAGCAGGGAATCGTCGCTCAAGAGGTGGAACATGGCCATTGGCTATTGCCTGCTGTTAGGCACGCTGCTGGCGTTCGCCTTCCGCTTGCCAGCGGGTAATCTGCAACTCGCGCTCCTTATCCCCGGGGTGTTCTTCCTTGCCAGCTCGTTCGGCACATGTAGCGCGATCATTGCCGGCGCCACACCGCCAGCGATTCATGGCTCGGCATTTGCCACACTGACGTTGTTTAACAATATATTAGGCCTCGCAGCAGGCCCCTTTATCACCGGTATGGTAGCGGACGCGGTTGGTCTGCAAGTCGCCCTGCGCTGGCTACCGCTCGCGGCAGTTCTGCCCTTCACCGTGTTCCTCATTGGCAGATGGTGTTACATCGCGGAAACGCGACGCGGCTGAGCACACGACCCTGGCGGCACTACTCTCTGCAGCGCGGCCGCTCAATGGCTGATGGCACGCAATCCATCGTCCCCACGATTCTCCATCGCGGGGACGATGCAGATCCCGTCGATCGATACAAGATGGACGAGCGGGACGCTTACCCTCATGGGCTTTCCTTCGGCATCAAATGGCGCGTCTAGGATGCACGGCCCTTGAATTTCTCGGTTACGAGTTGCACAAATGCGCGTACCGCTGGCGATATTTCCCGACGCCTATGCGCTAGCGCCAGGTGCACCGAGAATTCAAAGTCGGCGATCTGTGTGTAGAAGATACCTGGCTGGGAGAAATTCTGCATCGACTCAGGCACGATGGCCACGCCGTATCCCGCAGACGCGAGGCAAATGGCGGAGATGAAATCCTGGACGCGATATTCCAGATGCGGCGTGAACCCTCCGACTTCGCCCAGGGCGGATAACGCAGACAAGAATCCTTCCTCGTCTGCAAACTGAGGGACGATGAACGATTGATCTGCCAGTGCGCGCGCTGAAACACCCCCTCGCCTTGCCAGGGGATGGCTTCCTGTCATTGCAGCCAGCAGACGTTCGGTCTGTACGACCTTCGTGATAACGCCAGCCGGATAGAGCCGTCTTGGCCTGACAATTCCCACATCAATCTGGCCATCGCTGATCGCTTCGAGCTGCCTTGGCGACTCCATTGGCACGACTTCGATCCGGACCATCTCGTGTGATTTCCGAAACTCGCTCAGCATCATGGACAAAAGGCCGCTGCTTGCGCCAGATGCGACATAGCCGACACGGATGACGCCAGCCAGCCCTCGGGCAGCCAGGCGTCCCACCTGGTCGGCTCGCTCAATGTGCCGCAACGCAGCGACAGCCTCGGCATGGAACAGGTGCCCCGCGTCGGTAAGTGAAACCGGCTTCCTTTTGTTGCGGTTCAGGAGCGTAACCCCCAAATCTTGTTCAAGGCGTTGGATTTGGGTACTGAGCCCTGATTGTGCGACACCCAGGCGATCTGCCGCCTTCGCAAAGTGAAGCTCTTCCGACACGGCGAGGAAGCACTGCAACTGCCGAACGTCAATCATCGTTTTAATCTCAACTCCGGAACAAAGATTACTGTCTGCCATCTGGATCATATCAAAGAAACCAGATGAAATAGAGCCATACCACATCCCGGAGTCCTAACGATGAATGCCCCGCTTCCATCGGCAATGCTTGCCAGCCATGACGAGTCCCGTTTCCAATTGTCTGCCCACCCGGAACACCATCGCATCCTGCATGTGACCGTTGAGCGCGATGCCCTTCTTGGGTTCCTGCATGACGTACGCAAGGTCGATATTCAGAACCTCGAGTACGTTCCCTTCGTGCGCTACGAGCTCGCGGATGTACTCGCGAAGCATGTCGGCGAGGACTTCGCTACGACCATCAACGGTATTGTGAAGGATCGGCGGCACGGTGGCTTTACGGTAGGCCTCCAGGGACTGACGACGGACGCCGACGATTTCGTCCGCTTCGGCACTGCCATTGGGCACCTCATGGGCCCCAGCAACCACGATGCGATGTCGGGCAATTACTATGCTCGCTTCGTGGTCAAGCACACGGACGATAGCGACTCCTATTTGCGCCAAGCCTATCGACTCTTCACGATGCACACCGATGGCACCTTCGTTACCGAAGCGACGGACTGGCTGTTGATGATGAAGTTTGCAGAAGAGAATGCAGTCGGCGGCGAGTCCCGATTCCTGCATCTGGACGATTGGGAAGGGCGCGACCGGTTTGTCAACCACCGTCTCGGGACGCAGCCTTTCCTCTACAAGGCGCCGGGGTCCAAGAATGTCGGCGATAAGGTCGAGCGTCCGCTCTTCTTCCAGAACGAGTTCGGCTTGTCGATGTCCTTCATCGATCAGTTCGTACAGCCGCGCAATCGCGAGGAGGCTGCATTTCTCAACGCCCTGTCGACTTCCATGGAGGCTTCGCCGGGAACCAAGGAAGTGTCGCTGCCCGTCGGCGATCTGGTTGTCCTGAACAACTACTTCTACCTCCACGGGCGTGCTCCGTTCGAGAAAAATGAGGCGCTGCACCGTGAGCTGATGCGCCAGCGAGGCACCTTCGCCTAATTATCAATGTGATCCGGCGTGGCTGATAGTGACAGCGGTTGGGCCTGATGGACGCTTCAAATCATGATGACATCTCAAACAGAAGTTGCAGAAAGCCAAGCCCTTCCGAGCACCGGAACGCCTGCCAAGCCTGCCAAGGCTGCCTATGGCGTCAACAAGCAGATTCCTCGACGACTACGGTCGATCCTCTCGCTTGCCGATTTTGAAGTCGCGGCAAAGAAGGTGCTTCCGCGTCCGATCTTTGGCTATATTGCCGGCGCCGCGGAGGATGAAAAGTCGCTTGCCGCGAACAGGACGGTATTCGACGAGGTCAAGTTTCGTCCCAAAGTCCTTGTCGACGTGTCGGGAAGGTCGCAAGCGACTGAGATCTTTGGGCAACGTTACGCTTCTCCCTTTGGCGTGGCGCCCGTTGGAATCAGTGCGATTGCCGCTTACCGCGGCGATGTGGTCCTCGCGCAAACGGCGCGGGAAGAGCA
This sequence comes from Cupriavidus sp. 01T418, assembly GCF_056398885.1. NCBI lineage: Bacteria > Pseudomonadati > Pseudomonadota > Betaproteobacteria > Burkholderiales > Burkholderiaceae > Cupriavidus > Cupriavidus sp. 01T418. Next base: position 238,044 of record NZ_JBFTQG010000005.1, read on the forward strand.
GATACCCGCAATCATGAGCGGCACATCCTTGATTCCGATGGAAACCGTTCACGCGGCCGCGCCAGGCACGTGGTTCCAGGCGTACCTGCCAGGTGACGCCACGCGCAGGGACGCCCTGATCGAGCGGATTGCAGCAGCCGGGTACGCTACGCTTGTCCTTACGGTTGATATTCCCGTTTGGGCCAACCGGGAGAATAACGTCCGTACTGGCTTCTCCTTGCCTTTGCGCCCATCTGTCCGTTTGGCATTCGATGGCGTGTCTCGGCCGCGTTGGCTGGCCGGGACCTTCGCCAAAACGCTCATTTCAAGCGGGATGCCGCATTTTGAGAATTCTTTTGCGTCTCGCGGCGCACCGATCCTGTCGGCCTCCGCTATTCGCGATACGACGGGGCGCGATCACCTGAGTTGGACGGATATCGAGCGCATCCGGCAAAGATGGCGCGGCAACCTGGTCATAAAGGGCATTTTGCATTCGTCCGACGCCGAGCGCGCTGTCGCCCTGGGCGCCGACGGCATCATTGTCTCGAATCACGGTGGGCGCCAATTGGACGGTGCCGTCGAGCCGCTTGCTGTATTGCCGGAGATTTGTGATGCAGTCGCGCACAAGACAGCCGTCATGATGGACAGCGGTATCCGGCGAGGCGGCGATGTTCTGAAAGCGTTGGCACTGGGAGCCCGCTTTGTCTTCCTGGGGCGCCCTTTTGTTTACGCTGCGGCCGTTGGGGGATCCGAAGGCGTTCGCCACGCCATCACTCTCTTGCGCGATGAGGTGGATCGGAACATGGCCATGCTTGGCGCGAAGACCCTCGCAGACGTGAACAATAGCGTCATCGTCTAGGGTCGCAAGACCGGCCGAATTGCGTCTGGGTAAGCCAACCCGGCCAATCCGGCCAACCCGGTCCAATGCGTAGGTGTGTGCGACATTCCGACCGGCCTTGCTGCCTGTCGGAAGCCGCGAAGCTGTCAAGTCCTGTCATAAAAGAAAATGCCCGATGAACCTCATCGGGCATTTTGTATTTCAGAGACTGATGCGGTCGCGGCGCTCTTCTACGACACACTGCACGATGGCGTGGAATAGGTGGATCCCAACGCGTACAACGAAGAGCGCTGCCGACAGCGGGTCCTGAACAACCTGACCCGACTGCCAGATCACTAGGTTACGTGTTGCAGACCGGACCGGCCTGACGAACCAAGTCTCCCAGGAAGGGGAACACTCAAATCACGAAAATGGACGAGCCCGTGGTCTTTCGTGCTTCCAGGTCCCGATGTGCCTGCTCGGCGTCCTCCAGGGCATAGCGCTGATTGATCTCGATGCGGATGCGGCCTGCCGCTACGTGGCCGAATAGCTCATCGACCAGTTCCGCCTTTTCGGCCGGATCGGCGATGTAGTCGGCCAGGCCCGGGCGGGTCAGGTACAGCGAGCCCTTGCGCGCCAGGATCTGCGGATCGAACGGCGGAATTGTGCCGGAGGCGGTACCGACGCAGACCATCAGCCCGCGGCGCTTGAGGGAGTCCAGCGAGGACATGAAGGTGGCCTTGCCCACGCTGTCGAAGACCACGGACACACCCACTCCGTCCGTCAGTTCCCGCACGCGCTTGGCCACATCCTCATGGCTGTAGTTGATCGTGTGGTCACAGCCGTGGGCACGCGCCACTTCGGCCTTGGCATCGGTCGAAACCGTGCCAATCACCGTCAGCCCGAGCAATTTGGCCCATTGCGAAACGATCAGGCCAACACCGCCTGCTGCGGCATGCAGCAGCACGGCGTCGCCCGCCTTGAACGGGTAGATTCGGCGCACCAGGTAGGCGGCGGACAAACCCCGCATGGTCATGGCCGCCGCGGCTTCGCAGCTGATGGCCTCCGGCAGCTTGATCAGCAGTTCGGCAGAAATCAGCCGCTCAGTGCTGTAGGCGCCCAGCGTGTTGATAAAGCCCGTGTAGGTCACACGGTCGCCGACCGCCAATTGGGTCACGCCGGCACCGACGGCCTCGACCACGCCGGCTGCCTCGTTGCCGAGGCCGCTGGGCAGCGGAACCTTGTAGGTACCGCCGCGGAAGTAGGTGTCGGCAAAATTCAGGCCCACGGCCACGTGGCGGACGCGGACCTCTCCCGGTCCCGGTTCACCAACGCCAACGTCCTCAAGACGAAGGACCTCGGGTCCGCCCGTTTCGTAAAACTTAACGACTTTCGCCATGTTAACTCCTGTTCTGAATCAAATATTACAGTTCGCCTGCGGCTTGCCAGCCCTTGCTTCACGCTTGAGCTCGCCAAAGAGCGAATCAATATGGTGGCAAAGTTCTTCGTGACGAGTGAATCATCTGGCCTGGCGCCTCTTCCTGCTTTACCTTGCACGCCTTGAACTTGCCTATTTATGACAGTCATCCGCTGACGCAAGCGCACCGGATCATCGACTACCACCGTAGCTCCGATCCGGACGGCGACGCAAGACAAAACTGCATCACATGTGCAACCCGCTGTGCATTCTGCCCTCCGCCCCAGGGGAGTCATACTGACTTTCGTGAAAGCGGGCAACGAGCGGTCGCTCCTGCTGCCTGACGTACAAACCTCGCCGAAACGCAGATATACTGATTTGAGTGCCCAGGCCGCACGGCGAAACGACCACCGGGCGCATTCATGACGAAGTGAGGGTCGTCTGGCACGCCGCAGCGGATCGCGAAAAGCTGCGTTCGCCGGGACGCGAGCCTGCGCCCGGCAGAAAGCGACAGAACGCTGGATGGCAGGATGAAATGAGCAGCAGCGCGACCTGCACGCACAGTCCGAATCGAACAGCGAAATCGTGCAGGGCTTCGGCATCAAGCTGGACTGAACCCGTGGCCGCCACTAACGGCGCGGCATTGCCCCAATGAAACGAAATCAAGGGAAGGAATGAAGATGAGCAATGGCTTTGACACGGAGTTTTTCGCCGAGCGCTTCGGCCTGCGCGGGCTGACGGCAATCGTCACCGGCGCCGGCTCGGGACTTGGGCGGCAGGCGGCAAGGACGCTGGCCGCCGCCGGCGCGCATATCGCCCTGCTGGGCAGGCGGCCGGAGCCGCTGCAGGAAACCGCGGAACTGATCGCACAAGCCGGTGGTACAGCGCGGACTTTTCCCGTCGATGTTGCCGACCAGGAAGCCGTGCGCCTTGCCTTGGATGATATCCAGCAAAGCATGCCGCCGCTATGGGCGCTTGTGAACAATGCGGGCGTCGGAGGGCGCGCGGCGCTGATCGACGTGGACGAGAAGATGTTCGACCGGGTATTCGACGTGAACACGAAGGCCGCGTTGTTGATGGCTACCGCCTTCGCACGCCGGCTCATCGACGGGCAACTGCCGGGACGCATCATCAACATATGCTCTCTCGCCGCGCATACGCACTCGCCGCAACTCGGCATCTACGGCGCCAGCAAGGCGGCGCTGGAGCATCTGACCCGCACGATGGCCCATGAATGGGCGGCCCACGGTATCAACGTCAACGCTATCAATCCCGGCTACATCGAGACTGACATCAACCGCGCCATGTTCCAGACCCCCGCGGGCAGGAAGATCGTCGAGGGCATGCCTCGCCGGCGCCTCGGCACGCCCGAGGCGCTCGATGCCGCGCTGCTGATGCTCGCTTCGCCGGCCGGCGCATTCATGACCGGCTCGACGCTCGCCGTGGATGATGGCCAACGCTTCAGCATCGGCTAAGTCCAGCCTCTCCCGCCATTTCGTGACGCTGCTGTTGAGGATCGTTAAACCCGCCAGCCGAATTAACGATACAAGCGGCTTCACGTACGCTGCCATCCGTGTTCAACGGAAGTTTTCGCGCACCATTTCCAGCACATCCGCGCCGCGCTTCGGGAAGCCGTGGCGTGTCAGGACCATCCGCCTCCCAGAGCCCGGAAGGTCGATACTGCGGCACGCGCATTATCCGCCCGCACCTTGGCCTGCTGGTCGCGGGCAGCGAGCAGTTGGCGGTCCTCGTCGAGCACTTCATACAGGCTTACCGCCCCGCCCTTGTACGCGTCCTCGGAAGCGTTGCGGGCGCGTTCATGCGCACCAACCTCGTTGCCCAGTTCGTGGCTTTGCGATTCGAGTTGCGTAAGCGAGATCAAGGCATCCTCGACATCCGCCGTGGCTTGCAGCATCGACTTTCGATAGTTGGCCAAGGCCTCGGCGAAGGCACCCTTGGCACCTGCGACTTCGGCATCCACACGTCCGAAGTCGAACAGACGCCAGCGCAGTCCCGCGGTAACGGCGGGTTGGAACGCCTGCGCGGTGAACAGCTTGCTTGCCGTGAGGCTTTCGAAGCCAAGCAACGCCGATAGCGACACCTTGGGGTAATACTCGGCGGTAGCCACGCCGATACGGGCGTTCGATGCAGCCAACCTGCGCTCCGCCGCAATCACGTCAGGGCGACGCTGCAGCAGAGTGGCGGGGCCCTGCGCCAACGCGACCTGCGGCACGACCATCTCGCTCTTCGAATCGCGCAGTTCCGCTGCATAAGAGCCCGGCTGCGCGCCCATCAGTACATCGAGGCGATTGAGCTGCGTTTCGAGTTCGATCTGCAGCGGCGGGATCGTGACGCGGGTCTGGGCAAGCTGGGCTTCGGCCTGCGCCTGCTCACGCTCGGCACCAATGCCATCGGCCAAACGCAGGCGCACAAGATCCAGCAAACGCTGGTTGGTCTGGACCTGCTGCTGGGCGATGGCGATGCGGGCCTGCGCCCCGCGCACGCGGAAGTAGGCATCGGCCGCTTCGGCGGCGACCAGAATCCGCACGCCGAGATGATTGGCTTCGGCGGCCTGCAGTTCCGCATCGGCGGCCTCGGCGCCGCGCCGCAGCCCGCCGGCGATATCGATTTCCCACGTTGCCGCCGCGCCAACCGAATAGAGCGTCTGGCCGCGCTTGTAGCCGGGCAAATTGCTGCCGATCTTGCCCAATGGGCTTTCCAACGACTGGCGTTCCTTGCCCACGGCGCCGTAAGCGTTCCCTTGCGGCAGCAGTTCAGCCCCCGCGAAGTTCGCAGCCGCGCGCGCCTGGTCCACACGCGCAATGGACGCCGCCATATCGAGGTTCTGGTCCAGGACCCGTTGAACGATCTTCGTGAGGACCGGATCGTTGAAGCCGTTCCACCACGTGTCCAGCGATACCGGCTCGCGCGAGTCGTTGATCGGGGCCAGCTCGGTAGCGTGCTGATATGCCTTCGGCATCTCGCTCGCGGGCGTGTGGTAGTCGGGGCCTACCGCACACGCTGCCAGGCCAAACGCCACCACCGCAGATGCGGCAACCGTCACTGCGCGCCCGACCAGGCCATAGGGTGCTTTCTTCGTCATGTCGATTCCTTTCATTGAGGCTCACGCAAATTCTTACTTGCATGATGCTAGTTACTAGCCTAGACTAACTTGCATCGTGATAGCAACCTCTTTTTGAAAAGGGCCTGCAATGTTAAGAAAGTCACACAAGGATGCTCAGTGCCCCATGGCACGCGGCATCGAACGCGTTGGAGACGCCTGGACTGTCCTGATCCTGCGGGAAGCCTTTTACGGCGCCACGCGCTTCGACGAGTTCGAGAAAAGACTGGGCATTGCTCCCAACATGCTGACGCGGCGACTGAACACCCTCGTCGAAGAGGGGCTGATGACCCGGCGGCAGTACAGCGCCCATCCGCCGCGCGACGACTACGTGCTCACCGACCTCGGCCGGGACTTTCGTCCCGTGCTGCTGACGCTCATGGCGTGGGGAAGCCGGCACTACGGCCACGGCGGTGAAACCGTACGGCTGGTCGAGCGCCGCTCCGGCCGCCCCGTGCGTCTTGCGCTTGTCGACGCGGAGACCGGCGAGCCGATCACCGAAGCCGGCCACTACCTCGCGCCCGGCCCCGCCGCCAGCGAAGGACTCCGGAACCGCCTCAACCGCTCAGCCCAAGCCCAGGCCCTCGAATCGAACCCCTCTGCGTCCGCTACGGACGCTTTCTAAATACGGAGCAATTTCATGACAAGCACTACTACTGTGGATCGCGCCCCCTCGGAGGCCGCCCCTTCCAGGCTCAAACTGAACAAGAAGGCACTACTGATCCGCGGCAGCGGCGCGTTGATTGCTCTGGCCGCAGCAGGATATGGCTACCACTGGTGGACCGACGCGCGCTTCGTCGAGGATACCGATGACGCTTACGTCGGCGGGGAGGTCACGTTGATTGCCGCCAAGGTTCCCGGATACCTCACCGAAGTCCTTGTGACCGACAACCAGCAGGTGCACGCCGGGGACTTGCTGGCACGTATCGACGACCGCGACTATCGTGCAGCACTGGCAAAGGCCGAAGGCGCCGTGGCATCGGAACAAGCACTTCTCGCCAATCTCGATGCGCGGGATAAGCTCCAGCATGCCGTGATCTCGGAGGCTAAGGCAGGCGTCGCTGCCGTCGACGCAGAGACAGTTCGGGCGCGCGACGATCAGGCGCGTTACGCCAGCCTGGTCGCAAAGTCCGCCGTTTCCATTCAAAGCTCGCAGAAAGCCGATGCCGACTACAAGCAGTCGCTCGCCAATGGCCAGAAAGCCAACGCAAGCGTAGAAGCTGCCCAGCGGCAACTCGACGTCATCGCCACGCAGAAACTGCAGGCACAAGCATCGCTGACCCAGGCTATCGCCGAGCGCGACATCGCACGCCTCAATCTGGGGTACACCGAACTCCGTGCGCCCGTTGACGGCACGGTGGGCAATCGCCGCGCACGCGTCGGCAGCTATGCTGCCAACGGCGGGCAATTGCTATCGATCGTGCCTGCCAAGGGTCTCTGGGTCGATGCCAATTTCAAGGAAGGACAACTGGCCCACATGAAGCCCGGCATGCGCTCCACGATCGTGGCCGATGTCATGCCGGGCAAGGTGTTCCATGGACGCGTTGAAAGCCTCGCGCCAGCCACTGGCGCCCAGTTCAGCGTATTGCCGGCCGAAAACGCCACCGGCAACTTCACCAAGATTGTTCAGCGCGTCCCCGTGCGCATCGTCCTCGACGAAGAAGATGCAAAGCTCGGCATCCTGCGGCCGGGCTTGTCGGTCGTTGCCGAAGTCGATACCCACGCTGCCACGCAAGCGAGCAAATCATGAGCACCGCAGTCACCGCAAACCCTGGTGCATCCCATACAGCAGGACCCTCGCCCCTACTGTCACCCAGCGACCTGCCGATGCGCACCAAGGCGTTCGCCTTTGCGACGATGTGCGTGGGCATGTTCATCGCATTGCTTGACATCCAGATCGTCTCCGCATCGTTGCGCGATATCGGCGGCGGCCTCTCCGCGGGCGCGGATGAGACCGTTTGGGTGCAGACCGCGTACCTGATCGCGGAGATCATCGTCATTCCGCTGTCTGGATGGCTTGCCCGGCTCATGTCCACGCGCTGGTTGTTCGCAGCTTCCGCCGCCGGTTTCACCGTAGCCAGTCTGCTCTGCGGGATCGCCTGGAACATTCAGAGCATGATTGCCTTTCGCGCTGCGCAGGGCTTCCTGGGTGGCTCGATGATTCCAATGGTCTTCACCACGGTGTTCGTGTTCTTCGAAGGACGCCAGCGCGTGGCGGCAGCCGCCATCATCGGGGGACTGGCGTCGCTGGCACCGACGCTCGGGCCCACCGTCGGTGGCTGGATCACGGACAATTTCTCCTGGCACTGGCTCTTCTTCATCAACCTCGCCCCCGGCGTGTTCGTGACGATCGTGGTGCCGATGCTCGTCAAGATCGATCATCCGGACTGGAAGCTGGTCAAAGGTGCCGACTATCTGGGCATGGTTCTGCTGGCGCTCTTTCTCGGCTGCCTCGAGTACACGCTGGAGGAAGGGCCGCGCTGGGACTGGCTCGGGGATCAGACCATCCTGACCACCGCGTGGATATCGGGGATCTCGGGAATCGGTTTCCTATGGCGTTCGCTTGCTTACAAGAATCCGGTCGTCGATCTACGGGCGCTGAAGGACATCAATTTTGCCCTTGGATGCTTCTTCTCTTTCGTCACCGGCATCGGGATCTTCGCGACGATCTACCTGACCCCGTTGTTCCTGGGGCAGGTGCGCGGGTTCAGCGCCTTGCAAACCGGGCTGGCGATATTCTCCACCGGCCTGTTTCAGGTGCTGTCGATCCCCTTCTATGCTTACCTCGCGAACCGGGTGGATCTGCGGTGGCTGTTGATGGTCGGCCTCGCGCTCTTCGCCCTGTCGATGTGGAACTTCGCGCCCATCACCCATGACTGGGRCAGCGCCGAACTGCTGTTGCCCCAGGCCATCCGTGGCATGGCACAACAGTTCGCCGTTGCACCCACAGTGACCTTGACGCTGGGCGGCCTGGCGCCCGCGAGACTGAAGCTCGCCTCCGGCCTGTTCAACCTGATGCGCAACCTCGGCGGTGCTATCGGCATCGCAGCATGCGCCACGATCCTGAACGACCGGACAAACCTCCACTTCCTGCGCCTGGCCGAACACCTGAACATCCGCAACGAGTCCATGGCCGCATTCCTGAACGATGCGACCACCCACTTGATGACATTGAGTAACGAGGTCAATGACGGCAATGCCGCCGCCATCAGGCAACTTTGGGCTCTCACCATACGCGAGGCTCACACGCTCACCTACGCCGATGCGTTCCTCGCCATCTTCGTGTGCTTTGTCATTGCGACGCCGCTGGTACCGCTGATGCGCAAGGTCGCGGCGCCGAAGGGTCCGTCGGCAGACGCACATTGACCCTGACCGGAGGCGAACATGATTCGACACTATCCAACCCTGCTCTTCCTATCGGCAATCGTCGCCGCAAGCCTGGCTCCGGATGCATACGCCGCCGGACCGCCGGCGCACGATAGCAGTCTGACCTGTGCGCTCGCTGACAACAAATATTGCAGGCTTGCTGACGAAATCTATCCAGGCGGCAAGCCAGTATGCCATCCCGACGACCTCGGGTCCCCCGCTTGAATCAACCTAGTGAGGTAGCAATGAGTACAAAGGAAGTCGTGCTGTGCCAGCCCGTACGGACGCCCATCGGCGCATTCAACGGCTCGCTGAAGACCATCCCGGCCACGGAGCTTGGCGCCACCGTGATTCGGGCAGCAGTGGAACGCGCTCGGCTGGACCCTGAGCTTGTCGGCTCCGTAGTGTTCGGCAACGTCGTCCAGGCCGGCAACAAGATGAACCCGGCGCGCCAGGCGGCGATCAACGCAGGCATTCCGAAATCCGTTCCGGCGCTGACCGTGAACCGCGTTTGCGGGTCCGGTGCCCAGGCCATCGCCTCGGCGGCGGACGAAGTTCGCCTGGGCTATGTCGACATCGCCATTGCAGGCGGAATGGAGAACATGGACCGCGCTCCCTACCTGATGCCGGCCGGCCGTTGGGGGCAGCGCATGGGCGACAGCGTCCTGCATGACAGCATGCTGATGGACGGTCTGGTCGACGCGTTCTCCAACGAACACTCCGGCTGGCATACCGAAGATCTCGCGACGCGCTACCAGCTGAGCCGGGAGGCGCAGGACCGCTGGGCCGAACGCTCCCAGCAGGCGTTCGCGTTTGCCCAGGCGCAGGGCAAGTTTGAAGAACAGATCGTCGGCGTAACCGTGAAGGGCAAGGCCGGTACAGTCCTGTTCGCGAAAGATGAAGCGAATCGCCCCGACACGACATTCGATGGACTCGCCAGACTGAAGCCGGCGTTCCGCCGTGACGGGACAATTACCGCCGGCAACGCACCGGGCATCAACAGCGGTGCAGCGGCCATGATCGTGGCGGATCGTGCCGTTGCCGAGAAGCATGGTCTCCAACCCCTCGGACGGCTCGTTGCCTATGGACTGGGCGCTGTCGAGCCGGGGATGTTCGGTCTGGGGCCCGTTCCGGCAGTCCGGCAGGCACTGGCGCGTGCACACTGGTCGCTTGGTGACGTAGAGCGCTTCGAGATCAACGAAGCCTTTGCCGCCGTCCCGCTCGCCGTGGCTGCCGAACTGGGCTTGCCGCACGACATGATCAACGTCGACGGCGGCGCCATCGCGCACGGCCACCCGATCGGCGCGACCGGCGCGGTTCTCACCACGCGGCTGCTCCACGGCATGCGTGCCGACGGAATACGCCGCGGTATCGTCACGCTCTGCATTGGCGGTGGCCAGGGCATTGCGCTCGCCATCGAAGCACTCGCCTAGAGGCTCCTGCTCGGTCAGTAGTGCTCTGTCGGTGCCGCGTTGCCGGTTGTGGGTGCCGGGCCCGCCGTCGTTACGCCGTGGCTGTCAGCAACCGGTCGCGCGCCGGCGCCGCCTGGCTGCCCCGGACGCAACAACAAGCCGCCCAGCACACCCGCCGCCGCCGCGAAGATCGCACCGAACAGAAACGCCACGTGATAGCCGCTATTGAGCGCCGCCGTGGCGCTTCCGGAAGCCTGCATCGCGTCGCTGCGCGCGGCGGCGAGACTTGCGAGCACCGCGAGGCCGAGTGCGCCCCCCATCATGAACGACGTATTGACGATACCGGACGCGAGGCCCGAATCGCTCGGATCGACGTCGCTCATGGCAGCCAGTAGCAGGGGATTGAATGCGATGCCCGCGCCGAAGCCGAGCAGGGTCATGCCGGGCAGCACGTCGAGCACGAAGTTGCCGTTCACCGGTGCCCGTGCGAACAGCGCGAGGCCACACGCCGCGACGAGCAGCCCGACGGCAAGCGGAAGGCGCAGACCGAAGCGCATCACCACGCGCGCCGACAGGCCCAGCGAAAAGAACGCCATGATCAGATTGGCCGGCAAAAACGCCAGCCCGACCTGGAAGGGCCGGTAGCCGAGCACGCGCTGCAGATACAAGGCCGAGATGAAGAACCACGCGAACATCGCCGCCGCCCAAAGTACGCCGACCACATTGGCAGTCGCGACATTGCGCAAGCGGAACAGTCCGAGCGGCATCAACGGATGCTGCATGCGTGCTTCGATGACGAGAAACACCGCCAACAGCGCCAGCGCGGCGAACAGCAGCCCCAGCGTCTGCGCCGAGGTCCAGCCCGCTTCATTGCCGTTCACGACTGCGTACACGGCGAGCATCAGCGAAGCCGTCACCGTCACCGCGCCGGCCACGTCGAGCCGTTCGCCATGCGCATGGCCGCGCGCTGACGGCAGGAGCGCGACGCACAGCGCATAGACGGCGACGCCAATGGGCAAGTTGACGAGAAAGATCCAATGCCAGCTCAGCAGGTTGGTCAGCAGTCCGCCCAGCAATACGCCGATGCTGCCGCCCCCCGCGCAGACAAAGCCGTACACGCCCATCGCCTTGGCCCGTTCGCCGGGCTCGGTGAACAGATTCATGATCAGCGACAGCGAAACCGCGGAGACGACCGCGCCGCCCAAACCCTGCACGGCACGCGCGCATACCAGCAGGATTTGCGAATTTGCCATGCCGCATGCGAGCGACGCCAGCGTGAACAGCGTAATGCCGCCGAGGAACAGCTTGCGGTGGCCGTAAAGATCGCCCAGCCGCCCGCCAAGCAAAAGGCAGCCGCCGAAGGTAAGCATGTACGCATTGACCACCCACACCAGCGAGGTTTCGGTAAAGCCGAGGTCCGCGGCGATCGACGGCAATGCAACGTTCACGATCGTCGTATCGAGCACGATCATGAGCACGCCGAGGCACAGAACGATCAGCGCCAGCCAGCGTTTGTCGCCGTGGATGGAAGCATCGGTCATGGCGCGATCCCTCAGGGTTTCCCGGCTTCGGCCAGCGCCGGATAGTCGATATAGCCGTGCCCGTCACCGCCGAAGAAGGCATTGGCGTTCGCGTCGTTCATCGGTGCACCGATCTTCAGGCGCGTGACGAAATCCGGGTTGGCCAGGACCATCTGGCCAAAGGCTTCCAGATCGGCGAGCCCCGAGGCCACATCGGCCCCGATCCTGTCACGTGGGCGGCCCGGCCGGTTCAGGATCAGCGTGCCCGTCCAGAGCTTGCGAATGTCAGCCAGCAGCGGCTCGTTGCCCTGATGCGTGACGTGCAGGTACGCCAGACCGAGCTTGTCCAGTTCAGCCACCAGATAGTGGTAGAGCGCCGGTCCCTCTGCGCCTTCGTCGATGCCCCACCGCGTCATGCCGGGTGACAGCCGAATGGCCGTCCTGTCAGCGCCGATTTCCCCGGCAATCGCAGTGGCCACCTCGATGGCAAAGCGGGCGCGGTTTTCGATCGAACCGCCATATTCGTCGGTGCGGGCATTGGCGCTTGGTGCGAGGAACTGATGGACCAGGTAGCCATTCGCGCCGTGGATCTCGACGCCATCGGCGCCGGCCTCGATCGCGCGGCGTGCCGCGAAGCGGAAGTCGGCCACCGTCTGGCGCACCTCCTCGGTCGTCAGCATACGCGGCACGGGAATGTCCTGCATCCCCGTGGCCGTGAACATCGGCGCACCGGGCGCGATGGCCGAAGGCGCGACGCCCTGGCGATGATGCGGCGTGTTGTCCGGGTGCGACATGCGCCCTGCATGCATGAGCTGGATGAAAAGATGGCCACCGCGCTCATGCACGGCAGAGGTGATCCGCTTCCAACCGGCGACATGCGCGTCGGAATAGATGCCCGGCGTGGCGAGATAACCCTGGCCATCGTCCGAGGGCTGGGTCCCTTCAGTCACGATCAGGCCGAGGCTCGCGCGCTGCGCGTAGTACTCCGCGGCCAACGCTCGCGGCGTGCCGTCGAAGCCGGCACGGCTGCGGGTCATCGGCGCCATGACCAGGCGGTTCTTCAGTTCCAGCCTGCCGAGGCGAACGGGCGGAAGCAGGCGTTCAAGTGCGTTCTTAGTCATGATCAATTTCCCTTTCAAAGATGTGAGAGCGACAAAAACGTGTCTTCCCGGTAACGTTAGTCCCAGACAGGTGCCAGGCCCGGCGGGTCGACAATACGACTGCCTGGTTGGACCAGGGCAAAGATGGCCGCCATCTCATCCACCGGCAGCTCGAAATCAAAAATTGCAGCGTTCTCGCTCAGCCGCTCGCGCCTGGTGGTGCGAGACAACGCAATCACGCCATCCTGTTGCACCAGCCAGCGAAGAACGATCTGGGAGACCCCACGTCGATGACGAGCGGCAATGTCCTTGAGCACCGGGTCGGAAAAGACCCGACCTACGGCCAGCCCGCAATACGCAGTGATCGCAAGACCCGCGTCGCGTGTAGCCGCGGCCAGAAGACGCTGATCGAGATAAGGATGGTACTCAAACTGGTTGGTGACGAGCGGCTTCTCGGAAAGCGCGATGGCCTGTGCCATGAGTGCCCGATTAAAATTGCTCACCCCGATGTGCCGGACTTTTCCGACACGCACCAGCTCGCTCAGCGCGCCAAGCTGGTCAGCAAGCGGCACGTCATGGCTTGGCCAATGCAACAGCAACAGATCAATATAGTCGGTACCAAGCTTGCGAAGGCTATCATCGACCGACGGACCGAACTGGTGCGCAGCGTAGTTGCTGACCCAGACTTTGGTAGTGATGAAGACTTCCGACCGCGGCACGCCGGATTGGGCCACGCCCTGCCCGACATCAGCCTCATTGGCATACATTTGCCCGGTATCGATATGGCGGAACCCCGCCTGCAAGGCAGCCACGACGATGCCGGAAAGCGCTTCGCCGCGCATACCATAAGTACCTAGCCCGAGCGATGGAATGCGGGCGCCACTAGCGGAGACGGTCTGCATGAACGGTCCTGTCAAAGAGCATGGGGCTGATCGGTTCATCGAAATCCCGCTTTGGGCCGACGGGGATGATGCCATTTGGATTGAGCCAGGGATGGCTGGTGTAGTAGTGGCCCTTGATATGCGAGAAGTCGATGGTCGGTCGAATCCTGGGATGCCGAGCCAGGCGACGCGTATACTCCCACAAGCGCGGATAGTCGACCAATGCCTTCATATTGCATTTGAAGTGCCCGAAATAGACTGCATCGAAGCGAATCAGAGTGGTAAGCAACCGTATGTCAGCCTCCGTCAGCAATTCGCCGACGAGATAGGTGCGATCAGCCAGACGCTCTTCAAGCCAGTCCAGGGTGGCAAAGACCTGGAGCACCGCAGCATCATAGGCGGCCTGGGTTGAAGCGAAGCCGGTGCGATAGACACCATTGTTCAGGCCCGTATAAGTGCGCTCGTTGATGGCATCGATCTCGGCGCGAAGCGCCAAGGGATAGTAGTCGCCGACGGACGCACCGAGCTCATCGAAAGCGCTGTTAAACATTCGAATGATATCGGCAGATTCATTGGATACGATCGTGCGTTCTGCCCTATCCCAGAGGACCGGAACAGTGACCCGTGAGGTGCACGTCGAATCAGCGATGGTGTAAATCTCATGGAGCTTGCCAACACCGTTGACTGTGTCTTCGATCACGCCCGCCCCTGCATCGAAGGTCCAACCATCTTCGCCCATCTTCCAGTGGACAACAGAAAGGCTAACAACGTCTTCGAGTCCCTTCAGGCTTCGCATGATCAAAGTGCGATGAGCCCACGGACATGCACGCGAGACGTATAGGTGATAACGGTTCGGCTCTGCTTTAAAACCCCGGCCCCCGTCAACCGGCTGGCCGTCCTGCGTCACCCAACCCCGAAATACGGACGGTTTTCGCTGGATCGTACCGTCTACCATCGATGTTTCAATGCCTGTACGGTACCACTGGCCACCAATCAGCTCGCCCATGGCGTCACCCTCTATATGCGTCGCGTACGCGTGGCGCGACTTCGGTACCAAGAAGCTGAATCGACCGCTGCATGGCGGAAGGATTCAGCGACGCAGCACTCATCTGAAACGTAATGCGCGAGATCCCGCCCAGCGCCTCGCCAACCTGAAGGACTCTGGCTGACACCTCTTTTGGATCTCCGATCAGGAACGCCCCTTCGGGGCCGCACATTGCGTCAAACTGCGCTCTCGTCACGGGGGACCAGCCACGCTCGCGTCCGATCTCGCTGAACATGTAAGCCCATCCAGGAAAGAATGCGTCCCTGGCCGCCTTGGTGGTCTCGCCGACAAATCCGATGGCATGGACCCCGACTTTCAGAGCCTGCGGTGGATGACCGGCTCGGGCGCCGGCCTGGCGATAGAGATCCACAAGGGGCCGAAAGCGATCGAAACTCCCCCCAATGATGGCAACCATGAGAGGAAGGCCGAGCAAGCCAGCGCGAACGAAGGACTGAGGTGTTCCTCCCACGCCAAGCCATATTGGCATCCGCGGTTGCACAGGTCGTGGAAACACCCCCTGACCGTCAAGCGACGCGCGGAATCGGCCAGACCATTTCGGATGCGTGTTCTCGCGTAGCGCGAGAAGAAGCTCCAGCTTCTCGCTGAATAGCTCGTCATAGTCCTGCAGCC
This sequence comes from Cupriavidus sp. 01T418, assembly GCF_056398885.1. NCBI lineage: Bacteria > Pseudomonadati > Pseudomonadota > Betaproteobacteria > Burkholderiales > Burkholderiaceae > Cupriavidus > Cupriavidus sp. 01T418. Next base: position 253,332 of record NZ_JBFTQG010000005.1, read on the forward strand.
GCAAACCAAAGAGAGGATAGGCTTCGACGAACGATCCTCGGCCGACCACGATCTCCGCACGCCCATTCGAAATGAGGTCGACCGTAGCGATCTCCTGAAAGACGCGCACGGGATCGGCGGCACTCAGTACCGTTACCGCGCTCGTCAGCCGGATATTCCTGGTCCGTGCAGCCGCTGCAGCGAGAATTACCGCCGGGGCAGCATCCAGGAATTCCTTTCTATGGTGCTCGCCAATACCGAAAATATCGAGCCCGGCTCGATCGGCTATCTCGACCTCGTTGATAAGCGCCGACATGCGGTCCTGGGGCGATGTCCAACGGCCTGAGCCGGACTCCGGGAAAACGGCTGCAAAACTGTCAATTCCAATTTCCATGTTGAGTATCATTTTCTAACTGCCAAATTCATGGAGAGTCTGGCGTATCTTCGTGCCCTTGCAGCGGGAACGCCCGCGCACGGAACTGGGTTTAATTGAATCCTTGCGCACAATTTCTCACGCTTGACACCCCCTGAATAGATGTTATATTCCGATACTATCCATCTCCATCAGAGATAGTTCACGAGTTTCCATATGCTTGACGGTGTGTCCTTGGATCAACTCCGGGCGTTCATCGCAACAGTCGATGAAGGTAGCTTTTCGGCTGCTGCAAGGAAGCTGCACCGAGCCCAGTCCATGGTCAGCAGCTTGGTCGCTGATCTGGAAGATCAGACAGGCGTGGCGTTGTTCGACCGCAGCCGTAGATACCCCAGACTCACCGCAGAGGGAACGGTATTGCTCGCTGATGCACGCAGCATCGTGGCAGGGGTAAATGGAATGAAAGCCCGCGCCAAGGGAATGGCCAAAGGCCTGGAGCCTGAGCTCTCTGTCGTTGTTGACGTATTCTTCCCAATCCAGGCGATCACCGACGCGGCCAAGGAATTCAGAGAGCGCTTTCCGGAGGTGCCACTGCGACTTTACGTCGAGGCACTGGGCGGTGCATACCAGCCAGTTCTTGATGGCCGGGCATCTGTAGGCGTGGTCGGCTCCCTGTCTGCCGTGCCATCGACCCTGGCGTCCGAGCGACTAACCAGCGTCGCCTTCGTCATGGTGGCTGCGCAGAGCCACCCACTAGCTGCATTGCATGGCCCAATAGCAAAAGAGGATTTGGCGCGTCATACCCAGCTCGTGCTAACCGATCGATCAGACCTCTCGGTTGGAATAGAGTCTGGCGTTTTCTCCGGTGTGACCTGGCGCCTGGCAGATCTGTTCGCCAAGCATGCCTTCCTGCTCAATGGTCTCGGTTGGGGCGGGATGCCTCTACACACCGTCAGGGACGACATCGATGCTGGCCGTCTTGTCGAGCTGCAGATCGATGAGGTGCCGCGGGGAGGGCTCAGCGTGCAGATGTCGGCTGTCTATCCCGTGGCGTCGCCACCCGGCCCCGCAGGTCGCTGGTTCATAGAGCGCCTTCGCGCATGACCGATGAATGCCCCCCGCCGCAATCGATCAATCGATCAATCGATCGGCGCCCCCGGAGCTTCCGTGACGTGTTCACTCAAGGCTAACCCAGGTTGAACAGCCGTGCAGCGTTCCCACCCAGGATCAGATCCTTCTCCTGCTCTGGTATCGCCAGGGACGTCACATGCGACATGTCGGCGCCGATAAAGGGATCGTCGGCGCCCCACAGGAGCCGTTCCGGGCCGACGATCTCGCGCGCAGACATGATGGCAGGGCCGTAGAACGAGCAGGTGTCGTAATACAATTGACGCGCAAATTCACTGGGAAGTCGCGTAATGTGCTTGCGACAGTCCGGAAAGATCCGATAACCGTTGTCCAACCGCTCCAGCAACGTAAGCAGCGACCCGCCCGTATGCGCGATGACGAACGGGAAGTTCGGATAGCGCTCGAAGATCCCGGCATAAATCATCCGCGTCAGCGCCGTGGTCGTCTCGTAAATGAAGCCCACCCGGATTGGCAGTTCGAACTCATCCATGTGGTCCGCGCCCAGCGGTGGCATCGGATGCTCGACCACCGGCAACCGGCGCCGATCGATTTCCGCCCACAACGCCTCGAAGTCGGGATGGTTCAGCGGAGCACCACCTATATTGGACCCCATCGCGATACCGACCAGGCCTAGTCCGTCGATCGCGCGATTCATCTCGTCCAGCGCGGCCTTCACGTCCCCCATCGGCAGCACTGCCAGCCCTCTGAATCGCTGTGGGTGCAAGTCCCGCATGCGGGCATTGGCGTCATTGATGCGGCGAGCCCATATCACCTGTTCCTCCGCAGGCCAGTCATACACGCTGGGACTGGATAAAGAGAGTATCCGCATGTCGATGCCCAGGTGGTCCATTGTGCGCACCCGCTCGGCCGGATCCAAAAACGCATCCCGAAACCATGCGACCGTGGTTTTTCCCTTTCGCAGAAAGGTTTGCCCGGTCTCGCCGTTACGTGACACTGATAAACCCATCTGCGTCACCAGCGCCTCAAGGTAGTCCTTGTCCAGCAAGTGTGCATGTACATCAATCTTCATTCTTCCTCCTGCCATGTTGGCGCTCACACCTGTGGTCCAGCAGCGACTGGATAACCGGATATCGTATGGCACGATACCATATGCCATCTTACCGCACCACATGGTTTTGCGTCTTACGGTATGTATATATACTATGTATGGCAACAGCCCCTTGGCGGGCCACCCTCCTTCACTTCCGTATCCGACGATCATGAACGCGACCAAGCTCGCCTTGCCTGCCACGCGCAGAAAAATGCCTGAAGCAACCGGGGATCAGTCAACCGCCGATGCCAGCCCTGTCGACGCAGAGTTTGAGCACGAACCCCTGGGTTATCTTGTCCGGCATGCGCATCGTGCATTTGCACGCGTGCTCTCGGAACGCCTGTTGGAGCATGACATTTCCTCTGGGCAATGGACGGCGTTGCGTGCCCTATGGCGAGAGGATGGCTATAGTCAGGTCGAACTTGCGCAGCGTATCCGCGTTGAAAAGGCGTCGTTGACGGCACTGCTGGAGTCGCTCGAAAAGAAAGGGCTGATCCGTAGAGAACGTTGCGAGGAAGACAAGCGCCGCTGGAATGTCCATCTAACCAAGCCCGGGCATGCACTGGAAGCCGTACTCATGCCGATTGCACCGGAGATCGAAAAGCTGGCGATCAAAGGCTTGACCAAGGATGAAAGCGCGACGCTGCGCAAATTGCTGGTGAAAGTCTGGAACAATTTGGAGTAGCGCCGCCTCGACGCGCGACATGATCGCCGCCGCTATCTGTTCAGGCTGACATGTCCTCAGAGATTGGCTGACCCTGTTCGACATGTCGCTTCGCGCGCTTTACTGTCCACGAGCTTGCAACTGTGGAGGGGTCGTACCTTGGCCTACGGCGGCCCTCCATACCGCGACTTCACCTCTCGTGCCGCGAGGCGTTCACCCTGACGCGGCTCCTGCTGCCGCAATCAACCGATCGCATCCTGGCGGCTTGACAGCAATTAGTATACAGCCATACGATGTATCTACTTACCATATCCGGGCGACATTGCCGGGCCACTCCATTTGAAGATACATGTCCAAGATGAATCCAATTCCTGCCAAACGTTCCCGAAGCTTGTTGGCCCGCGCGTTGAGCAAAGGCTTGGGTGGTGTCGCCTTGGCTGCGATCGCGCTATCCGCGGCCTGCGCATTTGCGCAGAGTTTTCCGGACAAGCCGATTCACTTGATTGCGCCAATGGCACCGGGAGGTGCCGTAGACACCATCGCCCGCCTGGTCGGACAACAATTGTCCGTCCAGATTGGGCAACCTGTGGTGGTCGAAAACAAGCCCGGCGCCGGCGGCGCAGTTGCCGCCGGCTTCGTCGCGCGCGCCAATCCCGACGGCTACACCCTTTTCGCAGCCGACACTGGCCAGTTGTCAATCAACCCGAGCCTCTACAAGACGCTGCCATACGATACCAGCAAGCCATTCGTCCCGGTCATGGAGGCGGTGACTACGCCGCTGTTCCTGGCAGTGAATGCATCGCTGCCGATCCATTCGGTCAAGGAACTGATTGCGTACGCCAAGACGCATCCTCTCTCATATGGCAGTACTGGGATCGGCAGCGTCCATCACCTGAGTGTCGAGTCGCTGGCGCTGCAAACCGGGATGAAATTGACTCACGTTCCCTACAAGGGTGCATCGCCTGCTGCCGTGGCACTGGCAGCGGGCGAGGTCAACGTAGCAGCTGCGTCACTGTCTTCGCTCCGCCCCTATCTGGCAACGGGGAGGATCCGTCTGATCGCGGTCACCACGCGGAATCGGGCAACCGTTATGCCGGATGTGCCCAGCATGGCGGAATCTGGCGTGGCAGGCTATGACGTCGCCGTCGGCATTGGTTTCGTACTACCGCCGGGCACATCGCAGAGCGTGGCAAGCCGTCTGCACGACGGCCTTGTCAAGGCCATGGCGTCGCCTGACGTCAAACAGAAGCTCGAAGCGCTGGGTTGGGAGATTCGAGCCGGCTCGCAACAGCAGTACGCCCAACAAATCAAGGAAGACACGACGAAGTATCGGAAGGTCATCGATGCGACTGGCACGCGTGTGGACTAGGGCCTGGCCACGGCTGATAAAGCTGCATTGAATAAGGCGCCGTCGCCTGACGGCGCCAGGGCCGAATGTGGCCCGCTTGCGGAAGGAATCTCCGGCCTTCAGAGCAAATGGATGCGGGCGAACCGCCCCGGTTCAGAATTTATGACGAATACCGACCAAAGCAGATTGCTGCTGCTCACTAAAGCAGACAACCAGGAAATCGAGCAACTCCCTGATCGCAGGTACCATTCCTCGTCTCGACGGGAATACGGCATGGACTATGCCGTCCTGTGCTCCCCAATCGGGCAGTAGCCTGACAAGCCCGCCATCCGCAATATCCTGGGAAATCAGCATCTCCGGCAGGAACGCAATGCCCACCCCGATCAGGGCTGCCTGGCGGAGGGTGTAGAGATCGTCGGTCTTCAGTCGGGGCTCATGCGCCAACTCCGATTGCCTCCCGGCCGCATCGCGGAATTGCCATACATGCCTGTCCCCGGCACTGGTCATCGAGACCGTTGGCATTCGTCCAATGTCATCCAGTGATTGCGGCTCCCCCAGAGCCCGCACAAGGCTAGGGCTGGCCACCAAAACCATGCTGGTAGGACAAAGCGTCCGCATTGCGAGATCGGAGTCCTTCAGCGGCGGAACGCGTACCCGGATTGCAATGTCCACCCCCTCCTCAACGACATCCACCCGGCGATTGGTTGCGTCCAATGCGAGCTGAACTTGTGGCCACGCCTCCAGGTATCGGTTCAGTATCTCTGCGACCCCGCTCTGTAGCAGACCCGTCGGGCAGCTTACCCGCACCAATCCACGAGGAGAGGCCAGGGTCTGGGTGATCGAGTCCTTCGCCGCCTGCGCCTCCGCGATTAGCGCGGTGCAGTGCCGATGGAACGTCCTGCCAGCCTCGGTCAGCGACAACCTTCGCGTTGTCCGGTTCAGCAAGCGCACCCCCAATTCCGTCTCCAGCGCCCCGATACGTCGGCTCAGCTTGGATGTTTGAAGCCCTAATGCCTCAGCCGCAGCGGTATAGCTACCGCATTCGACAACCTTCGCAAAGAAATACAAGTTGTTCAGGTCACTGACGGGGGACACGGCGTGCCTCATTGGCAACTAGTTGATTGTTCTATTGTAGGCAAAGATCCGTTCTGCCTTGCCACCTGTTCCAGCTGTTGCTTCCAGGGATAACCTAAGGACCTCGATTGCCCGTCGATTTTCGGCTTCGACAAAACCGGCGGGCCTCAACGTATTCATGAACCGAAGTCTTTCCACCTTGCAACCAGCGTACAGGAGCCAATCATGCTGCAGCTTCGCCCGTGGGCATCCCTTGATAGAACGAATCTGGATTGGCTGAAGGCAAAGTACCACTTCGCCGTCAGCGCCGAAGGGAACCCCCAACATACCGCGCTTGGCGACCTGATCGTGTGGAACGACGATGAGATCGCTCCGGGAAGCGGCTTCCCGATGCACGGCCACCGCGACATGGAGATCGTCACCTATGTCAGGGAGGGGCTACTTGAGCATCAAGACACCTTGGGCAGCCGTGGACAGATCACCGCAGGCAGCGTCCAGGCCTTCAGCGCCGGTCGAGGGATACGCCATTCGGAATATAACCCTGGCACCACACCGCTACGGGTCTTCCAGATCTGGCTACGGTCGATCCAACGGGGGATCGAGCCTCGGTGGGCATCCAAGCCATTTCCGAGGGCAGATCGGGCCGGCCAACTCGTGCCATTGGCTAGTGGCTTTCCTGACGATCGCGAGGCGGTGCGCATCAATGCAAATGCTCGCGTACTAGGCGCACTGATCCAGGCCGGGCAAACCATCGCTTACACGATAGCGCAGACACGGTACGCGTATCTTGTTGTCGCGAAAGGAGCCGTCACGGTAAACGGCCTGCAAGTCGAGGAACGCGATGGGATCGCCATCTCGGAGGAAGAGACGATCGAGATTCTTGCCATCGAGGATTCCGAATTCGTTCTCGTCGATGCCGGATAAACGACATTGATGAAACGCCGGCGCTCGAGCGTGGAGCCCTGCGGCCATACACCTGGGTCAAGCGGATTTCCCGAACAGCGGCTTCCGCTTCGCCACGAAGGCGCTGATGCCTTCCGTTGCATCCAGACTTGCCGCACAGCGCATCATGCCGTCGCGCTCGGCGGATAGTCGCGAGGCAAGCGCGTCGCCGCGCAGGGTATTGCAGAGCGATTTGATAACCTCCATTGAGGTTTCCGACCTGTCAGCCAGCTGACGCGCCATGTCAAGCGCTTCGTCCTGCAGGGATTCGGTTGAGACGATTCGATCAACGATGCCGAGTGCGGCACAGTCTTCCGCGCTTAGCGTGCGATTGGTCATGAATAGTGCGCGCGCCCGCGCTTCACCGATGCGCTCCGCGAGAAAACAGGATGCCCCCGCGTCTGGCGATAGGCCTATGGCGGCATAGCCGGAACGCATCTTGAGGCTCGCGTCGCAGATAACCACGTCGGCGCTGAGTGCAAGGCCTATGCCACCGCCGCCCAGCGCACCCTGGGCAGCACTGACAACTGGCTTGCCCGAGTTGCGCAACTGCTGCACCGAGGCATTGAGCAGGTCAATGACGTCTCCGAGCAGAGGCGCCAGGCCAGGGCCAAGATTCTCGCTGAAGAATGCGAGATCACCACCTACGCTAAAGGCCTTCCCCTCAGCGCGCAGAAGGATCGCGCGTACGGCCGTATCATTCACCACCCGTTCAATCGCACTCGCCCACGCAGCCGCGAGCTCATGATTGATGGCATTGAGCGTATCAGGCCGATTCAGCGTCACAATGCCTATGCCATTGTCCACGATAGAAATGACCGAAGAACTCGTCTTGGTTTCCATTGGATTCTCCTGTCGCCGGCCTTGCACCGGCCAATGAGGTTGTTTAAAAATACCAGCGCCCCGCCCTGTCCGAAGTACTTCCTCCGGTCTCGGCAAAATGTCTTGCAAATGGATGCTGGCGACTACCTGACCGATGGCTCTCGGAATGCTCTCAGAACTTCTGGCGAATACCGACCAGGAAACCTGTCTGGTCAACACCGGGCAAAGGAGTCGAAACCGTTCCCGCGGCGCCACCATCAATCGTGAAGCTTGCGTCGCGTTGATTGAATACGCGCCCGGCGGTAACGTACACCGCCGACCTCTTGGACAAGAGGTACGTCGCACGTGCTGCAATCACGGATGCTCCGGTAGAACTGGCCTTCACCATGAGGTGCCCATATTGCAAATCAAGCGAGACTTGTGGAATAGGAACATAGTTCGCGCCGATCCACCAGTAGTCGCTGGTCGCATCTGGAATGCCCGGCGCGACAGAGCCCTGGTTATTGCGGCGAAGGAAGCCTGCACCGACGGTTGCGGTTCCAAATTTCACATAGCCATTGATGAGACGACGCGTATCGGTTTGCGAACTCTTGGGCAGTGGGGAACCGGCACCACCGCCGCCATAGTTTCGATCGAAGGCCCCGGCCACACCCCAGGTCGGTGCTTCGTACTTCACCAATGCCGACATCGCCTTGCAGGCCCGATAGTCTGAAGGCGACTCCCCTGCGCATCCTCCGGCTGCCGCAGGTGCCACGGCGTCACGTCCAAACGAATAGGTAGCACCTACCGTGAAGCCGGAAAATGTGACGGTATAGTCAATTGCATTGTCAACGCGTGCGGTCGACAGATAGGTATCGAGCAAACCGGCCGCAAAAATATTGGGGCCCAACGTGTCGCCGATCAAGGAGTAGTAGATTTGCGAATACAAGCGGCCTACGGAAACTGCTCCCCATGGCCCAATCAGCCCTACGTATGCCTGTCTCCCGAACAGGCGGCCATTCTGGTTCGCGGTGCCCTGGCTCGGCGAGAAACCTGATTCCAGAACAAAAATCGACTTGTAACTGCCACCCAGGTCTTCGATGCCACGCAGGCCCCATCGTGATGGATACGAAGACGTAAGGGACGGCATGCGTATCACGCTCGACTTCTGCGCGCCCACATTGCTCACGTACTCGATGCCCGTGTCGATAAGACCGTACAACGTGAGACCCGGCGCCAGCGCACCCCCATCGTAGGCATGCGTACCACCGCTGACGACCATGGCAGCAAGAGCCAGCCCGCAGCGCGCCAACGGCCGCCGGAGTCGGCGCTTGAGCCGAGTTGACCGTAGTTTCATCTCCTTCTCTCCTCCATTTGTGGGAAATGTTATCTTCCACGGAAGATTGATAGAGGAATGATTCAAAGTCAATGAAGCTCGCTTACAGAGTTTCCCTGAGTCACGGTCTGCGCCAGCCCCTCTTCCTTGGAAATACGTGGCTTTTCGCTTGTAATGCACAACATCGCGTGCTTGTCAGTGTTTTCCCTAAGTCGACACATCCCGTTTTGCTTCGTATTCTTCCATGGAAGCCTTTTTTGCGCGCTCCACCGATGGACCCATCATCGATGCCGCTCACGAAAGGCTGACGGATAGAGCACTATCTGTCAGAGCGGAGAGGCAAGCAAAGTCAGTCTCACGCGGATTAATGCCGTGCGGAGCACCCAGCTTTCCTTTTGCGGATGGCAGAGTACCGATCGTTTGCAAATTGGTCGGTTGGCCTGTCTGGATGCGATTGCGATCGAGGACGCATATGACCGAATCCCCCGGCTTTACCTGGCAGGACGACTTTTCGCTCGACCATCGAACGATGGACGAAACGCATCGGGAGTTTGTCGAATGTGTGCATGCGTTGCTGACGGTCGAGGACGATCAGCTTGGGCAAGCACTGAACAGCTTTACCGAGCACGCGCATCGCCATTTCGGCGAAGAGGATGTTGCGATGCGTGAGACTGTCTACGGATCAGCGGGATGCCATATCGACGAGCACGCGGCGGTTCTCAAGTCCGCATCCGAAGTGCGCGCGATGCTGGCTGAAGGGCGAACCCAGGTAGTACGCTCCTTTGCGCAGGCGCTGGTGGACTGGTTTCCGGAACATGTGCGCGTTATGGACCAGGGTCTCGCGCGCTGGCTGGTCCAGCGCCAACTGGGCGGTTCCCCAGTGGTCATACAGCGTCGACGCGCTGCCATCGGCTGATTTTTTTTGCCTTTTAATCTTCCACGGAAGATATTGGAATTGTGATGGATAGTTTGCTGCAAGTGAAAGTCACCGCGAAGACGTTACTAGCCCAAGGCATTGCCGGCTACGAGCTCACACCAGTAGCGGAAGCATCCCTGCCGGCATTCGAGGCCGGTTCGCACATTGATGTGCATTTGCCCGGAGGGCTGGTACGACAGTACTCCCTGTACGAATTGCCCACGGAACCCTCGTGTTATCGGATCTGCGTGCTGCGTGAGCCAGAATCACGTGGCGGCTCCGCGACACTCGTGGATACGATTGGCGAAGGAGACATGCTCGAGATCAGTCCCCCGCGCAATCACTTCGCCCTGCATGGCGAGAAGGCCAGTTCTCTTCTCTTCGCTGGCGGTATTGGCATTACCCCCATCCTCTGCATGGCGCAGCAGCTCGCACGCGATGGCCGCGCCTTCGAGATGCACTATTGCGGCCGCACGTTATCGCGGATGTCCTTTGTCGACCGTCTACAAACCGAAAGCTTTCGCGATCAGGTACAGGTGCATATCGACGATGCAGCCCCTGAGCAACAACTTGATGCACGCTCCGCAATCGGCGCCCCCTCCCCCGACAAGCACCTGTATGTGTGTGGGCCTGCGGGTTTCATGAACCACATCCTTCAGACGGCGGGCGAGCTTGGTTGGGACGAAGCGCACCTGCATCGCGAGTATTTCGCCGCGGGACCAATCGACCACACGGGCGACTCTCCATTCGAGATCGAGATCAAGAGCAGCGGGAAGGTCATCAAAGTCGCCGCAGGCCAGAGCGCCGCCCACGCACTGTTGGACGCCGGATTCGACCTGCCTCTCTCCTGCGAGCAAGGTGTTTGCGGGACCTGTATGACAAAGGTGTTGTCCGGCACGCCGGACCATCGGGATCTTTATCTCACGAGCGAGGAACACGAGCGCAATGACTGCTTCATGCCGTGCTGTTCCCGCGCAAAGACTACACGACTGCTGGTCGAACTTTGAATCTACCAGTCGTCATTACTGAAGAAAGGGGATCAACATGCTGAGCAGGCAGGATAACGAACTGATTTGCCGCACCGGCCCAAACACTGCCATGGGCAACGCCATGCGCCGATTCTGGTTGCCGGTCGCGCAATCATCCGATATGCCTACACCAAACGGGGAGCCTCAGACCATCGAGGTCCTTGGCGAAAGATTTGTCGCATGGCGTGACCAGCAGGGGCGTCCCGGCCTCTACGCTGAGGGATGTCTGCATCGGGGCGCGTCAATGCAGTTGGCCAGATCGGAAGGCGATGGACTGCGCTGCATTTATCACGGCTGGAAGTTTGCGGTTGACGGAACCGTGCTGGAGACGCCCAACGTTGCCGACCCCAAGTTCAAGGATCGCATCAAAGGCCGAACCTATCCCGTTCGCGAGACTGGCGGCATCGTCTGGGCTTACCTGGGTCCTCGGGGCGAAGAGCCGCCGTTCCCCCACTGGCCGTTCATGGATCTGCCGGATTCCAATCGCATCAATGTTCGCGCTATCGTCAACTGCAACTATGTTCAGGTCATCGAGGGACTGGTCGACTCGTCCCACCTGACCGTACTTCACGGATCGGCACTGTCGAAGACCAATGACTCCGATCTCGACTACGCGAAGAAGACGACGCACATGCAGTTCGACGCGGCGCCCATCATCGAAGCGGATGAAACGGACTTCGGCTTTCATTATGTGGCGATTCGGCAAAGCAATGAGAAGCGAATTGCCCGCGTGACATCGTTCATTGCCCCGTGCTTTATCGCCAATGCAAACGGCGATCTATTGCTGGCGGTAGTTCCCGTCAACGACGAGCGTTGCAACTTCTTCCACATCTGGTGGGACGCTGAGAAACGGATAGGAGACGAGCCGTTGCGCACACTGCAGCTCACATTCGTTGGGCTCGATGATCCGACACTCAGCAAGTATGGGATGACGCAGGACACTTGTGACTCACCGAGCACGATGTCCCTGGCCAACGGATTCGGGCAGGATCGAGCCCGGCAGCGCAACGGCCATTTCACCGGCTTCGACAGCATCACGCAGGAAGACGCTGCATGCAGCATCTCAAGCGGCACGATTCGCGACAGGTCACAGGAGCTGCTATGCAGTGCGGACATGGCGATCAGCCGACTGCATCGATGCCTGTTGACGGCCGCCCGGGCAGGTCGCGACCAACAGGAGATTCCGGCGTTGCGTGCAGAGGCAGGTCGAGCGATTGGCGTGTCCGCCGAAATCGGCCTGGATGAGGACTGGCGCGGGCTGGTCCCACACCACCAGATCACTTCCTCGCTCCGCGCACGCCCGTAATACAGTCAATGGAAATCGTTAGTCAAGGAGTTCCGCATGTTGAACCAAAAAGAAAATGAGTTGCTTTGCCGTGTCGGCCCGGATACGCCAGGCGGGGCCATGATGAGACGCTTCTGGCATCCGGTATGCACGTCCGCGCAATTGCCGGAGCCCGACAGCGCTCCGCTGCGCGTCCGACTGCTCGGCGAGGACTACGTCGCCTTTCGCGACTCGAATGGCCAGGTCGGCTTTCTCGAAGAGCTATGCATGCATCGGGGTGCGTCGCTTGCACTCGGACGCGTCGAGGAAGGCGGTATCCGCTGCCTCTATCATGGATGGAAGTTCAGCGCGGCGGGCGCTGTGATGGAGACACCGAACCACGCGGATCCAAAGTACACCGCCCGTATGAAGGCGCCGGCATTTCCCGTGCGGGAGGAAGGTGGCATCGTCTGGGCCTATGTCGGTCCCAAGGAACTGCAGCCCGCGTTCTCACGTTATGCCTTCATGGATGCCGATCCCGAACATCGTGTAGTCTTGCGAGTCAACGTTGCCTGCAACTACCTGCAACTCGTGGAGGGCGGCGAGGACAGCTCGCACGTAGGTGTGCTCCACACCAACATGGCACGACCTGGCTGGAAGGATGACGCATTCACGCCTAACCCCGATGCCATCAACCCGGCGGCACTCGTCTCCAACGATCTGGAGCCGGCGCTCAAGATCGAGGACACGGCATTCGGCTTCCACTACGTGGCACTGCGCAAGACCAATACGCCGCGGACCCTGAACGCTCGCGTGGTGCCATTCATCGTCCCGTACGGACGTATCATTCCTGCGCCGGCATTCCAGTTCACTGTCCTTGAAGTCCCGGAAGACGATACGCATACGAGTACCTTCCTCGTAGTGCACGGGAATGAGCCGGTGAATGAAGACAGGATCATCGAACTGCTTGGCCTCGACAACCCGCAGTACTACAACCGGCAGACTTGCACGTTCACGGCCAGCTGGGCGGACTCTTTCGGCCAGGACCGCGCACGCATGAGGGAAAACTGGACTGGATTGCGCGGCGTGGAGGTGGAGGACGCCACAATCGGTCTTTCCCAGGGGCCCCTCTATGACCGCTCGCGCGAGCACCTGGTGCCGGCCGACCAGGCTGTGATCCGGGTCCGACGCGTGCTGCTGGAATCGGTCAAGCATGCCATGGAGAACGGGCCGCTCCGTGCGGTCGGTCTCGACCTGCGCGGTGTGAGCGCTTGCGACACCCAACTTGAAGAGGGCGCGGCATGGCAAGACCTGCTGCCATCCCATCGTGAAGCACCGGTAGCCTGAAGAGAGCAAACATGACAGACCATAGCATCAGTAAAGACACGCCCGATTACCTGTCCCTTCTGCGGTTGGATGGGCGCGGCTTCGTCGTGCTTGGAGCAGGGCAAGGTATCGGCGAGCAGACCGTACACGCTCTCGCACAAGCCGGTGCGCGCGTTCTCTGCGTCGACCAGGATGAGGGGCTTGCCCGAAACATCGCCGAAGCCGTCGGCGGTATCCCCTGTGTAGCCGATGCCACCAAGCGAGCCGACGTGCAACGTGTCTTTGACACGGCGCGCGAGCATTTCGGTCGCGTACACGGGGTCGTCGACATTATCGGAGTCGCAGGCATCAAGCCTTTCTCGGCAGTAGATGATGAATCCTGGGACCGGCAGTTTGACATTGTCGTGCGCCACGCGTATTTGGCTATCCAGATCGGTGGGGAGATGATGAAAGCCGACGGCGGAGGCAGCTTCGCGTTTGTCGGCTCCCTTGCTGGCAATCGCGCGATCCCGAATGAGACAGCCTATGCGACCTCGAAAGCGGCCTTGCATCACCTGGTGAGGTGCGCCGGTGCCGAGTACGCCCCCTACAACGTACGCATCAACGCCGTGTCGCCAGGATTCGTTCGGACGCCAAGACTGAACCAGCGCCTCGGCGAAGCGGCATGGGCGGCCATTAGCGAAGTGATTCCGCTGGGACGGCCCGCGACGCCGGCGGAGATCGCGGGCCCGCTCTTGTTCCTGGCTTCCGATCTGAGTGCCCATATGGCTGGCGAAATCATTGAAGTCGATGGTGGCGTTGGGGTCATGGCCAAGTTTCCCAAAGTGACGTTCGGCCCCTCGGAAACCCCGACTCCCTGAGCACGATGACATCTTCTCCCCAAGATCAGATCCATCCGTTGCTGCGGCCCATCGCCCTGGCTGCCGCGACGAAGCCGAGCATGGCGCAGATGAGCGTTCAGGAAACGCGTGCCGACATGGCCGCGCGCACTGCAGCGCGCGTGCCTGGTCCGAGCATCGACAACGTCTTCGATCTGGCGGTTCCCGGGCCTCATGGCGAGGTCCCCTTGCGCATCTACCAGCCGGACGGCGCCGCCGGCGTGACGATGGCCTTTCACGGCGGCGGATGGCTGATGGGGAACCTCGACAGCTTCGACGCCGTGTGCCGAAACCTGGCCAAGGACTCCGGGCTGGCTGTGGTTAGTGTTGACTACCGACTTGCGCCGGAACATCCCTTCCCCGCAGCGCTGGACGATGCCTGGGCGGCCACCTGCTGGGTCGCCAGGCACGGCCACCAGCACGGACTTCAAGCTGCGCGGATGACAGTGTTTGGCGAATCGGCGGGCGGCAACCTTGCCGCCGTCGTCTGCCTGCTCGCTCGGGACCACGCAAACCCTCCGCTACTCGCGCAAGCGCTTGTCTATCCCGCCACGGACGCGCGTCAGGAAGCGGACTCCTTGTCCGGCTACGCAGAAGGATTTATGCAACGCAAGGACGACGTGGCGCATGCATTCCGTACATACGCGCTCAATCACGGCGTGCCTCCGTCTGCGTGGAAGCTATCGCCACTGCTTGCCGACAGCCATGCCGGCCTGCCGCCGGCCATCGTGATCACCGCCGAGTGCGATGCCGTACGCGACGATGGGGAAGCCTATGCCATGAAGCTGGCTGAAGCGGGCGTTGCCGCGACCTGCGTACGGTACCAGGGCATGGTGCACACGTTCTACAGCATGCGCGGCAAGCTCGACGCGGCAGCACTGGCCCAGCGCCAGGTGGCCGACATGTTGCGCACCGCGGTTGAAAGCGGCTAGTCATGTCGGCCAGGCATCCGCGGGAATTCCAGTCGTTAGCTTCGACGCAAATAAGCATCCATCTTTATGAGGAGACCGTATGAAAGCCATCCGTTTTGAGCGACACGAATCCGTTGGGCACATAGTCCTGGCAAATCCACCGTCGAATTTGATCGCGACAGATTTTTCGGACCGCCTGCGAGATGCTGTCCATGAGGCAAGCGAAACCGACATTCGCGGACTGCTGATCCGCGCCGAAGGGCCGAACTTCAGTCAGGGCGGCGATGTCCTCGATTTCATTGACAAGGACTTCAATTCCTGGCGCACCTTTATTTCCGAGATCCATCTCGCGTACCGATCCATCGAAGCGCTGCAAATCCCGACGATTGCAGCGGTGCGCGGTGCAGCGTTCGGCGGCGCTTTCGAACTGGCGTTGGCCTGCGACTTCATTGTCGCAGCGGAAAATGCCACCTTCAGATGTATCGAGGCGTCCGTGGGCTCGGCGCCCGTCGCCGGCGCTGTACAGCGATTGGCTGAGCGAGCCGGCCGAGCCATGGCGGCGCGTTATGCGATGCTCAGTGAGCCGATGTCGGGAGCCCAGGCGGGCCAACTCGGCGTTGCCGCTTTCGTGGCGCCCGAGGATGATGTCGAGAACTTCGCCGTTGATCTCGCGCGTCGACTCGGCAACGGCCCTACCCGCTCCTACGCCGCCATTCGCGCATTGCTCAAGGCCTGGTCGGCAGGTGGCGTGCCGGGAGCAGACTCACTGCTTCACGACATCACCATGGGCCTTCACACCACCGAAGATGCCAGGATGGGGCGCACCGCACGCGCGGAAGCATTCAAGCGCGGTGCAGAGCCGGCTCCCGTCACTTTTATCGGCCGCTGAGAGTCTGCGCGGGCTACGGAACGGGTAAATCCCGTTCCGACTACGAAAGGGCGGATCAACTCACCACGCCCTTGGCGCGCAGCTCGCGACCGATGCGCGCGATTTCGCGCTCGCCCTCGCTCAGCGCCGCGGGGCTGGTGTGCACCGAGTAGTGGCCAAGGTGGAGATCGTGCGGATGCGGGATTGCCGTACCGAGCACGAAGTGCGCATCGGTCACAGCTTCGAATTCGATCGCCGCATCGGACTGGTCGAATACGGCCAGCTCACCTTTGTCGACTGGGTCCGGCGTGCACAGGCTACCGTCCAACATTGCGATCCAACCGACCAGGTAGCCCCGCGGCGGCTGGTAGGTCCAGCGCTGGCCGGCCTTGAGCTGTACAACGAAATAGTTGAGCCCCGGAGGTGCATCAATCGGGCTGACCGCCTCGCCGCTACGGCCGAGCAGCACGCGGGCCGGGCCGTCCGACGGGATTTCGTTGACCGAAAGATGTTGGCTGAACGCGGGAGCCAGTTCGCGCTCTGGCGGCAAGGCGACCCACAGCTGGAAGGCCTTGATCGGGGGTACGGCGAAGCCGGAATGCCAGACGCCGCGACCGGCGCTCATCCATTCGATGTCGCCCGCCATCATCGTTCCTTCGTGGCCGATGGATTCGACATAGCGACCTTGCCCTTCCACCGCCAAGGTCAACGTAGCGATGCCCGAATGCGGATGCCAGCCGAAACCCTGTTGGCCAAGCGCCTCTTGCGTATCGACGAGATCGAGAAATACGAACGGCTTGAGCATCTTGCCGACGTCGGAGGGACTGACCATGCGGACGACCGGTCCGTGCGCGTAACCACGCGTGCGAAAGATCACGTTACGGCCGACACCGACGAGGGGGGTGGGCGGCGTTTGGATGACGGCATTCATGGGGCGTTCTCCAAGTATGTGACTTGCCATTGATGAGGTGCCTGATCAGATGTCGGTATCAGTTTGCGCGTAATTGAGGAAGTATCCCGTGAACATCGTCAGCCCCAGGAACGCGAACGCCTCGGTCAGGTGCTCATCGCTCCAGCCGGCTTGTTGACCGGCCTTCCACGTGGCGTCGGTGACGTTTCCCGAATTGGCAGTCGCTTCGCTGACTACGCGGGTGAGCGCGTCGACCTTGGCGTCGCCCGTCGTCTTGCCTGTCCGCAGGGCGGCGATCTGTGCTTCGGTCCAACCATTCATGCCGGCGAATCGACTGGCGATGCCAATCATGTAGTCGTTCCCGATCGTGGCCGCCGTTGCGAGATTCAGCGCCCAGCTCACCTTCTGATCCAAGGTGCCGTGCTCGGCGGTCACGGCGCGCAGCGATGTGTACGCCGCCAGCACCGCCGGAGAATGCGCCATCTGGGCATGCACGTTCAGGGGACGTCCCGTAGGCGAAGACCGGGCAATCTTTTGCAGAAGCGGGCGCGACGCACCGGGTGCGTCTTCGACTGTGTGGGTAGCAATCCGGCTCATGGGTATTAGCACCTTCGTGAGATGTGTTTTCAGGTGGCCGCCGGGATCGCGAAGTTCGCTTTGGCCCATGCGGCAAATTTCGTCGGCTGCTGGCCAGCGACTTTGTTGGCGAGCGCGATCGCGTCGCGCGATTCCGAGCCGAGATACGTGTGCGCTTCGAAGTAGGCGAGCATCGCCGCGACTGCCTCGGCGCCCGGGAACGAGCCAGCAAAAACCTCGCGCGGGACTTGCTTGAACGAGAACTTGTTTCCTTGACGATTCAGGGTGGCGATGATCTCGTTGAAGCTCAGGAAATCGCCGACAAGCGGCAAATGTTCACCGTGCCCCGCGAGTTCCGGCTGCGCGAATGCACCAACCACGATGCGGCCGAGTTCGGTGATGTCGCCCATATGGATGACCCGCCGCTCGGGATCAAGCGGCAGCGCCCAACCCGCGGTGCCATCGGCTTGTTTCTGCGGGGCCATTACGCCGAGCAGGTTTTGATAGTAAAACGAAACGATCACAAACGTGTGGTGGGCAAATCCGGCTTCGCTCACGATACGCTCGACCTTCGCCTTGCCCGTGAAATGCGGGACATCGATCTTGCCGCGGCTGATCGCCTCCACGTTTGGGAGCGTCGACCAGATGAAGTGCTGTACGCCGGCGTCTTTCGCCGCGTTGACGGCGGCGCGTGCCTGCCTGGGTTCGTCCGTACCCGCTTCCCAGGAGTTGGTCACCAGGAAAACTCCGTGTGCTCCGGAAAATGCGGCTTCAAGCGTTTCCGGACGATTGAAATCCGCCGGAACGACTTCGTCACCCAGCTTCGGATGCTTGGCCGGATTGCGCGTCAACGCGCGCACTTTGAATTGACCGCTGGCCTGCAGCGCGCGCACAACGGCGCCGCCTTGCTGGCCGGTTGCGCCCACGACGGCGATGCGCTTCTGAGTGTTCGACATGGTTGTTCTCCGGGGAGTATTTTGTCAGGGCGGTGCTACCTCACGCAGCGCTCACGGCGGTCTCTTTCTTCGCCGAGGCAAGGTCGAGACGAGTGATCGCAAGGTCGGGATGCCGAAGTCGCTGCGATCGAATCCGCCCACCATGTCGACGCCGCACACTTCGCGCTTGAGCATCGAATGGTCGCCTCCTGTGTGACACCTCAAGTATCCAGATTAGATTCGCTTCGCACTAGACGGTAAAATAGGATTTGATTAATCCATTTATGGAGAAATATCATGCTTGATCTGAATGACCTGGCGATGTTCGTCCAGGTCGTCCGTGCCGGCAGCTTTTCCGAGGCGGCGCGGCGTCTGCGCATGCCGGCAAATACGCTGAGCCGGCGCATCGATCAACTCGAAGGGCAACTCGGCACACGTCTGCTGCATCGCTCGACGCGCAAACTCGCGCCGAGCACGGAAGGTCAGGCGCTGTTCGAGCGCTATGCGCCGGCGCTTGACCAGATCCTCGAGATCGGGCGACTCCATGCAGATGAGGGGGCACCGTCCGGCTCGGTTCGCGTCACCGCGATGGCCGGCCTGTTCGAATTCTTCCGCATGGAATGGTTGGTCGAGTTCTACGCGCGCCATCCACGCATCAGCATCGACTTTCTGCTCGACGATACGCCGTCCGATCTGATCGCCGAGCGCATCGATCTTGCCTTGCGCATGGGCGTCGAGACCCGAAGCGGCCTCAAGGTACGTCGGCTGGCGCCGAGTGCAATGATCCTCGCGGCGAGTCCGGCCTATCTGGAACGGCGCGCTGCCCCACGGACGCTGCGTGAACTGACCGGACACGACTGTCTGACGATTTCCAATCGCGAGGGTCGCAACACGTGGCGCCTGCAGGGTCCACGTGGTAGTCAGGAAGTGTCGATCAACAGCCTGTTCGCGGTCAACGACATGCGAGTGCTGGCGCAGGCTTGTATCGCTGGACTGGGTATTGCGCTGTTGCCGCAGTTAATCGTTGAGCCAGTCATCGCGCAGGGGAAACTGGTACGCGTGCTGCCGACCTATCGGCGCGCCAGCTCCGGTTTCTGTCTGCAACTCGTCTACACGAGCCGCCCACCGGTGCCGCCCGCAGTAGCGGTCTTCGCCGAATTTCTCGTGGAGAAACTGGGCGAAGCGATGACAAACCCCTCACGGAATCATGCCAGCCGACCAGACTGAGCGGCTCGCGGCGGCGCCTGGGCTTCGGGGCGGCCGGTGCTAGAAGCCTTCGAGCACCGTCTTTCCGATTGCTCTGCCCGTCTCGATCGCTTTGTGAGCAATGCGGAGTTTCTCGGCGTTAATAGGACCGCTTGCGTGCGTGAGCGTCGTTTTCAGTACGCCGGCATCGACCAGTGCCGATACCTCGCATAGCAACCGATGTTGCGCGTCCATATCTGCTGTCTGGAACAGGGAGCGTGTGAACATCATCTCCCAGGACACCGTGATGCTCTTCTCCTTGAAGGGCGCGATGCTATCGTCAAAGTTGTCGATCAGCGAGATATGGCCCTGGGGGTTCATCGCGCGGACGATGCTGTGAACGCTCCCTGGCGTCGAGGTGATTGCCGCGACATAGTCGACGCCATCAAGACCAATTGCCCTTATCTCTTCATCAATTGGCTTGCTGTGATCTACCACATGCGTGGCGCCGAGCTTGCGCACCCACTCGGCGGTCTCCGGGCGAGACGCCGTTGCGATGACGATCAGGCCGGTAAGGCGGCTCGCAAGCTGGATCATCATGGATCCCACCCCACCGGCACCGTTCAGTACGAGCAGTGTTCCGCACGGCCTTCGGGAGCCGTAAGGCAGCTTCATGCGATCGAAAAGCATCTCCCAGGCGGTGATGGAAGTGAGCGGCAAGGCCGCAGCTTCGGCGAACGACAATGAACTGGGCTTGGGACCGGCAATCCGCTCATCAACAAGGTGAAATTCCGCGTTGGTACCGGGCCGGTCCATCGCACCCGCGTGGAAGACCGCATCGCCAGGCTTGAAGAGGGTAACCCGGCTTCCAACCGCTTCGACGATGCCTGCCGCGTCATAGCCCAGCACCCTGTAAAGCGTGCCCTCGGAAGGATCTTCCCAACGACGGCGCTTGACGTCGACGGGATTCACCGAGACCGCCTTTATTCTGACCAGAAGATCGCGCGGGCCAGGCTCGGGTCTGGGAAGTTCAATATCGGTCAAGACCTCGAGCCCGCCCTTCAGGTTGTATCCAACAGCCTTCATAAGCTTCTCCAATTCCATATCCGGGTACCGAAAACTGCTGCCTCCGGCGAACCTGTGCGCATGTCTCTGTGGCAAGGCCAGGCGACGGCGAGGCCGGCGCTACACGCAAGCTGACTCGCTCTAGCGGGACGCCCACTTCGTGAGCAGCGCCTTGCCGACGCGCGAGTTGTTGGGGCGGCCAATCGCCTGCGAAATATAGTCGCCGGCACGCACCACGTCAGTGAGTTCGATACCGGTGTGCAGACCCATGCCGTGCAACATGTACAGCACGTCCTCGGTCGCCACGTTGCCGGTAGCGCCCTTGGCATAGGGGCAGCCGCCAAGGCCTGCTACAGATGCGTGGAAGATGCCGATGCCGACTTCGAGGCTGGCCAGGATGTTCGACAGCGCCTGGCCGTAGGTGTCGTGGAAATGGCCCGACAGGCCATCGATCGAAAACTCGGTAGCAGCAGCGCGCATCACTTCCTGTACCTTGCCCGGCGTGCCAACCCCGATCGTATCGGCAATATCGATTTCGTCGCAGCCGAGTTCGCGCATGCGGCGCACCACGTCCACCACGGCGTGGACCGGAATCTCGCCCTGATACGGGCAACCGAGCGAACACGAGATGCTGCCGCGCAGTCGCACGCCGGCTTCCTTTGCTGCCGCGGCCACGGGCTCGAAGCGTGCAATGGATTCGGCGATCGAGCAGTTGATGTTCTTCTGCGAGAACGCCTCGCTCGCCGCACCGAAGATCACCACCTCGTCGGCGCCGGAAGCGATGGCGCTTTCGAAGGCCTTCATGTTCGGCGTCAGTACCGAGTACAGCGTGCCGGGGCGCCTGTCGATTCGCGCCATCACATCGATGCCATCGGCCATCTGCGGCACCCACTTCGGCGACACGAACGATGCGGCCTCGACATTGACGATGCCCGCGTTGGACAGCCTGTTGACCAGTTCGACCTTGACGTCGGTGGCTACCTGCGTCTTTTCGTTCTGCAGTCCGTCGCGGGGACCAACTTCGACGATTTTCACGTTGCGGGGCATGTCAATGTCCTGGTTTTGCGGCCGGGCAGTTCGTCATGATTGCGTTCTTCCTCGATGCGGGGCCTTGCCTGGCGTCAGGCGGTCTTGCTTTCGCTGAGATTGAGTTCACGGGTCATGCTTTCGCGCATGACGAATTTCTGCACCTTGCCAGTGATAGTCATCGGCATTTCCTTCACGAACCGGATATGGCGCGGGATCTTGTAGTGAGCGATCTGGTCCCGACAGAAATCGCGGATCTCCTCCTCGGTGGCGCCCTGCCCCTGCTTGAGCACGATCCATGCGCAGATTTCCTCGCCATACTTGGGGTCGGGCACGCCGAATACCTGCACCGACTGCACCTTCGGGTGGCGGAACAGGAATTCCTCGATCTCGCGAGGGTAGACGTTCTCGCCGCCGCGGATCAGCATGTCCTTGACCCGGCCAACGATATTGCAGTATCCATCAGCATCGATCGTGGCCAGGTCACCAGTGTGCATCCAGCCGTCGCGGATCGATTCACGTGTGCGTGTTTCATCGTCCCAATAGCCGAGCATGACCGAGTAGCCGCGTGTACACAGCTCACCCGTAGCGCCGACCGGTACGATCCTGCCGTCCGTGTCAACCACCTTGCACTCCAGATGCGGCTGCACCCGTCCCACTGTTGCGACCCGCTTGTCGAGCGGATCATCCGTGGCGCTTTGGAAAGAGACCGGGCTCGTCTCCGTCATGCCGTAGGCGATGGTGATCTCCGTCATATGCATGTCGGCCACCACCCGCTTCATGACTTCGATCGGGCAGGGGGCACCCGCCATGATGTCGGTGCGCAGGCTGGAGAAATCGTAAGTAGCGAAGTCCGGGTGCTCAAGCTGGGCGATGAACATGGTCGGCACACCGTGAAGAGCGGTGCACCGCTCTTCGCTGACTGCGGCCATTGTCGCCACCGGGTCGAACGCCTCGCCCGGGAAGACCATGCAGGCGCCGGTGATGGTGCACACCAGGACAGACATCACCATGCCAAAGCAGTGGTACAGCGGCACCGGGATGCATAACCGGTCCTCCTCCTGCAGCTTCATGGCCATGCCTACGAAGCGTGCATTGTTGATGATGTTCCGGTGTGTCAGGGTGGCACCCTTTGGTGCGCCAGTCGTGCCGCTGGTGAACTGGATGTTGATCGGATCGTGGGGATCGAGTTGAGCGGATATTGCGTCCATCTCGCTGACTTCCACCCCCACCCCGCGCGCATTCACGTCCCGAAAGGTCAGCATGCCGGACGTAGGCACATCCTCCATGCGGATTACCCAGCGCAGCGCCGGGAGCCTTGCCGCCTGCAACGCGCCTGGCTCGCAGTGCTGGAGTTCGGGTGCCAGGGTCTGCAGCATCTCAAGATAACGCGAAGCCTTGAAAGACGCTGGTGCGATGATCGCCTTACAGCCCACATTGTTAAGCGCGTACTCCAGTTCGGCCAGTCGATAGGCGGGATTGATATTGACCAATACCAAGCCAAGGCGGGCCGTGGCGAACTGCGTCACCGTCCACTCAAAGCGATTAGGCGACCAGATGCCAATACGATCGTCCCGGCGCAGGCCGAGTGCGTGAAGACCTGCGGCCATGGCATTCACGGCGTCGGAGAACTCCTGCCAGTTCCAGCGGATGCCCTGTTCGCGGAAAACGACCGCGGGACGCTGACCATGCTGCTTAACCGTTTCCGCCAGCAGAGCCGGTATGGTCCGTTCGCTAAGCGTCGTGGTGGTGTCACCCTTCACATAAGACAGCCCGTTGGCGGGCAGGGTCGCGTCAGTCTCGTGCCGGGACGTCCCAGGCTGCATCGTCATACTCGTCTCCAGAGTGCTGCGGGCGAGCGTGCTGCTCAACCCCTAACCATGTAGATTACTATCTTATACGACCGTAAAGTAAAGTGCCAACAAATGTTCGGTTGCAGCGTCAGCTTGTTTCGTACGGAGTTGCCTCGATACAGCGCGAAGAGGCTGATGGGAGCGGCTTATGGTTCGAACAACAGCGCTTGACCGCCGCTTCGTCGAGTCTGGGAAATTACGTACAATGGAGCGCAGCCGTGGCTTGGGTAACAAGCGGCAGCAACCAAACTTCGTCCTTCCAAGGAAGCAAAATCGATGAGCGCCGCCGTCGCGAAACAACCTACACCCGTCCGAACGCGCAAGAAGCCGGCATCAGCGACGTCGCCGGAATCGAAGCGAAAGCCACGTTTGTCTGGCAGCAGTCACATCGAACTCATTACGATGCAGTGGCAGCATGAGCGAAGCGATCTCGATCTTTCAAACTTCCTGCTCGCGATCTATTTCATGCGGCTGGGTACGCTCGTAGAACGCGCTTTTGACCGGATGTGCCAGCGCTTATGGGGCATCAGCGGCTCCGACATGCGCGTGTTGCTTGCACTGCGCCGGGGGGGGCCCCCCTATGCAAAGCGCCCCACGGACCTGTATCGCGCTCTTATCGTGACCTCCGGGGCAATTACCAAGAAGATTGACAGGCTTGCCAGTCACGGTATGGTAGAGCGCATGATCGATCCCGGCCACGCCGGTGGATTCATCGTTCATCTTACGAAGAAGGGGCTCGAAGCGGTCGAGCAAGCGGTAGTGAAGCTTGCTGAAGAGTCGTCGATCGCACCGGCAATGGCGCGCTTCACAGAGGATGAACGTGCTGCCGGGAACGAGTTCTGCCTTCGGACGCTGGCTTTGATGGAAGAATTGGTGCTTCCGGATCTGGAAGACGAAACCGACAGCGAGCCATCGGCTCCACGATCCAAGGCGGCAGGCCGACGGCCTCCGCGCATCCGCTGAGGGTTCCGTACAGCAGATCCGCCCCGCCGCCGGATTGCAGGTCGTCTTGCACATGGCACGCACGGAGCGAGTCCACGCGGCGCCAACTTGCTTCGCCGTCCGGCGATTACATCCGATGTAATTGGCGTCCGGAACGACCGCCTCTAGTCTTTGGCTGTCGCGCCACCAATCCGGTAGCGCCCACCGCCAAGGAGATGCCATGTCCAGCTATCCCGTTCACACCATCGAATCCGCTCCCGCGCAATCGAAGTCCGTACTCCGGCAACTGCAACAGGCGTTCGGCCTGATCCCGAACATCGCGGCCAAGATGGCCGCTTCACCGGTGCTGATCAATGGGTTCATCGGCCTGTTCGAGCGCGTGCATGCGAGCAGTCTGACGGAGCCACAGATTCAGACGCTGCTGTTGACCAACGCGGTCACGAACGCCAGCGAATGGCCGGTCGCGTTTCACACGGCGCTCGCGTTGAAGCAAGGCGTACATCCCGCCGATGTCGACGCGATCCGACACGGCGTCCTGCCCGATGACGCCGAGCTGGCCGCGCTGTCCATGCTGGCGCGCACGCTGATCGAAAAGCGCGGCCGCCTTGCCGAATCGGACCAGAAACGCTTCCTCGAAGCCGGGTTCCGCTCCGAGCAGATCCTGGAGGTCATTGCGGTGGTCGCCGCATCGACTATGACGAACTACACCGGTAGCGTTACACAGCCAGCACTCGAAACGCCGTTCGAGGAGTTTGCCTGGCATGCTCCCGCGCCCTGAGTCCGCCATAATCATCCGTCTCGAACAGGGAAATCCGATGAGCGTCACCAGTCCCGACCCGAAAGTGCCGCCGAGTGAACTCGGCAGCTTGTTGCGCTATTGGCGAGACGTGCGTGGCGTGAGTCAACTCGATCTGTCGCTCGAGGCCGGGGTCTCGCAGCGGCAGATCAGCTTCATTGAAAGCGGACGCAGCGTGCCGGGTCGGGACACGCTGCTGACCCTTGCGCAGACGCTCGACGTACCGCTGCGCGAGCGCAATGCACTGCTGCTCGCCGCTGGATACGCTCCCGTATATTCGGAGGCGCCGTGGAACGCACAGGAAATGCATAGTGTCATCCGCGCTCTCGAACGGGTCCTTCGCCAGCATGAACCGTTTCCGGCGATCGTGATGGACCGCCACTGGAACGTTCTGATGACCAACGACGCAGCATCGCGCTTCTTCAACTGTTTCATCGACATGGCGTCGCGCGAAGGCCCGCGCAACATGCTGCATCTGATCTTCGATCCGCGGGGGATGCGTCCGTTCGTGGCCGATTGGGATAATGTCTCCCGAAGCCTGCTTCAACGGGTGTATCGCGAATCGGTCGGTCACGTTATTGACGGCAACACCGGGCGTCTGCTCGATGAACTGCTTGCCTATCCAGATGTGCCGCGCGACTGGAAGACGACGCATCATGGGCCGGCCCTCGCGCCCGCGATGCCCGTCATTCCGATGGGTTTCGTCAGCGAGGGGGTCGTACTTCGCTATTTCTCGATGGTCACGACCGTCGGAACACCACAAAATGTTGCCGCGCAGGAACTACGCCTGGAATGCATGTTCCCCGCCGACGATGCAACCGAAGCACGCCATCAGCAACTGCTTGCAGCGCATTCGAGGGAACGCTGAGCGGCTTGTAACGGCGGGCAGGATCGATACGTTCAAGCGGACTTCGCAAGATGCTGGCACCCGGGCACTCAGCGCGGCTTCAGTTCAACTGGCGCATCGGCGTGGTAGCCGCCGCCAAGCGCCTTGGCCAGCGCGATTTCCTGGCTGAGCTTCTGGCCATCGACAGTCAGCAGCGCAATCTGTTCGGCAATCAGCGGCTGGCGCGCTTCCATGGCCAGGTACCGGCTGCCGAGCCCTCGCTGGTGCCGTGCTTCGGCACTGTCGCTGGCGAAAGAAACCGCCTGAACCTTGCGTCGTTGCAGTTGTGCCTCGTTGTCCAGGACTTCCAGGCGTGTGCCGGTAATGGCCACGTCCCGCACCGCATTGAGCACGGCCTGGTTGTACTGCGCGATCAGCGTGTTGCTCGCCGTGCGGGCACCCCCCAGGTTCGCGTTCAGCCGCCCGCCATCGAAGATCGGCAGGGTGAGGCCGGGGAGCAGATTGATCTGCTGGCTCGCGCGGGTGAACAAGTCCGACAGGTGAAGGGCATTGAAGCCGAAGAAAGCCCGGAGGTCGATGTTCGGATAAAAGGCGGCCTTGGCGGCATCGATCCGGTCGAAGGAGGCTTGCACCAACCACCGCAAGGCCTGCAGGTCCGGACGACGCGCCAACAGCTCATACGACAGCGTTTCCGGCACGCCAGCGCTGATCCGGGGCAGCGGCACTGGCCGGACCTCCGGCATGTCGCTCGGCCCGGCGCCGATCAGTGCCCGCAGCGATTCGCGCAACTGCCTTCCGGTGCCGCGCGCCGTCACAAGCTGGCGTTCCACCGCCAACTCTTGCGCCTGCGCGTCCTCGACGAGGGTGCGAGATTCCAACCCGCGTGCTGCGCGAGCCTGGTGTGTCTGCACCGAGAAGCCAGCCACCTCTCGGGATTGCTCCAGCAGTTCGATCAACTGGTGGTTGGTCTGGATGCCGTAGTACAACTGCGCCACATCGGTGGAGAGTTCCAGCTCGACAGCGTACGCTTCGGCCAGGCGCGCATTGCTGAGCCCGATCGACGAGGCAACTTCCGCGCGGCGCAGACCCCAGAGGTCGATGTCGAGACTGGCGCCGACCCCGACGATGCCCTCCGTATACCAGGGGCCGTCGAGCCCGAGCGCCGGCTCGTTCTTCGCGAAAGGACCAAGGAATCCGTTGGCGGAAACGTGCTCGCGATCGATCGCGCCAATTGCCACCGCCTGCAGGCTCGTACCTGACTTGACCAGTTCAACATCCGTTTTAGCCTGTGCGACGCGCCTGCGTGCGACCTCCATGCCCGGCGCATCCGCCAGCGCGCGCTCGATCAGGGCGGCGAGCTGGGGATCATCGTAGCGCGTCCACCAGCGCGCCGCTGGCCAGCCATCACGCGCCAGGCGGATATCGTCGGCCAGGCGGATCTGATCCACGGAGATTTCCGGTGCGGGCACCCCGTTTTTGTGGATCAGGGCGCAGCCGCCCGCGACGAGCAGGAGCCCGACAGCCAACAGCTTGACAGCGAGCCGACTGGGCGAATAAGGCCGGCAGGTCGGCCTGCAGTCAACCGGCATCATGGGATTCACGAAGCACCATGGAGAAAGGTGCCGCCGCCGATTGCCAGTCGGGCAGGCCGCACAATTGACGAACCAGGTCGTGCATCGCCGGGAGCACCGGCGCCGAAAGGTGCGCATCGCCGGGCACGGGGATCTCGACGGGCCGCGGCGCCCGCGCCGAGGGGGGGCTGGCAACCAGGGCGTCGGCATAGTGCCCGAGCAGCGCGGCTGCCTGCGCCTGGAACGCCAGCACCTTGTCGTTATCCGCGCTGGCCAGGCGAGCCTCGCTGGTCTCCAGTGCATTGTGGAGTGCATTGGCCGCCAGCATGATCTCCCGTCCCTGCGCAAGCACTGCCTGCGCACGCAGCGTGGGCAGTGCCTGTTCTCCTTCCTGCCAGTTTGGTTCGAGCGCCACGCGGGCGAGCGTGTCCTCGCAATCGGCCAACACGGCCCAGGTCCGCAGTTGCTGCTGGGAAGAGGTCAGATGCCCGGCCGCCGTTGTGCCGGTCCCGGCAGGCTCCAGCAGCCTGGCGACCGCGCGCAGCATGCCTGCCAGCTTTTGCCTCAGGGCATCGCCTTCGGCTTCCGGCCAGAGCGACATCTGCACCAGGGTGGAAATGGCAACGCCAAGCAGAATGCCGGCCATGCGGTCGCGGATTTCCGTGAGATCGATGGTGGGGCCGAACCGCTCGAGCAGGGCAAGGGAGAAGGTGAACAGGATCTGGGTCCCGGCATAGCCGATCCGCTCCGATCCGGCGGCGATCCATGCGGCGAGCGCTACCACCGGAAGCGTCATCAGCAGCAGGTCCACGATGCTGTCGAGATGCGGAACGACAAACACCACCATCAAAAGCGCGAGCGCGCTGCCCGCAAGTGCGCCGCCGACGCGCAGCAGCGCCCGCTGCGTCGACGCGCCGAGGCTGGGCAGGGCGATGATCACGCAAGTCAGCATGATCGTGTGCGCTCCCTGCCAGTCGACGGCGGTATAGAAGACATAGCAAATCAGGACGGCGAGCAGGGTCTTGAGCGCGAACCTCAGGTATGTCGGGTTGGTCAGGGCATCCGGCACCACCATCGGCGGCTCCGCCGGCGCTCTGGCGGCTGCGCCGGCGGCCGAATCCGCATCGGACAGCGCCACCAGCGCCCGCTGCATGTCTTGCGCGACGGCCGGCAAGGGCGCGCCACCGTCCCGAGCGGGTGCGGCGGGCGGCGTGTACTGATACCGGGTGTCGGCGGCCAAGGCGGCATCCAGGGCTAGGCAATTCGTGCGCAGCTGCCGCAGCGCGACCAGCGGCGCCGCGGAACGGGCAGGCATGTCGCCCGGCAAGTCGGCCGCTGCCCAATACAGGCGCGACACGGTGGCAATGCAGGCCAACTGATGCGGCATGTCATGCCGGTAGCGCGCGTCCCGCATGGTGGCGAACTTGAGGAGCTTCTGCAGCGTCAGCGCGCCTTGCTGGATCGCCAGCGGCGTGATGGGCTCGGCCACCGGCGTACCGTCGATCAGGCAGGCCAGATGGGCATCGACCGCGCCCAGCTGCCGGCGGATTTCGGCCTTGAGCTGGCGCTGTGGCTCGGCAGGAAGCAGCAACGTGTTGATCAGCAGCGTCAGCGCAATCGGGTAGTTGATTGCGACCCAGACCCAGAGGACAGCCCGGATCAGCAGCTCGGCCTCGCCGGTGCGATCGACGAACGTCTGCACATAGATGACGACGATGGCGACGAGAAAGAAGATGCTGCCAATCTTCAGGATGCGCATCAGGTAGACGCTGCCGAAGAACAGCAGGCTGGCCGCCACGATGCGCAGCAGGGGATAGTCAAACGTCAGCTTGAGCAGCAGGATCGAAAGGCCGATGGCCAGCGTCGATCCCGCTATGAACATGACGCCCACCAGCCGGGTGACCACGACGTTGGACTGCGTGACATAGAACACCACGAGCAGCGAGAGCGCCAGGGAAGGGACCTGCAGCGCCATCGATACGACGATCACGATGGCGCTGGTGAGCATGCAGCGCAGCATGATGTTGACGCGTCCCGGATAGGGGGCAAGCTGGCTGCGCAGGTATGCCCCCGCCCGCAGCACGCTGTCCGGCAAGTAGTTGCTCTCTTTTTTCTTGCTGTCCGTTGCTGTCACGATTTTTCCCGGACGGGTCAATGCCGGAACAGGATCAACCAGGCAACAAGGGAGGACAGTGTAGTGAGTGCCGGATAGGCCACCGAATGTCTTTATGCATCTTGCTCGAGTTCTATGGTCAATGGAAGGTAGGCCACGGCTGAATCACTGGATTCTCCAAACGCCAGAGTCCATTCTCGGCGACAACACGCTCGTCTCCAAGCTTCTTCCACAATTGTGAATTTCTGATCACTTGTAAACCGATGGGCGCACCGGACACGATGAGGTTCGGCGCAGTCGGCGTGACGTTGCGTTCAAGCCGGATCTCCACCATCGGCGAAGTCGTGACGCCTTCGCCTGGCGACATCATCGTGAGCTGCGAGATCCGTGACCCTTCAAGCGCTCCGCGACGATTCCTGGCCGTTCGCTGCCCGACTTGCCATTAGCAAGAGAAAGCCACCGACAATGGCAATATTCTTGAGAAAATTATTCAACTGCGCATTGAACTGTGCAGCGTCCACGCTCCAAAATCGGTGCGCGACGAATGCGGTGCCGAGCGTATAGATAGCCAGAATGATCGAAATATCGCGGACACGCCACCCAAAAATCAAAGCGACTGCGCCACCGAGCTCAACAAGAATCACGGCTGGCACCAGAATCTCACTAAAAGGAAGACCGATTGCGGAAAAGTACGCCGTTGTCGCTTGCCACATCATCAGTTTGCGAGCACCCGAGATCAAAAATAGCGCAGACATCAATAGACGAGCAGCGGTTTCGGCGTACGATTTGCTTGTGTTTCCCATATAAATCCTCCATAGGCAGCGGAATGAATGGCACGACCAGCGGATTGGCTGCGTACCTCCAAGGTTGACACGATGGAACCGGACCAGGGAATGGTGGAGCGGAACGCAGTCATTTCACGCTGCAGGGCGCACCGGATGGGTCGGGCATGCCCTGCATCTCGATACGCCGCCTTATTTTCTCATCAAAGTCTGACTGTCTTCGGCCACTATCTCGAAAGCACGCCAAGCATTACCTGGAGAAGCTCTGTGGCGGGGTCCGCCGGCAAATCAAGACTACGCCAGGCGACGTGATGATCGGGGCGCGTCAACACGCAGCCACTGTCACTGACTTCGCGGGCACGAGCCCAATCGCCGGTGTGGTCTGCATACTGCTGGCGCGGGCCGATAATGCGTACATCGATCTGTACGCCCAGCTTCTTGCCCACCTCCGAGGCAGCCTCCACCCATGCTTCTCCTCCCAAACCAGTGAGGATGGCGAAACGACCGTGGCCCGTCAGGTCCAGCGTTGAATGCTGCCGACCCCGTGCGTCAAACACCCACGCATGTGGCAGTCGCGCACCCGGGTATGTTGTCGACTGGTAATGCAGTTCCGGGTCGCGCTCGAAGGCCGGTTTGTTGCTCCCGTCAGTCGCCACCGCACTCGACTGGTACCGCTGGTTCATCTCCACCCCCTGGGCGTCCAGCTCATATCGCTTGAGCGCCAGGGCTTCGCGAATTGCCTCACGCTGCTTTGCCGCAGCCTTGGTCGACTGACTACGAGCATGCATATTGGACTGCATGGCTTCCGCATCCGTCGAGTCGGCAATGCCGAGCGCGTTATAGAGCGGCAAAAACTCGGCAATCGACTGGTTTGCGCGCGTGACCACCTGCTTCGCGATCGGGGCGCGCTCCGTTGAATAACTCTCCAGGAGCGCATCTCCGGCTTGCCCTTTGATCACTGCCGCAAGTTTCCACGCAAGATTGAATGCGTCCTGAATCGAGGTATTGGACCCGAGTCCACCGGACGGTGGGTGCCGGTGCGTGGCATCGCCCATGCAAAATACGCGCCCATCCTGCATGCGGGTCGCATACATATTGTTCACCGTCCACGTACTGGTGCCCAGCAACTCGATCTCGAGATCCGGCTTTCCTACCAGCTGGCGCGCGATCGCAGTGGCCTTTGCCGCGTCGACTACAGGGGTTGGCTCGTTGATGTCGTAGCCCCAAACGATCAACCATTCGTTCCAGGGTCGGACCATACGAATCAGGCCCATGCCGATTCCGCCTACCTCGGCGCCCGGCTGCATGATCGGATAAAGAACGGCGGGTCGATGCGCGACAAATTCGGACAAATCGGCTCGGAACCAGATGTTCATGGAACCTCGCACACCCATCTGCCCTTCGAATGGCAGACCCGCGTTCCTTGCGACACTGGAGTTCCCTCCGTCCGCACCGACCAGGTACTTTGAACGGACGGTAAATTGCTCTCCGGTCAACTTGTCGAGGCATAGCGTAACAACGCCGTCGTCGGTCTGCGTATGGCTCAGGTACTCCGTACTCATCCGTGCCTGCGTACCGCGGGCGCAAGCCGTCTTGAACAGAAGCGGTTCCATGAAAGTCTGCGGAAGATCGTTCATCCTTGCAGGACTCGACAATCTGCGCTCGGCTCTGGAGAGTGGATGCGCGCCCCAACTCGGCACGCGACCAATTTCCTCCCCCACGAGACTCTCGCAGAATACTGTTCCTCCGATCAGATCCTCATCGGTCGCGTGCAGGTAAGCCTCCTGTTCCACGTCCGTTCCAAGATCGCGAAGAACCTCCATGGTGCGCAGGTTTGTGATATGCGCTCGAGGCGTGTTGGCCAACCACCGATAGTTGTTGACGACCATATTCTCGATACCGTAGGTCGAGAGCAGTGCTGCACAGGCGGAACCAGCCGGTCCCGTTCCAATGATAAGCACATCTGTCTTTACTTCAGGCATACTTCATCTCCTACTATATAAGTGCTGTCACCCTTATCCCGGGGCAGCTACAAACATGACTCACCGGCCGTCGGGGACCGGTGCGCTATTGTCCGTCCGTGAAAAAGAGGCAGCACATGCAAGGGAGTCCACAGTCTCATGTGCTGCGCCAAACAAATCGGTAGAGATACTTGTTCGCTGTGATGCAACGGGTTGCCGCGCGTTCTTAGTCCAAAATCTTCAACTATTTCCCATGGAATACCAGGTCAGGCGGCACTTGGTCGGCATCGAAAGCCTTGGCGGTGCTGGCAAATCCCCGGATTGCATCCTCGGTGTTATATAAGCCCATGGTCACATCCAGCAATACGGCATCGGCGCCGGCAACACCGCCGCTTGACCAGGCCTTCAAGAGCGTACGAGTGGCCGCGTAGGAAAGGGTTGGTCCGTCAGCCAGTCGCGAAACGAGATCATTCGCGACGCGTTCCAGCGAATCGGGCTCTGCCACGTGTGTGACGATCCCAAGCTCTCCAGCCAGGCTGCCAGGAATGGGTTCGCCCAGCATGGCGAAACGGGATGCTCGGCTACGGCCCACACGCTCTGCCAGTCGTTGCAGTGCTCCCGCGATGGGGAGCATCGCCGTCGTCACCTCAACGCATTGGAATAGCGCATCACTTGCTGCCACAATGAAGTCGCAACCCAGCGCGAGTTCAAAGCCGCCACCGAATGCAGCGCCTTGCACTACTGCCACGGTCGGGACGCGGAGCGCCTCAATTGCGCGATAGGAGCTGTTGACGTGCGCGACGAATGTACGGAACCAATTCAGGTCTTTTCCGGGCCATTCACGGACCTCTCCGCCCAGGCTAAAGTTCGGCCCTTCGGCGCGAACGACAAGTACCCGGATATCGGCTTCGCTGGCTTCGCGAACGGCTTCCTCGAGGCACTGGGCGAAACGTGTGTCCAGACGGTTGTAGGGCGGATTCGCCAGTACGATATTCCCGACGGTTCCGTTGCGTTCAAATCGGATGCTCTTCATGACCTGGTCCTTTGGAATCGCTTATTCCAACACTATTCATTTCTGCGTAAATAAGTCTGATGAACGAAATGGCGCTCAGGAACCCTGCTCCGCGAGCGGAATCAATGGCAAAAGCAAATGGGACGGGTGATCCGCGTCTCGGTAGATCTTGTGGGTAACGGTGTTGCTACTGCAGACGTGATACGGAATGTACTCAACGTCTGTCATTGCCCCGGTGCCCGTAGGCGCATCGAGGCTACAGATCTCGATGCAGATGCGATGTCCGGCCTTGAATTGGTTGGCCGTCGCCAGCACCTGGATCTCATACTTGACGATCTCGCCTGGCGTAACAGGTTTGATGGCGTTCTTCGTCAGCTTGTGGAACGGCTCCCCAGGCGTGGATCGGTCAGGATCCGTTTCCCGATACGATGCTTTCAGCCATCCGCGAGTCAGTTCCCGTTCCGGTAACGTAGCGGGTACGCTTCGTTCACCAACGCGTGCAGTGACTACAGATACGTCCGGACCCACGTCCTTGAGCACCACAATCCAGTTCGTGTCTGCCTGATCGATTTCTGCGTAGAACGTCAGGGAAATCGGGCCGGCGACCAACACGTCGTGAGGGAGCGGATCCGTCATGTATCGCAAGCGCTCGACCTTCGTGGTCATCTTGAGCGGCATTTGCGAGAAAACATCGGGCTCCCGCTGCGCATTGCCGACCTCGCTGCTCGGCCGGGGAGCATCCGTAGTCAGCTTTTCCCAGCTGGAAAGGTAATACTTGGTCCACTGCGTCTCAGGCAATGGCCAGTCGCTACCAGTACGCCACTCGTTGGCGCCCATCACCCAGTATCGAACCGGCGGTTCATCCATGATGGCGGTGTCGATACCCTTCAGCCAGTAGTCATACCAACGAATGACCTCGTCGTGGTACTGATGGAATGGTCGTTCCAGGTGAGCAGGCCCTGTGAAAATCAGCTTACGTGGCTGTTTGATGTTCCTGAAGTAGTGCTGGGCGCCTAGCCAGTGCAGCTTGTAGGTGTACGCGTAAGCTCCGGAACCGGTGTAGAACGGGATCTTGATCGACTGGAAGATCTCCTCGGCTCGCTCAATCGTCCCCTCCGGCTCCCATGGGTTCGTCATGACGTGGTACATCATCCATGTTCGCTGCCCCTTCTGCGTCAGAATGTTGTACAAGTTGATGTACATCTTGTAGTCGGGATTGGCCATGGCCGCGCGCCAAAGTTCCTCCTGCTCTTCCGGTAGCGTGCCCGGCAAACCGCGCGATTCGTGCACGGTACTGAAGACGTCAAGCAGGTAGGGAAAGGTATGAACCACGCCACCAGGATTGAAGTCGCGAAATCCAAACATCCCGCCGTAGGCGCTGCAGGCATCGTATGGGAAGATGGCCTTTAGCGCAGGATGCCCCTGCGCGGCCGCGCGCCATTGTTCTCCGGCAAAACCTGAAATGCCAACCATCCCGACATTGCCGTCCGCCCATGGCTGCCGCGTGATCCATTCGATCATGTCGTAATGGTCCGTATTCTCTTCGCCGTAATGTCCTTCCGACTTCGCGGATCCCCTGGGCTGAGCGATGACATGCACGTAGCCATTGGCGATAAAGCGACGAGTGTCCCCTGCTTCAATGGGTCCGAACCAGAGCGGAGCATGCGCGGGCTGTGGTGGCAGCACATCGGCAATGTCCGGACCTTGAAGATCCTTGTTGTGCAGCGCCGAGGCATACAGCACCGGATACTTGCCATCGCCGTCCGGTCGATAGACGTCGACCGCGAGACGAGTACCGTCTCGCATCGTTACTGTAACGTCACGCTCCTCAATCATGTCTCACTCCATATTGGTTCGTATATTTGCCTTCAACTGACAGCGGAGTGGTCGCTTGAAGCGAAGCCCGTTTCGTTGCTATCCGTTGCTTGAAATTACTATACTTCACGACCGTAAAGTTTGCAAGGTAAACTGCGCTCATGATCTACCCCACTCCCGGGGCGGCGCACAACCAGCATCTCCGTCGATACTTGGCTGGCGGAAGAAATGCAGAGCGCCTGCCAACGCGCGGCCACTATGCCGCGGCAGCCACCAATGCCCGATCGAAGCCCGCCCGAAGCACGCGGGAACCCGGCAAGCGTGCTTACCTGGCCAAAGGGGTTGGGCAAGGCACGCTTGAAAATTGAATTTGGGAGTGTTTCAGAACTTATGCCGAATACCCATTGCAACGCCGAGCATATTGGTCTTGGTTCCCCCAAGCGGGTAGCCGTTGGAGAAACCGATCGACGCCGTGTCCAGGGCGAGGCCGGCATTCTTGGAGTAAGCGGTAGTCAGGTACACATCTGTTCGCTTGGAGAAATTGTAGTCAGCGATGAACATGAGCTGCCAAGGATTGCCTGGAGGGCGCAGAGCCGGCAAAGTCGATGCGTGGAAGGCCTGGTAAAAGTAGTCCACCGTCAGGCCAAGGGCGGGCGTGACCTGGTAGGCAGCGCCAGCCCAATAAATGTCATCGCGCACCAGCGTCAACGCAGACGCACTCGACCTGCCCCAGCGATAGCCTCCCTCGAATTTTGCCGCGCCAATGGAGTAGCTGACCGCAGCAGCGGCCTTCTTGACGGTACCTGTACCAAGGAAAGCGCTACCATTGGTGAGGCTCGGGTTGACCTGGTCATAGGCGATAGTTGCTCCGAACACGTCGCCCAGATAAGTGACCTGGGCACCGTACGCGGAATCGCGACGGAACTGACCGGGGGCTTCGCCGGTGCCACCGATGCTGGCACCGCCCGCGCTRCCAAAGCTCGCGCCAGTGCCAAAGGACCAATGGGCGCCGACGGTGACGGCTCCAAACGTACCAGCGTACTTCACCGTGTTGTCTTCACGGAATGCCTGCCCTACCACGGCAATCACCGGCTCATAGGTGTTCGCATAATAAGCAGGCGAGAAATTGGATAACGCCTCGTCAAGCGAGGTATATTGGCGGCCAAGACTGATCTTGCCGTACTTGGCACTCTGCAGGCCGACAAAAGATTGGCGACCAAATAAGCGTCCACCTTGCTGCGAGGTGCCGTTGTCCACTCCAATACCGCCTTCCAACACAAAAAAACCGCTTAGACCGCCGCCCAGATCCTCGACACCGCGCAGGCCCCAGCGCGAGCCGGACAGGCCGCCACCATTTTCCGCAAACCGGTTGTCTGATCCGCCGCTGGCGTTCTTCACGTTGGTGGCAAATTCAACATTGGAATCCACCACGCCATATATCGTGACGCCCGACTGAGCCTTTGCAGCACCAATTGCGCTCAGCAGTACTAACGGCAATAGTGATTTCTTCATTTACCTCTCCCCCAAAATTATTAGGCTGAAACCTTGAATCAGTGCTAATTGGCGTTTAAGGCTTCTCATTCCGTCCTTGTTTCCGCCTTGTCGTTGCACGCCAGCCCTCACCCTCGGGCGCAGCTATCGCGGACCCTCATCCGGGCCCGCATACAGCTAACGCCCAAGCAGCTGGGCGGCATTCTCGCCGTACACCTTTGTCATCTCGATCCCAGGGATCTCGATTGCATCCAGTACCGATCCGAAATGCCGGATGGCGCTTGTCGGGGCAAACGGGAAATCCGTTCCAAAAAGGATGCGCTCAGGGTCCGCCACTTGCGCAAGCGAAGCCAGGGCCGGGGTACCAGCGGACAGCGCCGTGTCAAAGTAGAAAGACCTGACTGCCGCGAGCGGATCACCAACTCGCTCAGCCACCGACGGCATCATTGAAATAGAGAGCGCGAGCCGAGGCGCAAGAAAAGGCAGCGTGCCTCCCGCGTGCGAGAGAATGAACCGGACGTTCTTGTAGCGGCTCATCGCCCCGGAAATGATCAGGCTTGTGGCGGTACGCGTTGTCTCGAATGGATACTCGAGCACGGACGCCGGAGCGACGGATGGAATATCATGCGGCGGCTGATTTGGGTGAATAAAGGCAACCGCGCCGCGCCGGTCGAGCTCCTCCAGCAGTGGAGCGA
Organism: Cupriavidus sp. 01T418; assembly: GCF_056398885.1. Lineage (NCBI taxonomy): Bacteria > Pseudomonadati > Pseudomonadota > Betaproteobacteria > Burkholderiales > Burkholderiaceae > Cupriavidus > Cupriavidus sp. 01T418. Next base: position 290,794 of record NZ_JBFTQG010000005.1, read on the forward strand.
AATGCGCGTCGCCCAGATACTTTCCGTCGTAGTTAGTGAAAAGAATGAAGCCGTCAACCTTCAATTCGTCGAGGCAGTAGCTGACCTCCTTCAACGCCGCGTCGACGTTTGGAAGCGGCAGGCTCGCGAAGGAGCCGAAGCGGCCGTTATACCGAGACCGAAGCTGTGCAGCGTGGTCGTTGCATTTCCTCAGTAGCGTCGCGGCATTTGGAATGGCCGGCCCTGACGAGATGGACAAGATGCCTTCGTCAATGCCGTTCTCATCCATCATCGCGATAGCTGCCTCTTCGGACCAGGTTGGAGCAACGCCACTCGGCATCGCCGCATTCAACAAGTCGAGCCCCACGGCGTCCACGTAGAACTCCGGCAGAAAATGCTGATGTGTATCTATCTTTCTTTTTGACATTATCTTAGCCTCCAGGCATTTCTTGCATTGGTGTATTTATCAAATATTCGACAGAATCAAAAAATATAAATATTCCGATTTCATTTGACTGCGATTGTCGATGTCGAAGCGATACTTTCCGTTTGTTTAATCCCTGATTCCTGTTGTCCCGCCAGAACACGCGCCATGGCGATCATGCTTCCGCAAGCCAGCAGGAGCGGTATCGACAAGGCAACGCATACGATGAGGTAAGGAAGATTCGACATGACTATCAGGCCGATTAGTGCCGAACCAATAATCGAACCCAGTCTGCCGATGGAAACGGTCCAGCCACCTCCCGCAGCACGAAACGCAGTGGGATAAAAGATTCCCGGTATGGTGTTGACGCATATCAGCGGACCTCCGATAGCCAGCCCTGCCAGGAAGACCGCGGCCGCATACCAAGGAGCTGCTTCTGACATACCGAGGACTACTATGAGCACCGAACCTGCGCCAAACGCGACTGATATGACCGCGGCGACATTAAACCGACGAACCAGGACAGCGAAGAAGATCGCTCCGCCAAGCGCGCCAAACTGGAACATCGAGGACAATTGCGAAGCATCATGCATCGATAGTCCTGCCTGCTTCAAATGCGTCGGCAGCCAACTTCCGATAAGGAAAAAAACCAGATACCCCGCAAATTCGGCGAACCATGTCAGGAGGGTGCCGAGTCGATAATCCTGCCCCAGGAGCGCACGGATTCCGGACCGCCTCCCACTCGGCGCAGCAAGGGAGAAGCTCATCCCCGAACAATCTACCGTCGGGAAGATCTTCGCCACAACTCGCCTCACCACCGCGTCGGACTTTTTGCTGGCTACCAGGTAAAGGGGGGACTCTGGAACCTGCCATATCAGCAAACTCACGACGAAAAGGGGCATTACACCACTCAACAGGAGCATGCCTCTCCACCCCAATTCACCAATTGCGAAGGAAGTCACAAATCCGGCAGCGGCGGCTCCGAAGAGAAAGCCGCAATACATTGATGCGAGCATCGCGGAGCGCGAACGGTCTGGACTGAACTCCGCAACGAGAGCCGACGTGGCAGGCATCGCGGCCCCGATGCCCAGGCCGGTTATGAATCGCCACGAAATGAGCTGGACGATCGATTGAGACTCGCAGGAAGCGATACCCGCAATTCCAAACCACGCAATCGCCACGATACTCACTGCCCTGCGACCAACGCGATCGGCGAGCGTCCCACCAACGATTGAGCCGATCAGCAATCCAAATAGCCCAAATGCGACCAAAGGCGAGAGCGCTGCGCTCGAGAGTTTCCAATTCTGACTGATGGCCGGCGCGATGAATCCAATCACAATTGTGTCAAAGCCCTCGATCGCGGTGGCTGCAAAACAGACAAGAAAGACCACCCATTGCTTTTTCCCCATTGGCGTTCGATTGAGGAATTCACGCATATCGCGACGAACATCTGCTGTACTTTCCATTACCTTTCCTTGAAGAGCGGGAGATGGCTGAGAAAACCGGGGAGACCTCGACCTTGGGCTGTATCGGTCAAGCCGCGATCGCGAGGGCACATAGCATCACACTCCAATGCGCATCCGCCGCGCCCGGTGAAACATACGGAAGCTGAAGACATGCCCTTCATCCCCTGTTCCCCTCTCAGCGCTTCGAGGCGCGCTACCGCCTGGACATCACGAAACACGAAACCTGCACACAGAGTAGTAGTAAATTTTCCACTCGTAAAGCTTTGTGTTGGTGGGATTATCCCTATGGGCTTTTTGCGCACTCGGTGGTGACATGAAATCCCGACAACCCGTGTCTGATACGTGCCGTGAAGCCTGTAAGTACTTAACGAGACTCGACAGTCTTGCAACGGGAAATCCGAGCGCACCGGGCCGGCATGGCTAGCGTCGCCTTTGGAAGGTGCTGCGGTGCCGGGTACGGGAGCACTGGGGCTTCGATGGGATGGCCTGGCATCGGGGTAGCCGGGCTGGTGCAGAACGGATCACTCAGCGGAAAAATGAGTGGGCCCAGGGAGGTGATCACTGTGACGATAGCGCTTCGTGCCCGCTAGCGCCGGCAGCTGGCTGCCTTCCAGCGGTATGCCGGCAGCAACGGCGATCTGATCTCGATAACGGGCGCAGTGCGCCGATCTTTATATAATACGTCCGTAAAGCGTACGCAGCCACGGCCCTCAACCGGCGGCAGCGACGCTTCGGTGGTCGAGTCGCACGCCAGCGACCGGTGCACCGATGGAGAAACTTTATTCAGGAGGACATATGGTGCGAAGTACGGATGCCAAGCAGAACCCGGCCAGGAAGGGTCGGCGACCGCCCGAACTCCAACGCGCGGAACAGCAGCGAGCGCAGGAAACACGAACAGCAATCCTGAATGCGGCACTTTCCGAATTTGCCTCGAAGGGATTCGGGGCGGCAAGCATCCGCAGCATCGCGGAGCGAATCGGATTGCAGCATCCGTTGATCACTTACCACTACCGAACCAAGGATATCCTCTGGGAGGCGGTAGCCGAACATGTGTTCGATCGTATCAGCCACGTGTGGGAGGGCTATCTGGACGATGCACCACCGGTCAGTGCCGCGGAGCGGGTGAGGCTGTTGTACCGTGCCCTGTTCGAATTTACGGTGAATTTCCCTGAGTTCCATCGCTTCATGCTTCAGGAATACCTTGAATATAGTCCGCGGCTTCAATGGCTCGCAGATACGGTACTCCGGCCGCTGATTGATCGCGTGCTGCCGCAAATCGGAGAAGCACAGGAGGAAGGCGTCTTGCCTAGGGTCGAGCCTATCATCCTCCATTATTTGATGATCAGCCTGACATCGACACTTTCCACTTTTGGCTCGGAAATGCTGGCGACCAACAAGCTTTCCGCATCCGACCCGGCCGTCATCGAATCCTATTGGAGCACGGTTGAGGAACTGCTATTTGGAATACAGGCCAGCGCCCCTCGCATGCTCAAGCCAAACCCGGGTGATACTGAAAGGATACTTCCTCTTCAAACTTCCCAGCCAAACGACACGCGCCCCGTCATCAAGAGGGCAATGCGCAGCTGACCGGGTTCTCGCGGTTCCGGAGGCTTGGGACCGTCCCCGTTGCAGCATCGGGCCCGATCTCGCCTCTTCGACGTCTCCGGCAAAGCCCGATGGCGCAAGGTCTGGCTTGCTACGACGGCCGATCACGCCTCTAATGATCTAGGACGTGCGAACACGGTGAGGGGGCATCATGCGCTGCGCGAACTGTGGCTTCGAAAATACCGCGCTGGGAAACTTCTGCGAGGAGTGCGGTGCCAAGCTGGTACGAAAGTGCCCAAGCTGCCGCGACGAGGTCAGCCCCATTGCAAAATTCTGCCGCGCATGTGGCGTTTCTCTGAACGGCTTCATTTCAGGGACGCTTGAAATACCTGACGCCAAAGGCTTGGCGCCGGTTCACTACACGCCACCCCATCTGGCAGAGCGTATCCTGGCTGAAGTGGCAGCGATGGAAGCCAGGGGCGGGACATTCGGTGAACGCAAGACCATCACGGCGCTGTTCGCCGACATGGCTGGCTCGACGGCGTTGATCCAGGACCTGGACCCCGAGGAGGCGCGCCACCTGATCGACCCCGTCGTGACGCTGATGATGGAGGCCGTGCACCACTATGAGGGCTATGTCGCGAAGTTCCTGGGCGATGGCATTCTCGCTCTGTTCGGCGCCCCCATTGCGCACGAGGACCATGCCCTGCGGGCCTTATATGCGGCGCTGCGCATGCAGGAGGTGATGCGCCGCCACAGTGACCGGGTTCGCCTGGACCGGGGCGTTCCGCTGGAGATCCGGGTCGGCATTCACTCCGGCGAGGTCGTGGTGCGCTCGATCCGCAAGGATGACCTGCACACCGACTACGATCCGGTAGGTCACACTATCCACATTGCGTCACGGATGGAAGGTATGGCCAGGCCAGCGTCCATCCTGGTGAGTGCAGCCACCCACAAGCTGGCAGAGGGATACTTCGACTTCAAGGCACTGGGGACCACACAGGTCAAGGGTGTCCGCGAACCTCTCGAGGTGTATGAGGTGCAGGGTCTCGGCGCCTTGCGCACACGGCTCCAAGTGGCGGCGCATCGCGGACTGGCAAAATTTGTGGGGCGCCAGGATGAGATGCAGCAACTGCAAAGCGCCGTGGCCCTGTCCAAGGAGGGACACGGACAAGTTGTCGGGGTGCAGGGAGAAGCCGGGGTAGGAAAATCCCGGCTATTCCACGAGTTGAAAGCGCGGTCACGTCAAGGCTGCCTTTTGCTGGAGGCTTTCTCGGTTTCGCACGGGAAGGCCTTTGCCTATCTACCGTTGATCGAACTCCTGAAAGACTATTTCGAGATTACCTCGGAAGATGGTAACCGCAGTTGTCGTGAAAAGATCATGGGGAGACTGCTTGCGTTGGAGCGTTCGCTGGAAGACCACCTGCCTTACCTGCTCTACCTGTTTGGCATCACTGAACCCGGTTCAGCACTGTCAGACATGGACACAAGCATTCGGCGCAAACGAACGTTTGGTGCGATAGCAAACCTGCTGATCCGGGAAAGCCTCAATCAGCCGCTATTACTGATTTTCGAAGACCTTCAATGGCTGGATAGCGAAACCAGTGCGTTCCTCAACGTTTTCGTCGATTACGTGCCTGACGCGAGGATCGTCTTGCTGGTCAACTACCGGCCGGAGCATACCCATGACTGGGGCGCCAGGCGCTACTACACGCAACTGCGCCTGGAGCCATTGGGGCCAGCCGAGGCCCAAGGCCTGCTAACCGCACTGCTTGGGGATGACCGAAGCCTCGTTTCGCTTAAGCGGCTCATCCTTGAGAAGACCGAAGGCAACCCGTTCTTCATGGAAGAAGTCGTCCAGGCCCTTTTTGAGGAGGGCGCCCTGCTCGGTCACCCTGGCTGTTACCGCGTTGAAAAAGCGCCCACTCTCTTGCACATCCCAACGACGGTACAGGGGGTACTCGCAGCCCGTATCGACCGGCTCCCCTTCGGGCACAAGGAACTGCTGCAAACACTGGCCGTGGTCGGAAAGGAATTCCCCTTGACGCTGGTTCAGCACATCACAGCACTCGCGCAAGACAAGCTGCGCCCGCTTCTGTCGGACCTGCAGGCAGCTGATTTCATATACGAGCGCCCCGCCTACCCAGAGATCGAGTATGCATTCAAGCACGCCCTGACCCAGGAAGTCGCCGGCAATTCGCTGCTTAGCGAGCGTCGCTGCGCGCTGCACGAACGTACTGCACAAGCCATCGAAGCGCTATGCCAAAGTCGCCTGAAGGACTATTGCAGCGAGCTCGCCCACCACTACAGCCACAGCGGCAACATCCCAAAGGCTGTCAAATATCTGCACTGGGCTGGCCAGCAAGCCCTGCAGCGTTCTGCCCTGACGGAAGCGATCCGCCAGCTATCCACAGCCATCGAGCTGCTAAAGCAATCGCCCGACTGCCCGGAAGGCGCGCACCAGGAGCTGACGCTGCGACTGACTCTCGGCCCGGCCTTGACGGCCGCGCGAGGCCAAGCCTCCCCGGAGGTGGAATCCAACTACAAGCGTGCGCTGGCACTGTGCGAACTGGAAGGGCAAACCCAATATATCTTTTCCGCGCTATTGGGCCTGTGGACGTTCTATCAGTTGCGCGCACAGTACGAGACAGCGAAATCGCTCGGGCAACGCCTGCTTGGCCTGGCCTTGAAGACCCGCAAGCCTGAGCATTTCGCAGAAGCGCATCGCGCTCTAGGCGCCACCGCTTTCCGTCTTGGCTTGCTGGACGAAGGTCGCACCCATATGGAGCAGGTGCTAGCGTTGCAGCGCCCAGGCCAGACTCAGGACGACTTTCTGCTGGGTTACGGACGGGACCCGGCTGTTCACGCCATGGCCGCGCTTGGATGGAACCTGTGGTACCTCGGCAAGCCGGATCTGGCCCTCTCGCATAGCCATAAGGCCGTTGCACTGGCCCGAACGCGCCCTGACGCCTACAACCTTGCCCTCTGCCTTATCTTTGCGGCCGAGCTCCATCAGTGTCGGGGCGAGTTCGAACTGACTCGCGAATACGCCGAAGCTGCCCTCGCGGTCTCGGATGAGCAAGGGCTCCCGTTCTTTCTGGGATTAGGAGCAGTCCTGCAAGGCTGGGCGCTGGCCGAGGGGGGACGTCATGAGGAGGGGATTGCCCGGATACACCATGGCCTCCGGGCATGTGAGACGACCGGCGCGGCGCTGGGAAGGCCAGGCATACTTGCCCTGCTGGCCGATGCTTATGAAAAGGCGGGGCAAGCCGTCGCCGGACTTGACCGGGTGGCCGAGGCGCTCGTGCTGGCCGAAGAGACCGGGGAGCGGGTCGACGAAGCCAAGCTGCATAGCCTCAGGGGCGAATTGCTGCTCCGGCGAGCAGAAGATGGGCCCTCTGCACTGGCGAGCCAAATCGAGGCTGAAGCGTGCTTTCACAAGGCAATTGCGGTGGCCCGTGCGCAGGGTGCCAGATCGTTGGAACTGCGAGCAACACTGAGCCTGGCAAGGCTATGGAGCCAACAGGGAAAGTTGGACGCAGCGCGCAATACGCTGGCTGATATCCATGGCAGCTTCATCGAGGGGTTCGACCTCGCCGACTGGAAGCAGGCCAAAGCCCTGCTTGATGATCTCGCCCGACAGTCGGATTCCGAGGCACGCTGATCCAGCGCATCACGGGTGTGGAGGCCCTGATAAACCATAAGCGATGATTTATGGTTATTGCATGTAACTTTAATTATCGTAAATCGTTCGGCACACCTATGCTGCTCTCACCACCTCTTTCAGAGAGCAAGGAGTCCGATCATGAATCAGGTCCAGTCCAAAGCGCACAACACCCTGCCCGCTGACACCACGGCATCGCGTTGCGATGACGAGTACCATCTGACCGCCTACAACTCGGCCTTCACCGAACTCGGCCTGCGCTTTCGCTGGGATGCCGGGATGTACCGCTGGCTGTGCAGGATCGAGTGCGAGAAGACGCGTGTCGCCCGCTATATCGAGGAACACCACGCCCATTTGCTGAAGGCATACTCCGCGGACTTCCTCAGTCAGCTAATCTTCGACAAGAAGAACGAGTACCTGCGGGCGAGGGAGTGGCAAGCCAACTGAGGCTGCGGTTTCACGTCGGTGAGAGAAGCGCTGACAGGCGCTTTTTTGCCGTACATCGGACTCCCGTCGGGGTATTGGTTTCCCGCCCCGGCTAACGGTGACGGCGACCTCGCACGGTATGCGATACGATGGTTTGGTCCCCGCTCCTACGAGAAGTTGGGAGAGGGACGGGGAAAGGGCCTATTGTCATATTGTCATTGCCATCCTGTTCCCCTCCTGTTCCCCGGGCGTGCCCGGCCTTTCGGGCCTCGAGACCCGGCCGGCCGCGCCGGCTGCCTAGCCGCGCAATTGGTTTACCAGCGAGCCGATCCCTTCGATCGCCACCTCCACCACCGCACCGTCCTTCATCGAGCCGACGCCGAGCGAGGTGCCGCATGCGATCACGTCGCCGGGCATCAGCGTCAGGTCCTGCGAGATCCGGCTGACCTGTTCCTGCGGGGCAAAGATCATGTCGGCGAGCGGGTAGTTCTGCCGCTCGACGCCATCGAGCCGCGTCACCACGCGGGCCGAGCGCCAGTCGAGATCGGTCGCGATGACTGGCCCCAGGCAGCCGAAGGTATCGAAGCCCTTCGCGCGGCACCATTGCGGAAAACTGGGGTCTGCCAGGATCAGCTCGGCCGCGGTCACATCATTGACGATGGTGTAGCCGAAGATATGGGAGGCAGCCTCGGCTGGCGAGACATTGCGGCACTTGCTGCCGATCACGATGCCCAGCTCGCCTTCGTAGACAATCTTGCCGGCATAGCTCTTGGGCCGCACGATGTCGTCGCCCGGCCCCGCCACCGAACTGGCGGGCTTGATCAGGAACAGCGGATGCAGCGGCACCGGTTTTTCCAGCTTCTTGGCCAGCGCATGAAAATTGTTCCACAGCGCCACCACCTTGCCTGGCTCGCAGGGGCTGAGCGGCGTGATCTCGCCCAGGCGCAGCACGGTGCCGTTTGGGACTGGCTCATCGAACATCTCTCCGTCGTATTCGGAGATGCAATCATTTTCCAGCACACCGAAGCCAATATGGCCATCGGGGCACTGAAAGCGTATCCACTTGCTCATCGGAGTGTCTCCTGCACAATGGGGGGCACTGGCGCGGTGCGGGTATGCCGCGCTATAGATCGTCAGCTAGTCGGTGCCCGGCGCATACGCGCGCGGTCATGCGCCGGAGGGGGCCACCAGTTCGGCCAGGCGTTTGCGCAAGTTCCGCTCCTCGTTGAAGCGGCTGGTTTCATCGCGGATCACCGCCACGATCCCGGTCACCGTTTGTTGGGGGGAATACAGCAGAGCTACCGTAAATGCGATCGATAAGGTCCGCCCATCCTTATGCGCCGCTGGAACACGCAGCACGTCGTTACCGTAGCGCGTCTGCCCGGTTGCCATGGTCTTGTGATAGCCGTCCCAATGGCGCCCGCGCAAGCGTTGCGGAATCATCAAGTCCAACGACTGCCCGAGCGCCTCGCTTTGCGTATAGCCAAACATGCGCTCGGCGGCAGGGTTCCATAGGGTGATGGCCCCGCTGGCGTCCGAGACGACGATTGCATCGCCGACTGCCGCGACCAGTTGCTCGAAATCAATGGCTGCTTGCATGGACTTCCCCCAATTTGAAAGAGATGCTGTTCAAGTGATTCCGACCAGGTGCAGCGCCAGAACAGACGCCGCACCTGCCAGCCCCGATGTCGGAGCCTCGGCTGCGCGGCGCCATGCTTGCCAATCAAACAGCCTGGGCCTCGCGCAAGCGCGCAATTTGCTCCTTGCTATAGCCGAGGCCGGCGAGCACGTCCTCGGTGTGCTCGCCCAGCAGCGGCGAGGCCGTGATCTCTGGCTTCAGGTCTGAGAATTTGATCGGGCTGCCTACCGTGAGATAGGTGCCGCGCTCCTTGTGCGGGACTTCCGTGATAGTGCCGCTCGCGCGCAGCGATGGGTCGTTGGCGAGCTCCTTCATGGTCAGCACCGGCGCGCACGGAATATCGAACTTGCGAAGAATATCAACCGCTTCGAACTTCGTCTTGTCGGCCAGCCAGTCTTCGATCGTCTTGAAGATCTCAAAGATATGCGGCTGGCGCGCCTGGGCCGTGCTGTAGGCGGGGTCTTCGATCCATTCGGGCTTGCCCAGCGCCCGGCAAATCGGCGCCCACGCATGACCCTGGATGGTGAAATAGATGTACGCGTTCGGATCGGTTTCCCAGCCCTTGCACTTCAACACCCAGCCCGGCTGCCCGCCGCCGCCGGCATTGCCACCACGCGGCACCACATCGCTGAATGTGCCATGCGGATATTGCGGATATTCCTCCAGGTAGCCCAGCCGGTCCAGGCGCTGCTGGTCGCGCAATTTGACGCGGCACAGGTTCAACACACTGTCCTGCATCGACACCGCCACCTTCTGGCCGTTGCCGGTTTTATCCCGTCCTATCAGGGCGGTCAGGATGCCGATCGCCAGGTGCATGCCGGTATTGCTGTCGCCCAGCGCCGCGGCGCTGATGGTCGGCGGGCCATCCCAGAAGCCGGTCGTGGAAGCCGCGCCGCCAGCGCACTGCGCGACATTCTCATAGACTTTCAGGTCGTCGTAGTGGTGCCCGTCGCTGAAGCCCTTGACCGAAGCAACGATCAGCTTCGCGTTGAGTTCCTTGAGGCGCTCCCAGGAGAAACCCATCCGATCGAGCGCGCCCGGGCCGAAGTTTTCCACCAGCACGTCCGATTCGCGCACCAGCTTTTCCAGCACTTCCTTGCCTTCGGGCTTCTTGGTGTCCAGGGTCAGCGATCTCTTGTTGCTGTTCAGCATCGTGAAATACAGCGCGTCGACATCCGGGATATCGCGCAACTGGCTGCGTGTCACATCGCCCGAACCGGGGCGTTCGACCTTGATCACGTCTGCGCCGAACCAGGCCAGCAGCTGCGTGCAAGCGGGACCGGCTTGCACGTGCGTAAAGTCGATAATTCTGATCCCTTCGAGTGGCTTGCTCATGATTGGTGACTCCTGAATAGCTATCGTTAGTTGTGCCGCTGATGCAGAGATGTCGCAGCGCCCCGTTCCGGGGCACACCTTACTTGTACATGGTCTGTGCCATCGTGCCCGGCGCGTAAATCGAGGGATCGACCCAGATGTTGACGACCGCGCTCTTGCGCGTCGTTTGCACCGACTCGCGGGCGCGCTGCAGTGCGCCCGCGATCTTCGCCGGGTCGCGGACTTCCTCGCCATAGCCGCCAAGCATCGCGGCGAACTTGCCGAACGGCACGTCGCTGAGCAGGTTGCCGACGTTGCCGCGCTGGTCACCGTACTTGGCAAGCTGGCCGTAGCGAATCTGGTTCATCGCCGAGTTGTTGCCGATGACCGCGATGTACGGTACGTTGAAACGGTTGGCGGTCTCCATGTCAAAGGCCGTCATGCTGAAAGCGCCATCGCCGTAGTAGCACAGCACTTCCTTTTCAGGATTGGCGAGCCCGGCCGCGATCGCAAAGCCCGTACCGACGCCGAGCGAACCGAGCGCTCCCGGGTCCATCCACTGGCCCGGACGGCGCGGACGCACTGCCTGGGCGGAGATCGTCACCACGTCGCCACCGTCGCCGATATAGATGGTGTCGTCGGAGAGGAATTCGTTTATTTCATAAGCGACCCGGTACGGGTGAATCGGCGTGCTGTCGGATTTGAACAGTGGCATCAGCTTGGCCGTTGCAACTTCTTCCGCTGCGGCCAGATCGCGCATCCAGGCCTGGCGAACCTGGCGCTTGTCGCTCTTGATGCGGCCGCTGGCAGCCTGCAGCACCGCGCCCAGGATCGCGCCCGGATCGCCGACCAGGCCCAGGTCGATGTCGCGGTTCTTGCCGACCGTGCGGTAGTCCATATCGATCTGCACCAGCTTGAGCTCCTTGCTGATGCGTTTGCCATAGCCCATCCGGAAGTCGAAGGGCGTGCCGACGATGATAATCAGGTCGGCTTTGGCGAACGCTTGCGAGCGGGTGCGATCGAAGTGATGCGGGTCGCCCGGCGGCAGCAGGCCACGGCTGGCGCCGTTGAAGTAGCCGGGGATGTCGAGCCCGCGCAGAAGCGCGACGGCTTCCTCATGGCCGCGCGCGGTCCACACCTGCTGGCCGTACAGGATGGCGGGCCGCTCCGAGTTGACCAGCATGTCGGCCAGTTTCTCGATGTCCCGCGGGTCGCCGATCGACTTGGTGGAAGCACGATAGTGGCCCGGGCGCGGAATCACCGCGCGCGCGAGGTCGACTTCGCGGTCGAGCACGTCGCGCGGGATCTCCAGGTACGCCGGGCCGGGAGCGCCGTTGAAGCACTCGCGTGCGGCCATCGAAATCATGTCGGCCACCCGCTCCGTGCTCGGAATGGTGGCAGCGAA